>JBAPRR010000301.1:0-55205 GCA_049281195.1 Acidimicrobiales bacterium
GGTCTGGCGTATTCGAAAGATTCCCGAAGCTCCGCTTCGGTGTCACTGAAGCCGGATGCTGGTGGGTTCCTGGACTCCTGTGGTTCTGGGACCGTCTATTCCTCGGGCAGAAGGGCGCGGAGAAGCTGGCTTCACTCGGTCTTCAAACGATGCCCAGCGAGACTTTCGACAGAAACTGCTTCATCGGTGCGTCCAATACGAAGCGTCGCGAGATCGGCATGCGCTACGAGATCGGAATCGACAACATGTTGTGGGGAAACGACTTCCCCCATCCTGAGGGCACCTGGCCCAACTCGCGGACCTGGCTCGAAAAGACCTATCACGACGTCCCTGTCGCCGAGACCCGCCGGATGATCGGCGAGTCGGCGGCCGAGGTTTACGGCTTCGACCTGTCGTCGCTTTCAGAAGTGGCAGAACGGCTCCGTGTAACGCCCGAGAGTCTCGGTCAGAAAGACGACGAAGTGGCGATCGCCGCGTGGAAGGACCACAAAGAGGTGGGGCGCCATTGGCTGACCGGTCACGACTTCCCGCTCGCATCGGTCCACATCTGACACCGACAGGACGGCGCCGTCCGCCGAACGGGCACGGGCCGATACCTACGAAGCTGTAACTCGTTGTCGCAGGCCAGATTTGGCGCGCCCGTAGCCGACGGGGAAGATCGGATCCTTCGCTCCAGCCAAGCCTCGGGGATCATCCGGTCGATCAGGCGCGGGCTCAGGATTCCATTTGCCGCCATGGCCTGGTCGCGGGTCGTCGGGTTTCGCACGCTCGGTTTCCCACATCAACAGCGCGATGAATCCGGTCGTCAAGACCGCTATCAGTAGGAACCCTATGCAGATGGCATGAAGTCCGCCCGAGTCCGAGACAGCAGTGATCTGATGGCTGTACGCAATCGCTCCAGGGTCACCACGCAAGACCGGTTGCAAACCGCTTACGCCGAATAAGAGACGTCGACCGTTATAGAGCCAGTGCTGTAACGATGGCACGTTGATCATCAGTGCGATCGTTCCGGAACTGAGAACGGCTACGAACAGCGCTCCTACGATGTTCGCGAGAAGGCCGGCTGCCACGAACTGACGCATCTGATCCCCTATTGGCGGAGGTGGATCGCTCGATGCTGATTTTCGATAAGCAATGGCACCGGCCACACCTGGGCCACACACCACGAGGATCCACGCGAGAAGGACCAGCGGATCGATGTCGGAGCCCGCGATCCACGGGTTCGTAGCCACTTTGCTTATCCCAAGGGGAGCGACCATGTACATGACGACGCCGAGAAGAAGGCCTAGTCCGGCGCCGACAACGAGCGTGGTCGAGGTGACGCGCGAACGCCGCGAAGTCATCCAGACAATGGCGGCCGCGTATAGCGCCATGGGGACCAAAAAGGAAACGATCTCAGTTAGCCAGATGTTCTGCGCTCCGCTGTGGGACCCATTGATAGCTCGGTAAAGAAGCAGTGGAACATTCCCGCGCGGCAACTGGAAGGAGAACTGCTCAATGGCGGCCCTCGAAGGTAACAACGCCAGCAGACTGACGTACGCACTGATCCGCAGGAATCTGGCTATACGGCCGTCGCCCACAGGGCCCAGGATCAGCCGCGAAACGACGGCCAGCACCGCGAGCATCAGGACCATCCCGAACGCATCGACCCGGTTGAGTTCAGTGGAGAGCATGGCTGACGACCCTGGCCAAACTTCCCACACGATTGATGCACCAGCGATTGTGAAAAGTAGCGTGGTCACGACCCGGCGACGCACCGACAACTCCTGAGCGACAAGGCGCACAACGCCCACGCGCCAGAAGAACCGCGGCAGCCCGCGAGAAACCTCCGGTAATTCGGCCCAGACCGCCTCGACCCATTCGCGCTCTTTGGCTGGGAGCAGGCGAACGATGCAGCGAGCAGCCGCGGCTGCCGCGCGGCTCAGAGGCGAGCGCCTCGATCCCTCCAACACCCAATAAGTCTACATAGGTAGAATGAAAATATCCAGCCCAAGTTCTATCTAAGTAGAGTTAATACCGTGGTCCGTGATCGTGAGTTCTCAGCGCAGACGCTGACAGTAATGAGTGCTCTGTGCTCACGACCCCGGGGATGGCACCACGGCTATGACGTGGCCCAGTCAACCGGACTCAAATCGGGAACGCTCTACCCCATATTGATTCGATTGGCCGATCGCGGATTGTTAGAGGCGTGCTGGGAAGATGAGCAGCCCGCAGGCAGACCCAGGCGGCACCTTTACCGCCTTACGAGCGAAGGGTTGGCTCGGGCGAAACAGGAGCTGGCCTGTGTTCCGGCCGGGCCGGTTCGAGAGAAAGTCCCAAGGGCACGCGTCCGACCGGCGGTGACCTGAAGAACCGCTAAATCATCGTGGCCTTCAGGTAGGTGCTCCGTAACAACCGAAATCCAGTGAAGGTTCCAGTCAGTTTTAGGAGCCTTGGGATTGGTCCAAGAGCTCGACCAGTTTTCGCGGTGCCACCGTACGGTATGCGTCTTCGCAGATGGCGTCGATGTCGTCCCAATCGAGGCCTGTATCGAGGCGGACACCGATCCAGCCCCGATGACCCACGTACGGCGGCTTGAAGAAATGATCGGGCTCCTGCTCGACCAGCTCGAGCTGAGCCCCCGGCGGTGCGGCGCACCACAGGTGCGGAAATTCGTCTGCGTGGTGACCGTTGAGCCAGGCGTTGACGAAAGTCGACTTGTCGCGCACGAAGAAGCTCGGAGCGCCGTGACTGAGCCGTTCGGTTGCTTCGGGAAACGAAAGACAGATCTCCCTCAGCTTTTCGAGCGTCCGATCGGAGTTTTTGGCCAAGGCCGGTGGGAGATCAGCCGTAGCTGACCGTGAACGCGTCGCCGCCGGCGATGGGGCCGGCGCTGTCGATCACCTTCTTGCCTCTTTTGCCGGTCAGCTTTGTCGTCGAATACCCACCTAGTGGATTACCTGAGATCTTGACGGCGGTGAACTTCACCTTGCTGAAGCGGGTGTCCTTGGAGACGATCGCCGGATATACGACAACGACGGCCACGGTGTCTGTTACAGAAAACGAATGACCCGACGCGGACTGGGTCGTCCCTCCGGCGGTCACACTGATATCCCCCGAAGACTTGATCGAGACGTCCACCTCTTCTTTGGGGGTAAACGTCAGCGTCAAGTACTTGCTCACTCCCTGCGCCGGGAAGTCGCATAGGAAGATGTACGAAGCGGTGGAACTGGTGCAACGTCCGATGAGGCTGGCGACGGCCTCGGCGGTCGATCCGTCACCCTGCTCGAGATTGACCGCGTCGTAAGCAGAAGATGCCGAAGTGCATGTGAGCTTCGGGACGTGAAAGGTGTCGGACGCCGAGCTCGCAGAGGCTGTCGCCGCGTCATAGCCGGCTTCGACAACGGTGGGGCTCTTCGAATTCGGCGGGTTAACGATCGACCGAGCCGTGGCCGGTAACGCTGACGCCGCAAGAAGCGCCAACGAACAGAGCACGACGACGACCGCACCGGAGGCCGGCCGCGGCCGTAGCCTGCCCGGCGCCAAAACGTCTTTGCATATCCCCATGTTTTGCGACGCTAGCAGTCGCCTTGTCGCCGGGCTCAGGGATCGAATGGGGCCACGACCCTCTTGAGCAGCGAAGAGAGCAGGACTCGCTCCTCGGCGTCGAGCGAGCCCAGGATCGCCTCCTCCCGTTGCATCAGATCCGCGAAGGCCGCATCGACTCTTCTGCGTCCCGCGGCGGTTATCTGAACCCGCACAGATCGGGCGTCGCGGGGATCCGGGCGGCGCCTGACCAGTCCCCTGTCCTCCAGGTGGTCCAGCCGGTTGGTCATCGTCCCAGAGGTGACAAGTGTCTGCGCCAGAAGCTGCCCCGGCGACTGGTCGGGCGGTGAGACGGCGCGCCGCAACGCTGAGAGGACGTCGAAGCTCCATATCTCCAGGTCGTGGCGGGCGAAAACGGCGTTTCGCTGGCGATCCAGGTGCCTCGCCAGCCGCGACACCCTGGACAGCACCTCGAGCGGGCTCACATCCAGGTCGGGAAGGGCGCTAGTCCAGCCTCGGACCAGGCGGTCGACCTCGTCGTCCATCTGAAGCACCTCCACTCGTGACCCCCCACCGGAGTGCGGCAATAGGAACCGGGCCGGGGGAAATCGGCCTAGGGCAATCGGTCGAGACAAATATATCTTGACATCAAGAGGTATCGGTTGGATACTTCTCTTGACATCAAGAGACTTTGCGTCTCGAGAAATTATGGAACATCGAGAGATTTGGGGGTTCTAAATGCCCGACGCCAGCCGCGACCCACAAGCTCCGGCGCTCGAACCGGCCGACATCGCCATACGGCTCTACGAGACGCTCCCGGGAAAACTCGAGTCGGTTCACAAAAGACTCGCACGCCCACTCACGCTGGCCGAAAAGATCCTTTTCAGTCATCTGCGCGACCCGGCCGCGGACGTCGAACGCGGGCACACCTATGCCGATCTCGATCCCGACAGGCTCGCACTTCAGGACGCGCTGGCACAGATCGTCGCCCTCCAGTTCATGACCGCAGGGTTGGACGACGTATTGATACCTACGACCGTTCATTGCGACCATCTGATAACAGCGCGGGTCGGCGCCGCGACCGATCTCGGCACCGCGCGCGACGTCAACGCCGAGGTGTACGACTTCCTGCGATCTGTTTGTGATCGCTACGGCATCGGGTTCTGGGAGCCGGGATCGGGGATCATCCATCAAGTCGTCCTCGAAAATTACGCGTTCCCCGGCGGGATGATGATCGGGACGGACAGCCACACGCCGAACGCGGGCGGGCTCGGAATGGTCGCCGTCGGTGTGGGCGGTGGCGACGCCATCGATATCATGACCGGACTCCCCTTCAATCTTCGTTGGCCGCAACTCATCGGTGTGCACCTGACCGGCGAGCTGTCGGGATGGACCGCAGCCAAAGACGTGATCCTTCGTGTAGCCGGAGTCCTCGGAACGAGCGGAGGGACGGGCGCGATCGTCGAGTACTTCGGTCCGGGTGCCGAAAGCATCAGCGCCACGGGCAAGGCCACGATCTGCAACATGGGAGCGGAGCTCGGAGCGACGACGTCGCTGTTCGGCTACGACGCGAACACGGCCTCGTATCTGCGCGGCACCTTCCGTTCCGACATCGCGGACGCAGCCGACCAGGTGAGCGCCGACCTCCGATGCGACCCGGAGGTCGAGAGCGATCCAGGCAAATATTTCGACCAGGTGGTGGAGATCGACCTGTCCGAGCTGCGTCCCTTGATAAACGGCCCAGACACTCCCGACCTTTCGCACCGGGTCGGAGAGGTCGCCAATTGGGCCCGGTCGAACGGGGTGCCGGTCGAAATCTCGTCCGCGCTCGTGGGTTCGTGCACCAACTCGTCCTACGAGGACATAGCCAGGGCCGCGTCGATCGCCAGACAGGCATCCGCCAGTGGTCTCAAAACGCGAGTGCCCTTCTACGTGACCCCCGGATCCGAACAGATCCGGGCGACGATCGAGCGTGACGGCCTTTTGTCGGACCTCGTGGCGATCGGGGCGACGGTTCTCGCCAACGCATGCGGGCCGTGTATCGGGCAATGGGACAGAGCGGGTCTGGTGGCGGGCACCAAGAACACCATCGTGACGAGCTACAACCGGAACTTCTCGAAGAGAAACGACGGGAGCGCCGACACGTCGGCATTTCTGGCCTCCCCGGAGACGGTGGTGGCATATGCGCTCGCCGGAACCCTCGACTTCGATCCGGCCACCGACAAGCTGACCGCGCCGGACGGCTCTGCCGTGGCGCTGGCCGCTCCAGCCGGTTCAGTGCTTCCTCCGGCGGGCTTCAAACAATCCGAGATCTCGAGGGACGGGTCGTTGGACGGGCCGGTAGATCGCGGCAGCATCGAGATCGCGGTCTCACCGACCTCCGAACGCCTCCAGTTACTGGAGCCGTTTGCGGAGTGGGACGGGAACGACTATCTCGGCATGCCGGTGGCGGTGAAGGCACGAGGCAAGTGCACGACAGACCACATCTCGGCGGCGGGACCCTGGCTCGCCTACCGCGGACATCTGGAGAACATCTCGGGGAACCTCTTTGTGGGAGCGACCAACGCGTTCACCGGCGCCACAGGGGAAGGGAAAGACCCCATCGACGCGACCACGAAGCCGTACCCGGAGGTCGCCAAGCATCTGAGCCTGAAGGGCGTCAAATGGTGCGTGGTGGGAGACCAGAATTATGGCGAAGGTTCTTCGAGAGAGCTTGCCGCCATGGAGCCGCGCTACCGGGGAGCGGTGGTCGTCTTTGCGAAATCGTTCGCACGGATCCACGAGACGAATCTGAAGAAGCAGGGAATCCTGCCCCTTGTCTTCACAGAGGAAAGCACTTACGACCTGATCGAACAGGACGATCTGATCAACGTCGTCGGGCTTGCGGGACTAGCCCCCGAGAAGCTCGTGAACTGCAGCATCTCCAAGCCCGATGGTTCGAGTGTTGCGTTCAGCTGCTCTCACACCCTCAGCGCGGAACAGATCGAATGGTTCGAGAAAGGAAGCGCTCTGAACGTGATCAGGGATGGAACTGCTCTTGCAGTCCCGTCACCGCGTTCAGTGGCCCGGTAATCAGAAAGACCCGGGTGTCCTCGTCGGTCGGCAGGTATGCGAACAGCTGACCTTCTGAGATCGTCTGCGACTCGGTGCCGCCGACGAGCGACAGGACCTGTATCGATATTCCGGGTACGACTGTTATCACTTCGGTCGAAGACGACGAGTAGTTGTACTGGAAGTCGTCGGGTCCACCACAGTGCATGGTGGTTGGATTTCCGGTGACCGTCAGTCCCCCACTCGAGTCCGTCACTGACGACACGATGCGGATGTAATGGAGCTCCGCCTTCTGCTGGCACGTCATCTCGTCAGTCGGAATCGTCGAAGTTGTCGTCGACGTGGGACCCGACGAGGTCGTCACGGGAACGGTCGTCAGCGGAACCGACGTAACCGGCACTGACGACTGCGTCGTTGGAACGGATCCCGTGGTGGAAGTAGTCGAGCTGGTCGGGTGCGATGACGCACCCGGCGTCGAACCGCACGCGACCAGCCCGATAGAACAAGCCACTCCCGCTAAGCAGAATCCCAGAATCGAACTACCTCGCATCGCGACGCGGACGGTAGCAGCAGCTACCGTCCGCGCTGGTCAATTCTCAGCAGGTCAATGCTCAAGCAGCGGCGGCTGTATCCGATTCTGCTTTGTCGGGCTCTGGGGCATCCCTATCCCCATCCGTCGACGTGTCGGCGTGCTCGCCGCTGCTCAAAGCAGCGGAGAGCACGTCTGCAACCGAACCAGCCAAGTGGAAGGTCATCTGTTCACGCACGGCCTCCGGCACATCCTCCAGGTCCGGACCGTTGCGCTCCGGCAGGACAACCTCTTTCAACCCTGCTCTGAACGCTGCGAGAACCTTCTGCTTCACACCACCGATCGGAAGAACCCGACCTTGGAGCGTGACCTCACCAGTCATGCCGACAATCGAACGCACCGGCGTGTCTTTGAGGAGGCTCACAAGTGCCGACGTCATCGTGACGCCTGCCGAGGGACCATCCTTCGGAACCGCTCCCGCCGGAACGTGCAGGTGGAAGTGCCTGCCCTTGAACCGGTCGGGAGAGATCCCGAGCTCGGCCGCGTGCGACCGCACGAACGACAGAGCGATCTCCGCGGACTCCTTCATGACGTCGCCCAGCTGACCGGTGATGGTCAGGCCCTCTGCGCCTTCCATGTCGGTGGCCTCGACGAAGAGCACGTCTCCACCGGCGCCGGTGACGGCGAGCCCCGTGGCGACGCCGGGCACGGAAGTGCGGTCGGCTGCCTCGAAGAAGAAGCGCGGCCGCCCGAGCCAGTTGCGCACGTCGGGACCGTCGACCACAACCCGGGGACCCGAGCTCTGGTCTGTGGGCTCTCCTTCAGAAGCGAGCTTGGTCGCAACCTTGCGCAGCAGCCTTCCGAGCTCACGCTCGAGCGAGCGGACGCCCGCTTCACGCGTGTAGTCGGCCGATATCGCCTGGAGCGCCGAGTCGGTCACCTCGACCTCGTCAGGACGAAGCGCGGAGCGCTGGATCTGACGGGGAAGGAGGTGGTGTCTGGCGATCGCCAATTTCTCGTCTTCGGTGTAGCCGTCGAGACGGATCACTTCCATACGGTCGAGCAGTGGACCGGGGATGGTCTCTGCCACGTTCGCCGTCGCGATGAACAGCACCTTCGAAAGGTCGAGATCGACCTCGAGGTAGTGATCCCTGAAGGTGTGGTTCTGAGCCGGGTCGAGGACCTCCAACAGTGCAGAAGAAGGGTCGCCGCGGTAGTCGGAGCCGAGCTTGTCCACCTCATCGAGCAACAGGACCGGGTTCATCGAACCGGCTTCGCGCAATGCACGAACGAGACGGCCGGGCTGGGCGCCGACATATGTACGCCTGTGACCACGGATCTCCGCTTCGTCGCGCACGCCACCGAGGGCCACTCTCACGAACTTCCGGCCGAGAGCGCGCGCCACCGACTCACCGAGGGAGGTCTTGCCAACCCCGGGAGGGCCGACGAGGGCAAGGATCGCCCCCGCACCACGCGGGCCGACCGGAGCGATGCCCCGCTCCTGCTGGAGCTTGCGGACAGCCAGGTGCTCGAGGATGCGTTCTTTCACGTCCTTCAACCCGTCGTGATCCTCGTCGAGCATGCGGCCCGCTTCTGAGACGTCGAGGCGGTCCTCGGTGAGAGTCCCCCACGGGATCTCGAACACCGTGTCGAGCCAGGTCCTTATCCACCCGTGCTCGGGGCTCTGCTCGCTGGTGCGCTCGAGTTTGTCGATCTCACGCACGACGGCCTCGCGCACGCCTTCAGGCACGTCCAGCTCTTCGAGCTTGGCCCTGAAGCCGTCGGGCGAACCGTCGAGGTCACCCTCTTTGCCGTCGAGCTCGTTGAGCTCCTTGCGGATGGCGTCGAGCTGCCGGCGCAACAGGAACTCGCGCTGGGTCTTCTCTATGCCTTCTTCGACGTTGTTCTTGACCCGCTCGCGCAACGTCAGGTCGGCGAGCGTGTCGCGGGCCCACCCGAGCACCAGGCGCAGACGCTTTTCGAGGTCGAGAGTCTCCAAGACCTCCACCTTCTGAGCGAGGGTGAGGTCGGGCGAGTAACCCGAGATGTCCGCTATCTGAGACGGGTCGGTGATCTCGCGAAGCCTGTCGGCCATGCGCCCGGCGCCCCTCTGCAAAAGGATGTTCTCGAGCACCGCCCTGTACTCACGGCCGAGGTCCGTGGCCTGCTGGGTGGGCTCGGTGTGACCGAGGGGATCCACCTGGATCCAAAGAGCACTCCCTGTTCCGGGGACTGCGGTGCCGATCGTCGCCCTTTCGACACCCCGCACGACAGCCGCGTGGGAGCCACCGGGCAGATCACCGGTCTCGACGATCTCGGAGATCACACCGACCTGGGAGTAACGCCCCTCTATCTTCGGAACAAGAACCAGGCGCCCACCTGAGGACCCGGCGGCTTCCACCGCGGCACGGGCCTCGTCGGTCTCGAGCGCCATCGTGAACACCATCCCGGGCAGGATGACGCCCGATGTGAGCGAGACCAGGGGCAGTGTGACTGTTTCTGACACGATTCCTCCTCTTACTCCCGCCGGTTGGGTCTTCACGCCCCCGCTCTCGGGGTCGTTCCCGGTGTGCTTCCCGGCAAGATCGTTGTCTCTTCAACAATCTTGAGTGGCCTGTATTCCACTAAAGGCGCCGGGAGGGACTCAGTAGAGCTACGACGGGCTCTGAGCTGGGTCGATTGAGCACGGCCGGCTTTCAATGACCACCGCCAACCTCGACTAGCCCCGACAGCGGGCTTAGGCTCGTGGGACGTCGGACCGTGGTGGCCACCGAGGCGAAGAAGAAGCCCTCAGGACCCGGGCGGCGCTCGCCAAGGCCCAGATGGACGCGGCCATGGACGGTGTTCTGGCGGTGTCCCCAGAGGGCGAGCTGCTCGGTCTCAATCGCAGGTTCGAGGAGATCTGGGACCTGTCACCGGGTGCCATGAAGGCCGGTGACGCACTTGGTGACGTCGTCGGGCGGATCTCGGCTTGGGTCGACGAAGCCGAACGCGGGGACTTCGAGGCCGAGATGTCCAGGTCAGGTCCCAGAGACGGGCGCAGAGAGGGTCCCAAAGACGGTCAACGGAACGGTCAACCGGACGGTCAACGGCAGCTTCAGCGGGAGGCGGTCCGGCCGAGCAGTTTCTCCCTTGTCGACGGGCGGCGGCTGACCGCGTATTCAGCGCCCGCTTTCGGAGAAGCGGGCGAGTACCGGGGCCAGATCTGGTTCTTCAGGGACGATTCGGAGCTGTTGACGAACGAGGCTCAGCAGGCCGAGCTGCAGAACCGGTTGAAAGCCGCCGAACGGTTCCAGGGTTATCTGCTCCGGGCGATGAACGCGCTGGCGGGAGCAACGGGATACATAGAGACAGTCGA
This sequence comes from Acidimicrobiales bacterium, assembly GCA_049281195.1. Taxonomy (GTDB): domain Bacteria; phylum Actinomycetota; class Acidimicrobiia; order Acidimicrobiales; family CAVXTF01; genus JBAPRR01. Next base: position 10,464 of record JBAPRR010000301.1, read on the forward strand.
GAAGTTGGCGAAGGTCGTACTGCCGGTTCTGGGTGATCTCTTCATGCTCGACGTCGTAGACGAACGGCACCGGCCGACGCGGATCGTGGTGCGCCACGCCGATCCCGCATCGCAAGCCGCGGCGGCGCGCCTTTTGAGCGAGTTCGCTCCGGATCCGGAAGGGCTGGAACCTGCCATACAGGTGATCCGTACGGGAAGGACACGCTGGTCGTCTGAGATGAGCGATGCGTTCCTTCGCGCCACCACCCAGAACGAGGCCCACTTCAAGCTGGTGAAGCAGCTCGGCTTCTCGTCTTACATGTCGGTGCCGCTCTTCGAGGAAGACCGCATATTGGGCGCCGCGACGTTGGTTTCATCGGGTTCCGGAAGGGTTTTCACAGAAGAGGACGTGGCGCTGGTCGAGGTCCTCGCCGAGCCCATCGCCCAGGTCGTCTCGCGGGGGCTCAGCTACGACCGTCAACACGGCATCGCGGTAACGCTCCAAGAGAGCTTGCTACCTCCGACATTTCCCGCGGTGGACGGAGTGCTGGTGGCCGCGCGCTACGTCCCGGGAACTCTCGGTGCAGAAGTGGGCGGCGACTTCTACGACATGGTCCGCGTAGCGAACGGCGTCATCGGGATGATGGTCGGCGACGTGGCCGGACACGATCCCGCCGCCGCCGCGGCGATGGGGCAGGTCCGTTCCGCCAGTCGGGCCCTGGCCGGAAATGTCTCCACGCCGGCCCAACTCATCGACGTGATGAGGCGCAGTTGGGACCTGATCGGTGTGGAGAGAATGACGACGGTCGTCTACGTAAGGCTCGACCCGAGCGACGGTTCTCTTTGTCTTGCGTCCGCCGGACATCCTCCGCCGATACTCATCAACAGGGGTGTGGCAATCGTGGCCCCGGTAGAGCCCGCGCCCCCCTTCGGCGTTCCCCCGGACGCGCACGTTTCATTCGCCACCGGGCATAGCTATGGAAACAACTCCGAAAATACGGAAATACCTTTGGTATCCGAAACACCGCACGCAACGGGCTGGGCAGGACGGATCGAGCCCGGTGGTGCGCTCGTGCTGTACACAGACGGGCTGGTCGAACGGCGCGACCGTCCCATGCAAGAGGGGATCGCCCTGCTCAGTGACCTGATCGAAGAAACATGGAACGGCGACCCCGACGATCTGTGCGAGGCGATCATCCATAGGTTCACGGTGATGGAGGAATTGTCGGACGACGCAGCACTTGTCGTTGTCAGTCTGGAAAACAAACTTGCCGGAACGTGATTGGTCCAAGCCCTAAAAGGGAAGTATTCGTGCAGAGCGAGTGCAGTCATTACAGAGAGGGAGACGATCCGTGCGGACGGTCATTGTCTCTGATCCGAGTATTCATTTGGGACCAGACATCCACCACACAAGCAGGACTTTCGAGGCGGAGCCGCAAAGTGCGGCGTACGTGCGCAACTACGTTCGCGAGTCTCTTCAGCGTTGCCGGGTGCGTTCCGACGAGGCAATCCTGCTAGCCAACGAGCTGGCGACCAACGCGATTGTCCATACGCATAAAGACTTTGTTGTAGAATTGTCTGTGAACGACTCGACGTGCCGCATCGGCGTGCTGGATCACGACACGGGTAATCCCAAGTTGACCAACGCCAAGCCCAGCGACTCGAACGGACGCGGATTGGCGCTCGTGAAGGCGCTGTCGAACTCGTGGGGAGTCGAGCGTCGCGACGACGGAAAAGCCGTCTGGTGCGACATCGCTGTTTCTCACGTCTCCTGATCCATTAACGGATCACGCCGGCGCGTCTGCCGCGGAGAACGACCCGCTCGACAGTTCTGAAACATAAAAACTCGCACAACTGTCGCCGCCCAAATGCCAGTACTAAGGTTGACTTTCACGTACTACTAGTACCGCCACCACAACGGCATACCTGTTGATACCCGTTCGTCGTTGGGACCGAAACCCGAGGGGGAATACCGCGTAATGACAGCTCGACAGTTCCTCACCAAGGTGTCGCAGACGGGATGCGAGGCCGTGGTGTCGCTGTCCGGCGAGTTGGATGTGGCAACTTCGCCCGAACTGTCTGAAGCTCTCGTCGCATTGATCGACGGCGGATCGACCGAGCTTGTGATCGATCTGGGCCGATTGGCCTTCATCGACTCCACCGGACTGAGCGCCATCTTGAAGGCGAACAAAAAGCTCGAGGGAAGAGGAAGGGTCGTGCTTCGCGGGCCGACCCCGATGGTCCGTCAGGTTCTCGAGATCACCGGCCTCACCGCAGCGCTGTTCGTCGAGCCCTAGGGACGGCTAGCGGTCTGAGGGACCGCAACCCTAAGACGCCTTTCGGCTCCTCCGCTCGGACGTGGCGTCCTCGATGGCGTCTTCGAGCTGCTTGCGGCTCATCTTGGAGCGGCCCGCCACGTTGAGCTCGGTGGCCCTGTCGTAGAGCTCCTGCTTGCTCATGTCTGCGAGCTCCGAACGAGCTTTGGCGTCAGATGATGCCGATGCCGCACGCGAGGATTTGGCGGCCGTCTTCTTCTCTGGAGCTGGCGAACCGGCCGTGGTGGCCTTGGCGGCGGTGCCCTTCTGCTTCTTCTTCGATCCCGCGGCGGCGACACTGGCGCGCAGTGCTTCCATCAGGTCGACCACAGGAGGAAGCGCGGGCTCGCGCTCGTCGGTGATCACGACCTGACCCTCGCGTTTTTGATCGATGAGCTCCTCGACGCGCTTGCGGTACGTGTCGTGATAGTTCTGCGGTTCCCACTCTGCGCTCATCGAATCGATCAGCAATTTGGCCGTGTCGAGCTCGCGCTCTTTTATGTCAGCCTCCACGGGAACGCCGTCGATCTCCTCCGCGGGGTCGCGCACCTCGTCCGAGAAGTACATCGTCTCCAGCCCGATCACGTCCTTTTCGGGGCGTATCGCCACCAGGTATTGCTTGCCACGCATGACGAACGTGGCGATACCGACTTTGCGGCTCCCCTCCATGGCGGCGCGTAACAGGGCGTAGGCACGCTTGGCCTGATCGCCGGAAGGCGCCAGGTAGTAAGAGGTCCGGTAATAGATGGGGTCGATCTCGTCCAGATCGACGAAGTCAGTGATCGTTATCTCGCGGGTGCGGCCCGGCTCGACCGACTCGAGCTCTTCGGGGGTAACGATCACGTACTGGCCGTCGCCGAGGTCGTAGCCCTTCACGATCTGCGAGTAGGGAACCTCTTCACCCGTCGACTCGTTGACCCGCTTGTTGCGGACCCGGTCGGACGTCCCCTCCTGGAATTGATTGAAGTGGATGGCCTTGTCATCCGTGGCGGTGAACAGCCCAACCGGGACGTTCACCAAGCCAAACGACAAAGAACCTGTCCAGATGGCCCTGGCCATCGCAGCTCCTTTCAGAGACAGACACCCAGTCAACCAGGTTGGCGGGCCCGTGACCAGGATTTTCGCGCATCCACCACTTTGTTACATCCCCGAGGCACACTGAATTTCGTGAGCCGTGGAGTGTCTCAGGCATACGACTTGCGGGTTTCCCGCCAGCCGCTCGACCCCGAGCGTATTGCCAAGTTCGCCTATACCCTCTCCATCGGCATCGCCGAGGGGCTTTCTGAGATGGCGGGACCCTGGATCGGTCCCGACGATCTGACCACCCTCATGTCCGTGAGCGCATGGATGAACCGGTCGGGCGCCGATCTCGAGGACGCCGTCAAGGGGATGCTCCTGCTCAGGACGGCCTACGTGAGGGCGTCGGGACTGGACGAGGACACCGAGCCCACTCCCATGCTCCACTCGGACGAGAAGACGGCCCTGCTCAGCCTGGCCCGGTACCTGCAGGACCTGGCCCGCCGGGCGTGCTCGAGCGCCCAGGTGTCGGCGATGGAGCTCACGGACAGGACCAAGTCACTTTTTGAGGCTGAGGCGCTTTCTAAGGTTTTCTAAGCACCGGTCTTAGACAAGCCGGCCTTAGACAAGCACCGTCCTCAGACCAGGTCGATCAGGGCTTCCCATCCCGGGGGCGGTGGCGCCAAGCGCCAATACTGCTCAGGAACGTTCGCATCGAGGCGCTCGCTCAGAGCGTGGTCCTTCTCGAGCGGGGGGACCTGACTGACGTAACAGGCGATGGCACGCCGCTTCAGGTCCATGTCCGGTCTTACCGGAACGATCGCGGGACTGGGCCACAGGCCCGCCTTGAACAGCTTGGTGACGCGCCACGCGAGCATGCCGGGGATGTGCTTGTAGCCGTGATCCTCGTAGCAGAACCATGCGATGGCCGCCCCGACGGACTGCTCTTCGATCATCTGCTCACGCGCGATCACACCGGCGTCATGGCTGAGCACGTGGTCGGGGTTCGCGATTCCCATGGGGAGGAACACCGCGGTCGGAGCGAGCTCCTCGATCGCATCTCTAAGAGAGGGCGCCACCTCTTCCGGCTTCTTCCAATCCTTCTTAGGCCGGTACTGGTGATCCGCAACGTCGAGCCACACGTGATCGGCCTTCAACACCGCCAGCGCGTTCACGTCCTCGGCGCGTCTGGCGGCGACAACGTCGTCCCCAGTTACGAACCCGCCGCACGCATCCCACTCGGTCACCTCGTCGGGATACTGCGGGGGCCAGCCGGCCACGACGGTGATAACGGTGCTTCCGGGATAAGAGCCGAGTAGATCGGACGCTCCGAGGACCGCATCGTCGAAGTGCGGCGACACCACCACGATCCTTTCCAGGATTGCGGGATCGAGCACTCCCCAGATGGCCTCGTCGAGGTCCGCCATCAGCCGGGGTCCGCTTCGTGTCCGGCCGGGGTGAGCCCGAAGTAGGCATCCTCGGGGGCGATCTCACCTTTGACCACCCGGTCGATCATGGTGCAGATGGGCATGTCGACGTTGTAGCGGGCCGCGAGCTCGAGGACCAGAACGGCTGTGTTCACGCCTTCTGCGACCATCCGCATCTCGTCGAGGATCTCATCGAGCCTTCTCCCCTTGCCCAGTTGCTCGCCCACCAACCTGTTGCGGCTGAAAGGGCTCATACAGGTCGCGATGAGATCGCCCACTCCGGCCAGCCCGGAGAAGGTCATCGGCTCAGCGCCCATGGCCACCCCGAGCCTGGCGAGCTCCACCAGGCCGCGTGACATCACCGCGGCGCGCGTGTTGTCCCCCACTCCCAGGCCCTCGCCTATCCCTGCTGCGATGGCCACGACATTCTTGAGAGCCCCGCCTATCTCGCAACCGACTACGTCGTGGTTGACGTAGACGCGGAAGACGCCGCGGGTGACCACCTTCTGTATCTCGCCCGCAACATCGAGGTCTTCTGTAGCCACGACAGCGGCCGCAGCCTTTCCGGAAAGGATCTCCTTGGCGATGTTCGGACCGGTGAGCGCGGCCGCGGGATGGCCGGGGAGGACCTCTTTGATCACCTGGGTCATACGCAGAAGCGATTGGCGCTCCAGACCCTTGGACAAGCTGACCACCGGGATCCACGGACGGACGTAAGGCTTCGCGTCTTCGAGGACCTTGCGGAATCCCGACGTGGGGACCCCCACTATGAGCAGGTCCGCGGAGGCGCACACCTCGTCGAGGTCTGACGTGGCACGCAGTTGCGGGGGCAGAACGAAGCCGGGAAGGTACGCCGGATTGGCGTGCTCCACCTCGATCGCTCTGGCCACCTCGGGATCGCGGGCCCACAGCACCGTGGGGTGACGCGGCGCGATGAGCGAAGCCATCGTGGTCCCCCACGAACCACCTCCGAGCACCGCGACCCTCACCAGGCGGGGAGGATAGTTACGAACACGGAGTGGCGCCGCCGGGGAGTTGCCCGTCGGTCAGCCGAGGCGATCGGAGCTGCATGTGACGCGACAAGCGATCTCAGAGGAGATTGTCGCCACGGTCACAGCACGACGCGGTCAGCTCTCGAGCTAGCGAACGGCCGCGGCTCCCGCTAGAAGGCCGCGGGTCTCCGCTCCGTACCGTTCGATCTCCATGTCGAGATCCAAGGGCGCGACACCGACACCTTTCTCGAGCACCTCTTCGGTGACGAGGTCGGCCGGGAGGATCCAGCACACCTCGAACTCGATTCCGTCGGGGTCTTTGGCGTAGAGCGCCTTGGTTGTCGAGTGGTCGCTCTCCCCCACCAGGCTCCCCGAATCGAGGAGGACCTTACGAAGTCTCTTCAGCTCGGCCAACGTGTCGACTTCCCAGGCCAGGTGGTAGAGGCCGACCGTTCTACTGCCGGCGTCGCTCGGAAGCGCACGGTCACCGATCTGGAACAGGCCGAGGTCGTGGTCGTTGGAAGAACCGGGCGCCAGCAGGAAGCCGGCCCTGCCGGGAACGTGGAACTTGATCCGGAACCCGAGGTTGTCCATGTAGAACTGCACGCTTTTGTCGACGTCGCGTACATAGAGGACTGCGTGGTTGAGCCTCTGAACAGGCATGTCGGCCTCCGTTTGATTGACCAATCAACTAAGTGTACACGGGCGGTCATTGAAGCGTCAACCAACCAGGTTATGATTCGCCGGTGGCCGCATCCGGGGACCCTGCCGGGACTCAGCCTGTCGAGACCGAGTGGCTCGACAATGAGCAGCTCCAGGCGTGGAAGGCCCTGATCGTTCTGACGCAGCTGCTCCCGGGGTCACTCGACCGGCAGTTGATGAGCGACGCCGGTCTGGCCCACTCCGACTACGCCGTTCTCGCCACGCTGTCTGCGGCCCCGAACAGGCGCCTGCGGATGAGCGATCTCGCCGCGATGATGGATTACTCGCTCAGCCGACTCTCCCACGCCATGACGCGCATCGAAAAGGCCGCGTGGGTGAAGCGCGAGTCATGCAACGAAGACAAGCGGGTGTACTACGCAGTGCTCACCGAACGCGGTGCGTCGGTGTTGGCCGAAGCTGCGCCCGGCCATGTGGCCCACGTGAAGAATCTGGTGTTCGACCATCTGTCGGACACGCAGGTCCGCCAACTCGGTGAGATCGCAGAAGCGATCCTCGCCAACCTGGCCCGACGAAACGGCTGCGCCACCGAACGCTGAGTTACCTGCCTCAGGGTCAGAGCTCGATCAGGTCAGGTCGTCCTCGTCCAGATCGATGTCTTTCGTCTCCGGCGCGTCGAGGTCCCAACCGTCGTCGTCTTCCTTCTTGAGCCGCGCGCTCACCTCACCGACACCGTCGGGATCGTCGATCCCACCTTCGAGCACGGCCATCTTTTCGGGGTCGTCGAGGTCTGCGCCGAGCTCTTCGAGCTCGCGCTCGTCGCCCTGAAAGTCGGGGTTGAGAGAGGGATCCAGCTCCACTTCCTCGTCGAAGTCGGGGTTGAGACGCGAGCGCTCGTCCAAGGCTTCGTCTTCCTGCTCGAACGCCTCGTTCTCCGGGGACTCGTCTGGGGAGTATTCGTCTGTCATGACTGCTGCACCTTCATCTTCCCGAGATCGCTCATCAGCTGGATCCAACTGTCTATGTCTGCATTCTTCATGTCAACGTGGCCCTTCAGATCGGCCGGGACGAAGAACTCGAACCCATCGGTCTCGAGAGCATCTGCAATCCCCGCAGCGCACTCTTGCGGCGTAGCGAACTCTGCACCGGGAAGGCCGGGGAGCTCGCCGGGCTGGGGGATCCATATCTCGGTGGCGATCGCGCCGGGTTGGATCAACTTCACCTCTACGGGCGTGTCTCTCAGATCCATAGCGGCTACCTCGCTCCATCCGCTGAGTGCGAACTTGGATGCGCAGTAGGCGGATTCGTGCACTATCCCGAACCGCCCTCCCCCGCTGGCGACGTTGACGATGCATCCCGAGCCGCGTTCGAACATCTTCGGGAGTATCGCCAGGTTCATCCGGACCGGGGACATGAAGTTCGTACGCATCACGTAGGCCAGGTCGTCCGGCGTATGGTCGGTGAGCAACTTGCGCTTCCCCACCGCGGCGTTGTTGATCAGACAGTCGACTCCGCCGAACGCGGTCCAGGCGTCGTCTATGAGGTTGACCGCGGCGTCCACGTCGGAAAGGTCGACGCTCCACATGCGCGAATCGGGTGAGAACTCTCTGCACCGGTCCAGGGTGGCCTCGAGCCTGTCCGGTCTGCGCGCCACCACGCCGACCGTGGCTCCACGTTCAGCCAGTTTCGGCGCGAGCGCTTCACCGATACCCGAAGATGCTCCGGTCACGAGGATCTTGGCCCCGTCGATCTGCATGCTCCTCCCTTCTATCCGGACGAGAGGGGTACACAGTCGCACAGAAGAGCACCGGCTGTATGCGGCCCTAGCCGCAGGATGTCAGTCGGGGTCGACGCCCACCCAGGCGGTCACCCGCTGCGCGATCGGTCCCGCCCACACCGTGCGGAACCCGTTCGAGACGAGCTCACAGCCGTCGACGTTCACCGAGATCGTTACGCCGGGTCCCGAGGCGTAGACGAAACGGAGGATGTCGACGCGGCCGGTCGACATGGGGCAGTTGACTGCCAGACCGGGTTTGATCGCCTGCCAGGTCTTCTGGTCGACGAGCGATACGAAATCCGACAGCTCCTGGTGACTTCTAATCACCAGAGTTTTCTCGAGCGTTCCCACCGGTATCCGCATGTTCAGGCCCGCATAGCGGCAGATCGTCATCGCTACAGGTCCGCTCGGGACGAGAACGTCTTTCAGGCCGCCCCGAAAAGGTTCCGCGTTCAACGACCCTGCACTGCCGAAGAACGACCTATGAGCGGGGCAGGTGGCCGCGGCGACGGCCACGGTCCTCGGATCGGGACCCTTCTTTTCGGACAGCGGCGCCACCCGGGTCGCGTGGCCAGTTGTCGTGGTCGATCCGGGGGTTGCGCTTCCGGAGGTCGCCGAGCAGGCCGCGGCCAGCAGGGAGAACGCCAGGAGGCACAGCGCCACCCTGCCGGCTCGCAGCCCGGGGCCGGACAGCAAGTCTCGGGACTTTCGCATCACGGGAACAAAGACGGACCCGGAGCCCATTTGGTTGCCTGGTCAGGACACACCGGCCAGGCGCTGCGCCACAGGGACGTAGGGGGCGGTGCAGACATCTGCCGGTTGGTTGCCGGTGATGGCGCAGATGGCTCCGGTTATGTAGTTGGCAGACCCGATCTCGGCCTGGGCCACCTGGCTGTCGGGATTCGAGAGCTGCTGCGCGATCTCGATGGGGGTCAACCCGGCCAGTAGGAGTGGTTGGTCACCGAAGCCGGCCCCCTCCTGGGAGACCTTGTTGGCAAAGTCCATGAACGGGAAGCTCCCGCCTCCGACGCTCTGGAAGATGTCCACGACCTGCTTGGGGGGAACATCGAGGCATGCGTAGCCGTCGACGTTGCACGCGGAAGCAGAAGTTGCAGGTTGGTTGGTGGACACCTCGTATGGGGCAAAAACGAGATAGTTGCTCTTATAGGTCGACTTGTAGAACGTGAACGTGGAGGTGTCGGGAGCGAAGTCGGTGACCGATGAATGGATGGTGTGCAGGCCCGAGAAGGTCCCGAACTTCGACAGGGCGATGACCATTGCCCAGCGCTCTGCGGCGCAGAAGGGGCAGTACTCGGCGCCTACGTAGAGCATCACAGGGAGACCGCTCGCTGTCTTCAGCTCGGAATGGCCCTTGACGATCTTCGGGTAGTTGACGATCTCTGACGGAAGCCCCACCTTGTCGAACACCGACTGCGGGACACCGGTCACGAGGTCGAGAAGGCTCGGGCTCGCGGCGACGGCACCCGAGCTCTCCCGCACGGTGGTGGTGGCAGTGGTGCCCTTGGGCGAATCGGTGCTGAGGGTGGACTTGGGACTGGATTTGCCGCTGCCGGCGACAACGATGACCACGACCACAACAACCACGACCACAATCGCAACGAGCCCCATGACTGTGGGCGAGATGCGAAAGCGCTTGGAAGTCTCGGGGGATGGCTCCTGTGGGACCTCGCCTGTGCCTGGGAAACCCATCGGGCCAGGCTAAAGGTTGTGGGTGTACCGAAACTGCGCTTTCCTATTGGAGACGGACGGGCCGGACGGACGGTCTCGACAAGGGGGAACAAGTAGTGAAGACGTACAGGGGGGCAGTGCGCGTCACTGCCGGATTCGCAGTGGCGGTGCTGGGATCGGTCGGTCTTCTGGCCGTCGTTCCTCAATCTGCGGGAGCGGCGACCAAGCCCGCTACCAGCGCGTGCGGGACCGCCACGGGCACCTATTACAAAGAGGTCATGTCGCTTCACCCGCTGGCCTACTACCGGCTGGATGAATCGGCTGGACTGACCGCGTGCGACGACTCGGGCAACGGCAACAGCGGGACCTACGCAGCGAGCGGGGTTGACTACGGAGTCCCCGGCGCGCTCAAGAACAGCACGGACACTGCGATCTCCGCTGAAGGCGGAGCAAACCCGGTGACGGTCGACTCGTCTTCGCTTCCGACGGGTAGCCCTGCGTTCACCATGGAGGGGTGGTTCTCCACCACTTCGACGCAGGACCAGATGCTGGTGGACATGGGCACCAATGCCGATACGGACGGTGTCGTGGGCCTCGGTGTGTGGAACTCGGACTCCCTGCTCTACATCGACATGTTCCGCGACGACGTGAACTTCCCCATTCCTTCGAAGAAGGTCCTTTCGGACGGCAAGTGGTACTTCATCGCCGTCACCCACTCGGCCAAAGGCAAGGTCGTGGGTTACCTCGACGGGAAGAGCCTGGGCTCAGTCACCCACGGAGCGCTCGACCTCCAAGGTCAGGAGCTTCGTATCGGTTGGTGGGTCGACACCGTTTACAACCAGCCGTTCATCGGCTCGATGGACGAGGTCGCAGTGTTCCCGAAGGCTCTTTCCGCCACTCAGGTAGCCGCGGAGTACTCAGCGGGACGCTGAGCTGCTCACTGCTCACCGCTCACCGCTCACCGGGACTGGAGCCGAGCGAAGCTCGCCTCCAGAAAAGCGCCGATGAGTGGGTGGAGCCTTTGCGATTCGCTCGAGCCGACCTGGGGCTGGAATGCCGTGGCGAGAAAGAAGGGGTGATCGGGTAGCTCGATCGCCTCGGCCCCGGCGTCTTGAGCTCGCGCCGCGATCACCACGCCCGCGCTCTCGAGCCGCTGCTCGACAGCACTGTTCAACCCGTATCCGCAGAAGTGAAATCCGCTGAATGGGTGCGTGCCGCAGATGTCGGCAAAGCGCGTGCCGGCCACCGGTTCGACCAGCCTCCGCTCAGCATATAGAGAGCAGGCCAACGGAACGACGACGTGCTCGTCCGCGTCGGGGTCGCTTTCGGCATGGGCCGCGCCGCGAAGCCCGGCCAGGGTGCGCGCCAGCCCCACGCATGCGTACTGAAAGCCTCCGCACGTCCCCAAAAATGGCGTTTCGGACATCCGGCAAAACTCAATTGCGCCATACGCTGCCGAGTCGTCGCGATACGGGGTCCCCGGGAGAAGCCATATCCCATCGGCACGTCGAAAATCATGGGATTCCGGGCAATCGGTCGCCGTCCATGAACACTCCACGCCCTCGGGCATAAGCGCAAAAGCCGCGTCGAGCTCGCGGTGAGTCAGAAAAGCCGGATCTCGATCCCCTAGGGCGAGTATTCGCACCGCGGAAACTGTAATCATCACGCAGTTCGCCGATTCGGAGTGTATTCGAGTGTCCAACAAAATCATTTGACAATGCAACCGCGCGGGTCTAAGTCATATTCACCTTCCCGGTGGGTTGGGGGACAAGAAAGGTGGCCAAAGTGCCCTACGACAGTGCTCACTCCAACGGGTCGCAAAATGACAATGACGAGCCGGCCGACCATCCAACTGCCCGAGTAGGGCGTCGCAAGATGCTGCTCGGGGTGGCGGCAGCGGGGGTGGGCGCAAGCGTCGTGGCCGGTGCCGAACCGGCGGATGCTCTGACCACTGACGGGATCCCGAAAGTGAAGCTCGGCGACGCGAACACCGCGACGGCGACGACGTCTATTTCCATGGCGGTTAATACGGGAAGCGGTGTCGAGGGTATCGATACCAGTAGCGGCGGTGGTTACGGGCTGTATGGAACCTCCGCGAACGGCACAGGGATCTACGGCACCATCACCGGTGGCACCCGCGGCCACAATGCCATCGAGGGCGTCGACGCGAGCACTGGTAGCGGAGGTGGAGCTGGCGTCACGGGAAGCTCGACCAACGGCACGGGAGTCATCGGCACCTCCACCAACGGGGTCGGCGTCACTGGCATTCACAGCACAGGCTCTGGAACTGGTGTCGCTGGTGTTGACGACTCAGGAAATACTGCCAGCCACGGCGTGTACGGCAGCTCCGGAAGTGGCTGCGGCGTCTACGGGACGACGAGCACAGGCACCGGTGTCTTCGGGAACTCCACCGGCAATGACGGCTACGGCGTCTACGGTAACGATTCGAGCAGCGATGGGGCCTACGGCGTCTACGGCAAGTCCACCAACGGCACAGCCGTCTACGGGACCTCAACCAATGGTTTCGGCGTCTACGCGATTACCACCGCAGAGGGTTTCACTGCCGTCGTAGGGTCCACCTCCGGGGATGCCAGCTACGGCGTCGCCGGATACGCCACAGGTGAGAACGGGACCGGCGTCGTTGCGGGCGCCTCTGGTAGCGCTTCCCTGGCGCTATCTGCCGATGGCAATGCTGAGATAAGCGGCTCGTTGTCCAAAGGTGGCGGATCCTTCAAGATTGACCACCCCCTCGACCCGGCGGGCAGGTACCTGTACCACTCCTTCGTGGAGTCACCGGACATGAAGAATGTCTATGACGGCACCGTCACCCTTGACCGCGACGGCCGCGCGACTGTGGAACTGCCCGAATGGTTTGAGGCGCTCAATCGGGACTTTCGTTACCAGCTCACTGCACTGCTGGGCGCTGCTCCCGAGTTGCATGTCTCAGCACTGGTAGCCGACGGGGAGTTCTCGATTGCAGGAGGCAAAGCGGGCCAACAAGTGTCGTGGCAGGTGACAGGCATCCGACAAGACGCATGGGCGAATGCCAATCGCATCCCCGTCGAGGTCGACAAGCCCGAGGAAGACCACGGCCGTTATCTGCACCCCGAGCTGTTCGGTGGTGAGCCGATTGCCAAAATCGCCAAGGCCCGCGACCGCATTCGTCGTCATCACTCGACCACCCCGACGGCTTCGAAATAGGTCGCCCAGTAATCACGCCGCCCGACTGGCGAAAGCCGTGTGCCTCAGTTGGCGCCACCCCACAAAGTTACCCAGCGGCACTCCAGATTCGGGAGTGGCGACGTGCTCGAGCGGCGACGCGTGCGGGGGGACCGCCGAGGTGAGCCTGTCGTAGAGCTCGAGATCCTTCGCCGGGTCGCGCTTTCCGTCGTGGGTGAGGTAGCTGACCCGCGCACAGCGCGCTGCGGAGACCCGCCTGGCCGCGTCCTCGCCGAGTAATTCGACCTCGTCGCCCGACACGTAAGGCATGTGCCACTCGCCGTGGCCGACCTGAGTGGGGACGCTCCGTTCGTACTCCATGTACATAGCTTCGGCCGCCACACGGATCTCAGGTTGAGCAAGGGGGCTGCGGCGTAGCCCGAAGAAATTCGACCACTCCGTCGACGACACGATGACCGTGTGCCACATGAACGGTTCGAGCAGGCGATTGGCGATCGACTTGTGGACGCCGAGCTCCCCCAACTTCTGCGCGCACTGCATCGCTTCGTCACGTGCGCGGTTCCAGCAGTCGACCGCCTCTTTCAGCGCTGACTGGTCGAGCTCGACGCCGCCTTGCATGCCGGGCTTTTCGCTCGCCCACTCGATCGGGAGCGCCGGGTCTTCGCCGACGCGCTCGAGCTGCTTTCGCAACGGCACCGCTCTGCTGCTCGCACTGTTGCGGCTGAAGACGCGATGGGTGTTGAACTCCGCCAGGACGAACCGGCTCATGACGACCTCCATCGTCGTGAGCCGGTGTCCGTCCGGCGAAATCGAGTCGCGGATCACCTTCGCAGATGGTTCGTTCATTTCATTACCTCGGGATTGATCTCCTGGAACAGCCGGGCTCTACCCCGGCCGTCCGTTACGAGCAGCCGCTGGTCGAACCGCAGCTTCCGCACACGTAGCAGGACCCCGCACGCTGCATCGTGTTGCCGCACTGGTAGCAAAGCGGTGCATCACGCTGCTCCGCCCGCGCCAGCGGTCGATCAGACTCGAACGCCCTGGTGGTGGGAGGAACAGAAGATGCGCCCACCTCTTCGATCAGAGCAGAAGACGGCGTGGCCAGCTCCTCCACTCCGGGAAGGGTGGGCTGAGTGCGCTCCGCCGTCGACAGCACGCCGATCTCCTCGCGCTCGGTGCGGGTCATGTAGTCGAGAGCGAGCCGCCTGAAGATGTAGTCGATGAGGCTCGTAGCGATCCGCAGCTCGGCGTCGTCGGTGATGCCGGCGGGCTCGAAGCGCATGTTGCTGTACTTGCGTACGTAGGTCGCCAGTGGCACGCCGTGCTGAAGACCGAGGCTGATCGCGATGGAGAAGGCGTCCATGATCCCGGCCAGGGTCGACCCCTGCTTGGAGACCTTCATGAACACCTCGCCCGGACGGCCGTCGTCGTACTCACCCACCGTCACGTATCCCTCGCAGTCCGCCACGCGGAATGCGAAGGTGCTCGAACGGCGGCGGCGGGGCAGCCTTTCGCGGACGGCTCCGACGATGACGTCCTTGCGGTCCTTTTCCAGCACGAGCGCGTGCTCGAGCTCGGCGATGCGTGATGCCAGCTCGCGGTTGTGGGCTTCTGCTTCAGAACCGGCCGGACCTTCCGCCTCCTGGACCTTGGTGGTGGAAAGAGGCTGACCCACCTTGCAGTTGTCCCGGTACACGGCGACCGCTTTCAGTCCCATGCGCCACGCGTCGATGTGGAGTTGCTCGACGTCCTCGACCGACACGTCTTCAGGCATGTTGATCGTCTTCGAGATGGCACCACTTATGAACGGCTGCACTGCGGCCATCATGCGGATGTGTCCGAGGTAATGGATGGCGTTGTCCCCCATCGAGCAGGCGAACACCGCCAGGTGCTCCTTGCGCAGATGCGGTGCACCGACGATCGACATGGTCGCGTTGACATAGGTGACGATGTCCTCGATCTGCTCCGGTGAGTAGCCCAGCTTTTCGAGTGCGCGCGGGATCGTCTGATTGACGATCGACATCGTCCCGCCACCCACGAGCTTCTTCGTCTTCACCAGGCCGAGGTCGGGCTCGATGCCGGTCGTGTCGCAGTCCATCAGCAGGCCGATCGTGCCGGTCGGAGCGAGCACGCTCGCCTGCGCGTTGCGCACCCCGTAGCGCTCCCCGAGCTCGACCGCGTCATCCCATGCCTGCTGCGCGGCGCTCAGAAGCTCCGGTGGGACGAGGTCCTCGTCCACGTTCGCCGCCTCGGCCCTGTGCATGCGCAGAACCTTGAGCGTGGCTTCGGAATCTGCGTGGTATCCGGCGTAGGGGCCCATGCGAAGCGCCGTCCTGGCCGAGACCGAGTAGGAGTGACCGGTCAGAAGTGCAGTGATCGCTCCGGCCCAAGCCCTTCCCTCATCGGAGTCGTAAGGGAGGCCCTGCGCCATCAGCAAGGCGCCCAGGTTGGCGTATCCGATGCCGAGCTGCCTGAACCGCCTCGAGTTGTCGGCGATCCTGTCGGTGGGGTAATCGGCGTTCCCCACGATGATCTCCTGCGCGGTGAAGATCACCTCCACCGTGGCCTTGAAGGCATCTATGTCGAAGGACCCGTCGTCCTCCAGGTACTTCAACAGGTTGATCGAAGCGAGGTTGCAAGCCGAGTTGTCGATGTGCATGTACTCGCTGCACGGGTTGCTTCCGTTGATCCGCCCCGCATTCGGCGAGGTGTGCCACTTGTTGATGGTGGTGTCGAACTGCATCCCGGGGTCCGCGCACTCCCACGTGGCGGTGGCGATCTGACGGAACAGGTCGCGAGCGCCCACGGAGCGGACGGGCTCGCCGGTAACCCTGGTGAGAAGAGGCCACTCCGCGTCGTCCACGACCGCCTGCATGAACGCGTCGGTCACCCGGACCGAGTTGTTCGCGTTCTGGTACTGGATGGAGAAGGAGTCGGAGCCGTCGAGATCCATGTCGAAGCCGGCATCCCTGAGGGCGCGCGCCTTTCGCTCTTCGATGGCCTTGCACCACACGAAGTCGAAGATGTCCGGATGGTCGACGTCGAGGATGACCATCTTCGCGGCACGCCTCGTCTTGCCACCGGACTTGATGGTCCCGGCCGACGCATCGGCGCCGCGCATGAAGCTGACCGGTCCCGAAGCGGTCCCGCCGCCCTTGAGGTGTTCGGTGGATGCGCGGATCTTGCTCAGGTTCACGCCGGCGCCGGACCCGCCCTTGAAGATGACTCCCTCTTCTGTGTACCAGTTGAGGATGGAATCCATGGAGTCGTCGACGGCGAGGATGAAGCACGCCGATCCCTGCTGGGGGACTCCCTTCACGCCGATGTTGAACCACACCGGCGAGTTGAAAGCGGCGCGCTGGTTGATGATCAGGTACTTGAGCTCTGCGCTGAAGGTCTCAGCCTCGCCCTTGTCCTCGAAGTAGCCGTCCTTCAACCCCCACTTGGTGATGGTGTCGACCACCCGGTCGGCGACCTGCTTGAGGGACCACTCACGCTCCGGCGTGCCGAGGGTTCCGCGGAAATACTTCTGCGAGAGGATGTTGGTGGCGTTGACGCTCCACGAGGCGGGCACCTCCACATCGAGTTGCTCGAAGGCCACGCTTCCATCGCGGTAGTTGGTTATCCGGGCATCGCGGCGTTCCCAGACCACCTGGTCGTACGGGTGGACTTCCGGGGTTGTGAAGTGCCGGCGAATGCCGAGCGCCGTCCGCTCAGATGCGATGGCCATCAGTCGATTTCCTCCAATTCCCTTACGGGTTCGAGCCTACGGGGCCGGTGGTGCGCTTAAGCACCTTGGTGGTCGCCCAAACCACAACATGTTGTGGTTGACCATCCGGGACCCACCAGATGAGGTACCCATTACATCACTGTAACTACGGAGGTGTCAACGAATTCGCGACGCGAAATTGCCTGCTCATGGGGTGCTCGCGAAAGTTTGCACTCCGCGGGTCAGGAACTGACGGCGGAAGTGAGCCTGGACTCCAGGTCGTGCAGCTGCGTGGACACTGATGAGGCGTTCACCGGTGCTCCCACTGACTCGCACACAAGAGCCGACTCGATCCTCCCGTCGCCCAGCACGAACAACTCCTCGTCGACGGTCTTCTGGGTACTGCCGATACGGGTGGTGACGCTCGACTCGAATCCCGAGCCGTGCTCCCCCGACGGCAGGTCGAGCGGCAGCGAACTCATGGTCGGAGCGTTGATGATGGGGTCGTGAGCCACGTCGAGGGAGGCGAACCAACCTTGTAGGCAACTGGCGGCATCTGACGAGCCGAACGCGGATATGTCCGATACCTGGCGGCCGGCGTCCCCGGTCATGACGACCGAGGTCTCGAAGCCGGTCTGGGCCGGAGCCGTCGAATCGAACCAACCGGAGCTCAGTAGGGGCGGACCGGTCGGTTGCTGTATCCCCAGGATGAGTCCCAGATCCTTCTCACGGATACCGAGGCATCCCGCCAGTGAATCGTTTGCCTGCGACTCGGCTACCCGGCTCCACGGAGCGGGACCGTCCTTCCATCCCGCCGGGAAATCGGCCATGGACAGGTTGAGAGCCGCCGCTACCGAGGCGAGGGTGGTCCCGGGTGAAGGGCCGTCCGAGGAAACGGGAGGAGTCGTCGAAGAGCTGTCAGGTCCGCCCGACAGGCCGCGGGTGGCCACCGTGGGAACCGTCGGCGTCCCTGCCGCGCCGTGGCCCCTGCTCGTGGTGGTCAACCCAAACACCGCACCGGCGATACCTGCGGCGATCAGGATCGCCACGATCGACAGCAGCGGGAGGGTCCGCGAACGACGGCGTCGCGGTTTTCTGTGCCCGGCTGCGGCGTCAGGCGCCCGCTCCGGTTTCTCAGCAGGCGGCGGGAGCATCTCGGCGGCCGGAGGAACAGGCGGCGCCACATCACCGGGCGGCATTGGAGCAACCGGAACAAAAGGCGACTCTTGCATCGCGGTGTCAGGACGGGTCGAAGCGGCCACCGGAGGCGGCAGACGGACTCCGGAGCCGACCGGGGGTGGAGGAGGCATCGCCGGAAGCCGGCGCCTGCTCTCAGACAGGATCGACGGATCGAACGTCGGGATCTCTTCTACCGGACCCACTTCTGCTCGAGGTTCTACCGGAGCATGTTCGATCGGCGCCGGAGTGGGGGTCTCCGCAACAGGTCGCGGATCGGGTACCCGCGTGGCAAAAGGAACCGCGAGCGGGGTCAGTAAAGAGGGGTCCATCGTCGGCGCGGGACGGCTTCCATCGGCATCCGACGGCCGCGGAGGCATGGACATCCGTGAGTGGTCGGGCGGCGGTGGTGGCAGAACGACGCTGTTGGTGGTGGGCGTGCGCGTTCTGATCGCGAGTGGGATCAGCTTGCCGAGGCGACCGGTCTGGCGCGGTTCGAGCGGCGAGGCCTTCGGCTTCGGTGCGGCTCGCTTGCGCACATCGCGCCCCGCGGCCTTGAGTGGTGCGGGTTTAGGCACCATCTCGGTAGGGCGAGGGTCAGGAATGGCGAACGCACTGCCCGTGTTGCGCCCGACGATCTCGCGAATCAGTTGGATCTCTGTGTCGGGCAGTGACTCGTATGGAACGAGGAACTGCACGCTGCGGTCGTCGAGAAGGACGTCTATCGACCTGGCCCGTGCGCCGTCGGCGAATGTCGCCTCGCTCCCGACAGCCACAGCTTTGACCCGCTCCCATTTGACGGTGTGTGCCGCGGTCGAATCCCGGCTCTCCACCGTCAGGCCGTCCGGACCGATGGACAGGGTCAGCCCCACCACGGTCACCTGCTCGTCTGAAGAACCAGGTGACTTCGGATCGGTTCTGCGCCCGACCATGACGGCGCCACGCAGCTCGAGCCGCGGGTCACCCTTCATGGATCAACTCCCTGCGGAAGCCTCCGCGGCGCGGGACTCGATCCCCTGAAGCGATTGGTCGAGGGTCGCAATGGGGAACGGTTCGTTATTCTGCTGCGCGCCGAGCGCGATCTCCAACCTTCCCGACCCGATGATGACGACGTCGTAGTCGTAGACCTGCGGACGACCGCCGGGCGAGATGCCGATGTGAACATCGAGTCCGATCACCTCCTCGCCGGCGTGCTGCGGCACGGCGAATCGGTTGACGATCGGAGCTGAAGTGATGTGGTCTGCCGCGAAGTTCGACGCGTAGTAGTCGTCGAGGCATCTGGCGACGCCTGGCGCCACGAATGCCGAAAGGTCGGCCTGCTCAATTCCCACAGAAGATTCAAGTGAAGTGACCGATATCGCCGAGGGTTTGAGACCCGCGTTCATGTTGAAGGATTGGGATGGCCACACCTGAGTACCGCCCGGTTCTGTTGCACCGGTGATGATCCCGAGGTGACTGAGCGGGAGCCTAACGCACGAGGCCAGATCGGCATTAGCCGTCGTTTGAACGTTCGCGAATGGTGACGGCACCGAGGCAGAGGGCGCGATCGTGATGGCTGACCAACCCGTCGGAAGATCCGACAAGTTGAGATTCACCTGAGATGCGATGGTCGCGGCCGACGCCGACGCTGGTGGACCGGTGAGTGTGCTGGGCATGGGCGCTTGTGTGGTCGGCGGCGACTGTGGAAGAACTGCAGCTGAGGTGGAGCCCTGGTTGTTGCTGTGTATGCGAACCGCGACGACGATCGTCCCGATCACCGCGACGACCACCAGGCCGAGCAGCAGCACCGCCAAGCGGAAGTTCCGCAGGCTCATTTCGCCACGGGCCGTGACCGGCTTCTCGCTCCCGGACGATGCCGTCTTTTCTGACCAACCCGTCTTCTCTTTGTGGCTGGCTGTCCCCGAGTGACTGGTCTTGTCAGAGTGACCGGAGTGACTGGCCTTGTCTGAGTGACTGGTCTGTTCTGGCGGGTCGAGAACAGGTGCGGGCGTTATGGTGGCCTCCATAGGCGACGGGTCTGCCACGGAGCCCTGGTAATCGGGCAGATGGCGGTTGAGGCCTTCGATCTCGTCGTCGCGGAGCTGATCCGGCGGGACGAGCAAGGTGATGGTCCGGCCCACCAAGGCCACCTTTACGACGGTGGCACGGGACCCGTCGGGAAAGCTCATCGGTGATCCGGGCCCGAAGTGCTGCACCCAGGTCCACGGGAGCTTGTTCGACTGCCCGGGGGCGGGACCGGTGACCGTCAGACCGGTGGAGTCGAGGACAACGCCCACATTGGCGGAGGCGGCCTGGCGGCCCCATGCCTCCCCGATCAGCCACACGCCTTCGAAACGGGCCATGCCCGGAGCATCCACGATCACGCTGCGCGCGAAGGAGTCCGAGCCGTCTGCGCCGTCCGAAACGGCCATCAAGTGCCTCCTCTCAGGGGCGCGAGCCTATGTGCACATGTCCGGCACGCTTCTGGCACCGAAGAACCTTCCGTGTGATCTGCACTCTGGGTAGCGTCGTGCGGATGAAGGAATTATCGGCGTTTTCAGCGCGTTCTGGAGCCGCTTGATGTCCGTCGTGCTCGCAATCGACGCCGGGACCACCGGGGTCCGCACCCTGGGCTTCGACCAGTCGGGGACCCTTGTGGACTCGGCCTACCTGCCTTTGGACCAGAACTACCCGCACCCGGGGTGGGTGGAGCACGACCCCATGCAGATCTGGTCGCACGTCGCGTCGACCATCTCGGAGGTGGCGGCACGACAGACGGCCCGTGGACAGACCATCGCCGCGATCGGTGTGACCAATCAACGCGAGACCCTGGTGGCCTGGCGCACCTCGACGGGCCAGCCCGTGGCCAACGCCATCGTGTGGCAGGACCGCCGCACGTCTCAAATCTGTGACGAGTTGCGCGAGCAAGGCCACGAGCCATTCGTGCGCGAGCGCACCGGTCTGATCCTCGATCCCTACTTCACCGCCACCAAAATGCACTGGCTGCTGTCGGACCAGGGAGGTCACGCAGTCGAGGTAACCGACGATCTCGTTATGTCGACGGTAGATGCCTGGGTGGCCTGGAACCTGACCGGTGGGTCCGACGGGGGCGTGCTTGCCACCGACGCCACCAACGCAGGGCGCACCCTTCTTTACGACATCCGTGAACGTCAGTGGTCCGCGGAGCTCTGTGATCTGTTCGGTATCCCGCAATCGGTTCTTCCCGCGGTGGTGCCGTCGTGCGGGCGGGTGGCGACAGTGAGCGGCGATCTGGCCAGCACGGCTTTGAAAGGCGTTCCTCTCTCTGCGATGGCAGGCGATCAACACGCCGCGCTGTTCGGGCAGGCTTGCTTCAAACCGGGGATGGCCAAGGTCACCAACGGAACGGGAAGCTTCGTCCTTTTGAACCACGGACCCGAAGTTCCCGACCCCGTGTCCGGTGTGCTCACGACCGTCGGATGGGACCTCGGCTCGCATGGTGGTGAAAGCCCGTTCGTGTACGCGCTCGAAGGCTCGGTGTTCGTCACCGGCGCCGCGGTGCAGTGGTTGCGCGACGGGTTGGGGATCATCTCGGACTCGTCGGACATGGATGATCTGGCGGCTTCTGTCGCCGACACTGAAGGCGTGTACATCGTGCCCGCCTTTACCGGTCTCGGGAGCCCGTGGTGGGACCCGCACGCGCGCGGCGCGATATTCGGCCTGACGCGAGGTGTCGGACGCGGTCACATGGCCCGGGCCGTGATCGAGTCCATGGCCTTCCAGGTGCGAGACGTAATAGAGGCCATGACCGATGCCGCAGGCACGAACCGGTCGCTTCGAGGCCTCCGCGTCGACGGCGGGGCGTCGGTATCGGACCTACTGCTGCAGATGCAGGCGGACCAGCTCCAATTTCCGGTGTCGCGGCCCACGACCACCGAGACGACTGCGTTCGGCGCCGCATCCCTGGCCGGTCTGGCAGAAGGCGTATGGGGATCGCTCGAGGAGCTCTCCTCACTGTGGCATCTGGAAAGCGAGTTCGCGCCGCGCATGTCCAGAGGCGCGGCCGATGCCAAGCATCAAGGTTGGGTGCTCGCAGTGGAGCGGTCGGGACACTGGGCCTGACCGTTCGTTATGCGTTATGCGCTCTGCACCTCGAATGCGTCCTCCCGCGGCACTTCGGCCACGGGTTTCAGTGACTCGATGGAAGCGGTCTCCGAACCACCGACCACGTCGTGTCGCTTCGCGTAGCGGTTGACGTAGGTCTGTTCGGTCAAAGAGCGGATCTCGAACATCAGCTCGTCGGCGATCCGTCTGAGCACCAGGGGGTCACCGATCGAGTCGGAGTCGTGGTCCTGCAGGTCCAGGGGCTTTCCGAATTGGATGCCGACGCGCTTGAACGGCTTCATCATGTTGGACCCGACCGGCTGCACCTCGGTTGTGCCCGTTATGCCCACCGGGATGATGGGCACGCCGCACTGGAGGGCGAGCCGGGCCACTCCGGTGTGCCCGCGGTAGAGCTTTCCGTCCGGAGAGCGGGTGCCTTCGGGGTAGATGCCGAGCACTCCCCCGTCGTTCAGCACGTCGCGAGCCGCGGCGAGAGCACGCTCCGAAGCAGACCCGCCGTCTCTGCGCATCGGTATCTGTCCAGCAGCGCGGAAGAACCACGCCGTCTTCCAGGAGTCGAAATATTCGGCCTTGGCCACGAAAGTCACCCGGCGGTGAACGACGAAAGGCAGGAAGAAGGAGTCACAGAAGGAGGTGTGGTTGGGAGCAAGGATCACCGGGCCTGTGCGGGGAACGTTCTCCCTCCCTGTGACCTTCACTCTCCAACAGGTGAAGAGGATCGGGCTCAGCAGGGCCTTGAGCACCCAATAGGCCACACCGAACGGTACCGCGCGCCACCGGCTCCTTAAAGGCCTAGGCGTATTGTCGTTGGCTGTGTCTCGCCGGCTGACCTCACGCGGAACGCGCCGGCGCCAGGAGCTGCTCGACTTCGCCGCCGAAAAGTTCGCCGCCCAGGGCTTCCACGCCACGTCCGTCACCGACATCACCGATGGGCTCGGCGTAGCCAAGGGTGTCTTCTACTGGTACTTCGAATCCAAAGAGGCGCTTTATGTCCAGATCCTGGTCGAGGCCCAGAGAGACCTGCGCCGATCGCAGCGCCAGGCCATCGCGGACGAACCGGATCCCCTGAGACGTATCGAACAGGGCATCAGATCCACCATGGCGTGGCTCGATTCCAACCGTGTCCTTTTCGGCCTGATCGTTCAAGCGCGCACGCTCGAAACATTCGCTCCGCTGATCCAGCAAGGTGAGGAGCAGGCCGTGGCGGATTCGCTCCCTCACGTGAAGGCGGCCATAACCGCGGGGTTCATCCGCCGCGAGGATCCCGAGGTGATCGCCCACGCCATCCTGGGTGTGACTCAGCAGCTGGCCCGCGCGCTGGTGCTGGAGCAGGGAAAGCCCGCGCACGAAGCGGCACAGGCCGCGATCTCGTTCTGCCTCGAAGGGATCCTGTCGCCCGCCGCGCTTCAGAGCCGGCTCGGCCGGCAGGCGGGCTGAGCTACAGCTTCGTCAGACCGCGGCGGAGGTTGCGGATGGCTTGGCCGATGCGCTGCTCGTTCTCTATCAGAGCGAACCTGACGTGGCCGTCTCCACCAGGTCCGAATCCGACGCCGGGAGAGGTGGCAACCTCCGCCTGGCTCACCAGGAACGAGGAGAACTCGAGCGATCCCATCTCCCGGTAAGGCTCGGGAATGGGAGCCCACACGAACATGGTCCCCTTGGGCCTGGCCACCTGCCACCCGATCCGGTTGAGACCGTCGCACAGCGCGTCGCGGCGCGCCTGGTAGATATCGTTCACCACCTTCGGGTAGTCGGACGCCTCGTTCATGGCCACGATGGCCGCTATCTGGATGGGCTGGAAGGTGCCGTAGTCGAGATAGCTCTTCAACTTGGTGAGGTCCTGGACGATTTCCGCGTTGCCGACGAGAAAGCCCACGCGCCAACCGGCCATCGAGAACGACTTGGTGAGTGTGTAGAGCTCGACCGAGCACTCCTTCGCGCCGGGCACCTCGAGAATCGACGGGGGCTTGTAACCGTCGTACGAGATGTCCGCGTACGCGAAGTCGTGAACAAGCACCACATCGTGCTCTCGCGCGAACTCGACGATGCGCGTCATCCACTGCAGATCCACACACGACGTGGTGGGGTTGTGCGGGAACGACAACACGATGACCCGTGGTTTCGGCCATGCGGACTCCCACGACTCGATGAGGTTGTCGAAGAACGCTTCGGCCGAGCCGCCTTCTGGACGGCCGGGATCTTCCAGGCGTACCTGACGAACCTCTGCGCCGGCGAACAGAGGCGCATAGATGTGGATCGGGTACGAAGGGGACGGAACGAGCGCGCTGTCGCCCGGACCGACGAGCACCCACATCAGGTGCGACAGGCCCTCTTTGGCGCCGATCGTCACCACCGCCTCGCGATCAGGATCGATCTCCACTCCGAATCGCCTCATATAAAGCGCCGAGATGGCCTGGCGAAGCTTCGGGATCCCGCGGCTCGCCGAGTAGCGGTGGTTGCGTGGGTTTCGGACCGCCTCGGCCAGCTTTTCGACGGCGATGTCAGGTGAAGGGATGTCGGGGTTCCCGAATCCGAGATCGACCACGTCGCGCCCGGCTCGGCGCGCTTCGAGCTTCAGCGCGTCGATGTGGGCGAAGACGTACGGGGGAAGCCCGTTGATCCGGCGGAAATCCATGCAAAAGAGTAACCGCCGCCGCGGGGACCCAGATTGTTACGCCGTCAGCTACGGAGCTGTTCGCGCACTCGGTGCGCGGCGGCCGCGAGAGTCTCGGGGTCTTTCGGCCACGCGGAGACCGCCCACGTGGCGCCCGCATTCGCCAGCCTGACCAGGTGGTCCGTGATGTCGTCCGCACTGACCTCCGCGGATTTGTCAGCACCGCGACCGGCGAAGCCGCCCCAGGTGACCCCCTCGTATCCCTGTTCGTTGAGCCATGCAACGTCCTCGGCCGAAGAGTCCCACACATTCACGATCGAGCCCGTCGCCGCGGCGATCTCGATGGTCTGAGAGCTTCGGCGTGATCCGCAGCCGATCCACACCTCGACCGCTTTCTCTTTCAGCCTGGTCGCGCACCACCTGAGCGACGCGAGCCGCTCAGACGTCGGTGCGAACGGGATCCCGAACGCCACGTTCTCCGACGCGCTCATGCTGTCGCCGACACCCATTCCGGCGATGAAGCGTCCGCCACTCATCCGGTCGAGCGACGCGAGCGACGAGACCAGCACGTCGTCGGGCAGTAATCCGATGCGCGCCACCAGCGATCCCACCGCCACGTTCTCGGTGGCCGCGCACACCGCACCGAGAAGGGGCATTGCAGAAAGAGCAGGCCGTTCGGGTTGGCCCATGGGCCATAGATGGTCGAACACGAACACCCCGTCCAAACCGAGTCTCTCGGCTATTACCGCTGAATCGACAGCCGATGCGTCGTCGCGAAACGACGGAAGCGTGACGCCGACCTTCACCGGTCGACCTCCACCGGTAGGCCTTTCACCGACGGCGCAACTGTCGAAGATCGGTGCGTGACGTGATGCCGGCTTCCGCGAGCACAGCGGCACCCACCGCGCCTGCGAGCTCCCCTAGTTCTGCTCTGACGATCTCGACACGGTTGGCGTCCGATCGCGCGTACGCAATCTGTTCGTAGGCCAGCCTGGTCGGATTGATCAACAGGTCTCCCGCTTGTGCCAGACCTCCCCCCAACACGACGACCGACGGATCAAGAAGTGCGGTCAAGTTGGCCACCCCGAGCGCGATCCACCAACCGAACTCGGCCATCACCTCGAGAGCACCGGGGTCAGATGCGGCTGCAGCCTCAGTGACGTGCTCCCCGCGGACAGATTCGGCGTCGCCCTTGGCCAGGGCTACGACCTCACCCAGCCTTCCCGCCGACGCCGACTCCCGTGCCAGACGCGCCAGGCCGCTACCCGACGCGTAGCGCTCCCAACATCCGCGCCTGCCACACGAGCACAACGGACCGGACGGGTCCACCACCATGTGACCGGCCTCGCCCGCGTATCCGTGTGCACCCCTGACGAGCGCATTGTTGGCGATGATCCCGGCGCCGATCCCCGTGCCGAGCGTCACGATGATGGCGTCGGTGGCCCCCCGCGCCGCCCCGAGCTGCCACTCACCGATGGCGGCGCAAGTGGCGTCGTTGTCGATGACGACCTCGGACAGACCGGTCACCTCCATGACCCTCGGACGGAAGTCCACGCCTACTCCGGCCGGAAGGTTGGGTGCGAAATGCATCGTCCCCGAGTCGTCGACCAGTCCGGGGATCCCTACCCCCAGAGCGACGTTCGAGCCCTCCAGCCCGGCCGCTGACAGTAATTGCGACACGACAGCGGCAATCGCCTCGATTACCCGCGCTGCGGCGTCCGGGTCGGAAACCTGGTGGTGGGACAACGGGGTGGACACCCGGGCCTCGGCGAACACCTTCTGGTGCTCATCGATGGCCACTCCCAAAACCTTGGTGCCGCCGACATCGATCCCGAGTGTGCACGGAACCAATTCGGCCGCAGGCTTTCGAGCCCGCGACGTCACCTCAGGTGGTGAGTGAGGACTCGACCCGTGCGCGCAGATCCTCGAGTGCGGTGTGCATGATGCGGCTTTGCGCCCGCCGCTTGATGAAACCGGGGAGTGGCACCTTGAGCTCGACCTCGAGCACGTAGGTGACCTGGGTCCGGCCTTCGCCGGCGTCGTCGAAGGTGTACGCCCCGTCCAGCTTGTTGGTGAGATCGCCTCTCAGCTGGCGCCAGGCGATGGTCCGCGGTGCCCCGCTGTAGTCGTACTCCAGGGTGTAGCTGGTGGAACGGCCGAATGCCGCGGCCCGCCACGAGACCTCGATGGCGTGACCTGAGTCGTCGCGGCGGGTGACGTCGACGTCTTTGATGTCGGCGGCCCAATCGGGGTACCTCTCCACGTCACTGACGATGGCGAAGCACTGTTCGGGGGTCGCCCCTACGACCATCCTCTCGGTCGCTTGTTCGGCCACGCTCATCCCCTTCCAACCCCCTGTCCGGCGCGGTGGTCAGCCTCCCACCTGGCGGAGGGCTTCGCCCAGCCTAAGTGAGAGGTCGCCGTAGTCGTAGGACTTGACCGCCCTGTCGCGGGCCGCGGCACCCATGGATATCCGCAGGTGGGAGTCAGAAATCAGCCGTCGCAGGGCCGCGGCGAGTGCGCCCGGATCGCTCGGGTGGTCCACCACAAAGCCCGTCTCGCCGTTGGCGACGGCCTCGGCCGAACCCCCGGAGCGACCCGCCACCTGGGGGACCCCGCACGATGCCGCCTCCAGAAAGACGATGCCGAAGCCTTCCTGCTCGAGACCCAGCCACCGATCGCGGCACATCATCACGAAGACGTCCCCCGCGGCGTACAGATCGGGCAGGTCCGCGTCGGGGATCCGGCCGAGCATGTGAACGGGCGCACCCGAGGACTCCACCAGCCGGTCGAGCCGTCCGCGGTCACGGCCATCGCCACCTATCGCAATGGTGAGATCGGGAAACGACCCGGCCAGCGCGGCGCCTGCGGTGATCAGAACGTCCATCCCCTTGCGGGGCACCAGCCGGCTGATCCCGACAACCAGGAACCCCTCCTCCGGCAGCCCGAAGCGCCTGCGAACCTCGGCTTTGGCATCAGGCCCCAGGGGACGGAACCTCGATGTGTCGACGCCGGGAGGGATGACCTCGATCCGAGGAGAGCGGGTGCCGGTGACCTGGCGCACCGCGTCGGCCGCATACTCGCCTCCACAGATGGCCACCTCGGCACCGGCGAGCACGCTTCGCACCAGCCCGTGAGTGACCGGGAGACGTCCGGGGGCCACGATCTCGGCTCCGTGGAGCACCACCGCATACCGGATGCCCAGTCGCGGGCCTATCAGTCCGAGGGGAAAGACCGGATCGATCACCACTAGATCTGCATCGATCTCCGATGCCATCTTTCTTGTCGCCCGTACGACCTCAGGCGTCGGCAGAAGAACGCTGCTCGCTTGCCTCTGAATACGGTATCCCGCATCTGACTGAACCGCGTCGAACGCTGATGCATCGCGGTGGGAGGAAGCAGTCAGCACTGCGAAAGAACCGGGATCGAGCCTCCGCCACAACTCCCACAGATAAACCTGAATTCCGCCCATTTTGGGCGGAAAATCATTGGTTACGAGCAGGTGGCTCAAGCCGCTCTCAGCCCGCTCGCCTTACATGACGGGGAGCGGGAACGAGCCCTACAGATGTGAGCATCCGCACCGCTCTCGCCTCTTCCACGTCGATGACGACAGCTTCTCCGGGACGGCGGTCAAGGATGAAGCTGACCAGGCAGTCGTCGCACGCGTCGGTGTGCTGCATTACGCACTCGTCACAGCTGATGACAAGAGGGCCCGCCTGTGTTCCTTCGCTGTCCGCCGAGTCCGAGCCGTTCGCGGAATCTTCGTCCCGAGATTGCATCTGCTGTTCCACCAGATTCCTCTGCTGCTGCGCACCGTTTGCCATGTGGATCACGTTGACATGAGGGTGTGTCATCTATAGGAACGGACGGATACAGGAACAGACAGGGTGATCGGCGGATCAGGACCCGCTCGACACGTCCTCGAGCGTCTCGATGGCATTGCCGTGCCCGCACCACCGGCATGACACCTCGACCACGTTCTCCGAGATGAGTTGTTCGTCTTCCACGGTCAACTCGCCCCCCACCGAATAGTGGTGGAAGGCCTTGGTCTTGCGTTCGGCTACTACGTCGAACCTCGTGAGATTGCCGCAGGCGGCGCAGCGGTAACGGACCGGAGCCATGACGACAAGGTAATGCGACCCGGGAGACCCGAAATCCACGTCAATGATCCACCCCGCTTCTACCATCGTCTCCGGTGGCCCTCGCGTACTCAGACACCGGCCTGTCAAGGGATCGGATCGACGAACCTCTCCACCGGATCACTTTCTGCGTGGTCGACGTCGAGACGACGGGCTGGGACCCGCAAACAGACGCTCTGACCGAGGTGGCCGCGGCACGCTTCACGGCCGGCTATCCGTGTGGCACCTTTCACTCGCTGGTCGACCCCGGCATCCCGATCCCCCCGGTGGTGAGCGAACTGACCGGGATCGACGACGCCATGGTGAGGGGTGCTCCCGACCTGTCAGAAGCGCTCGCCGGGCTGACGGACCTGATCGGCGACGCGGTCGTCGTCGGGCACAACATCGAGTTCGATCTGTCGTTCATCGATGTAGCCCGGGCGAAGTTCGCTCTTTCCCCGTTGCGAAATCCCGCTGTCGACACGCTCCATCTCGCCAGGCGGCTGGTACGTGATGACGTCCTCAACTGCAGTCTCGCCACCCTGGCGCGCAGGTTGCGCTTGGACCATCGGCCCTGTCACCGGGCCCTCGAAGATGTTTTGGCGACGGCAGACCTGTTGCACGCAATGATCGAGCGGGCCACCGGTTACGGCGTGTTCAGCTTGCGCGATCTTCTGTCGTTCTGAGGAACCCTCCGTGCTCAGGACCGGGCGGCTTCTTGTGACACGCGCGACAGATGATCGAGCACAGCGGCCGCCTTGCCGTCGTCGATGACCGACGCCGCGAGCGCCACTCCTGACTCGAGATCGGGAGCGAGTCCCCCCACCACCATCCCCGCCGCGGCGTTCAGAACCGCGATGTCGCGATGTGGACCGGCTTTCCCGGCCAGCACCTCGCGTACCACCAATGCATTCTGCTCGGCATCGCCGCCGCGCAGATCGTCCATGGACACGGGATCGAAACCCAGATCTGTGGCGTCTACCGAATGGACAGAGACTGTTCCGTCAAGGTGGAGCTCGTGCACCGTGCTGGGTCCCGTGGTCGAAAACTCGTCCAGGCCGTCAGAACCGTGCACCACCATGGCTCTGCGGCAACCGTTGGACATCATCACCCCGAGCATCTTCGGAGCCATGAGCGGATCGCTTACCCCGACCACCTGATGGCAGGCCCGTCCGGGATTGGCCAGCGGTCCCAGGTAGTTGAAGACCGTGGGGACCCCCAGCTCCTTGCGTACAGGACCGGCATGGCGCATCGCCGGATGAAACCGCGGGGCGAAGCAGAAGCCCATACCGACCTCCTCGATGCATCGCTTCACTCCGTCAGGACCCAGGTCGATCACCACCCCGAGTGCTTCGAGGACGTCTGCCGACCCGGCCTGCGAAGTGGCGGCGCGATTGCCGTGCTTGCACACCTTGCCCCCGGCTCCCGCCACCACCAGGGCGGACATCGTCGACACGTTGATGGAGCTGCTGCGATCGCCGCCGGTCCCGCAGGTGTCGATCAGGTCGCCTTCAATCTCGAGGGGCTCACCCCGTTCGAACATCGCCTCGACGAATCCCGACATCTCGTCGACGGTCTCGCCTTTGACGCGCAGGGCGGACAGGAAGGCCGCAATGTGAACGGGAGATGTCTCGCCTCCGAATATCTGATCGAACGCCGCGGCCGCTTCTTGTCTGGTCAGGTCCTCGCGCGAGAACAAGCGGCTAAGAATCCCCGCCCATCCGCCGATCTCTTCGAACAAGCCCATAGTTCCTACCGATCAATCCCACCAGAGGTCGCCCTCCAGTACGCCGCGGCCGACAAGTCCCAACTGAACCTGGCTGGTGCCTTCGACGATCGTCAACTGCTTTGCGTCGCGATACCACTGCTCCGTGGGGTGGTCCTCCATATACCCAGCCGCACCGAGAAGTTGAACAGCCAGACCAGAGGCACGCACCGCCAGCTCTGTCGCGTGGTACTTCGCCGCCGACAGATAGGGTACCCACTCCTTTTGGAACTTTCCTTGATCCGCGAGCCACGCGGCTCGGTAGGTGAGAAGGCGCGCAGCTTCGATGTCGATCGCAACTTTTGCGATCTCCCATTGAATCCCTTGGAAATCGGCGATCGTCTTTCCGAAGGCTTCGCGCTGTTTTACATAGGTGGTCGCGTACATGAGCGCGCCTTCGGCCAGGCCGATCCCCCGAGCCGCGACGATGGGCCGCATCGAGTTGAGACCGAGCATCGCCAGGCGGAACCCGCCCACCTCGCCGATCACGTTCTCGGGCGGTACGTGAACACCGTCGAGGATTAGCTCGCCCGTGTCCACCCCCTTGACACCCATCTTGTGGTCGGTGCGGCCGACGTTCACGCCTTCCCACGAGCGCTCCACCACGAAGGCTGTCACCGAGTCGTGGGCACGGCTGGCCGCATCACCGGTCTTGGCGAAGACGGTGTACCAGTCGGCCTCGCGCACTCCCGACATCCAGCACTTCGTGCCGTTCAGGATCCACCCGTCCTGGCGGTCGGGATCGGGCACCGCCTTTGTCCTCATCCCCATGACATCGGATCCGGCCTGAGGCTCCGACAGGCCGAAGGCCGCGCGCAGGCTGCCGTCGGCGATCCCCGGCAGGTACTTTCGCTTCTGTTCCTCGGAGCCCGCGATCATCACCGGCCCCGTCGGGAGCCGTGTCAAAAGCAGCATCAGCGCCGCGGCGTTGGAGTACTTGGCGACCTCTTCGATGGCGATGGTCAGGCCGAGGATTCCAGCCCCGGACCCGCCGTACTCGGTCGGGATGCATAGACCGAGCAGGCCGGCGTCGCGAAAGACGATGAACAGGTCATCGGGGTACTGGCCGGAAGAATCGATCTGCCTGGCCCGCGGCGCCACCTTGTCTTGGGCCAGGCGTCGGACCGTCTTTTGGAGCGCAGAAAGCTCTTCGGAGAATTCGAAATCCATCCCCGCAGGCTACAGGCGGTATCTCGGCCGCCCGGGTTGGAACGACCTGGACGCGCCCGCGCTCAGACCAGCCGCGTCAAGCGGTCTTGCGACGCTGACGAAGCATCCGGCGGCGCTCCCTTTCGGTTGCTCCGCCCCAGATTCCTTCACGCTCGCGAGCAGCGAGTGCGTGCTCGAGGCACGCCTCGCGCACCGGGCACGTTGCGCAAATGGCCTTAGCAGCGCCGGCCTCTTCGTCGGTTACCGGATAGAAGATCTCCGGGTCGACGCCTTGGCAGGACGCTCGCTTTCGCCAGCTTGCAACGTTCAGGTGGTGCGCAATCATCGTTGTCACTTCCTCGGGTGCCGACGTGTCAGCACATCTATCGGTTTTGGGCTTCCGCAGACCTGAGAGAAACCTGCGAGCAGGGACACTTCTCCCCGGATCAGGCACTACAGCGGAACCTGAAGTATGACCCAAAACCCCTGCAAATGTCCAGACTTTCAAATCCCACAGATCGAACAATTCAGCTTTGACCAGGCAAAACCCCAGGGTCTACCAAGCGCTGTCCGTTTCAGGCGTCACTTTCGCCACATCCGCGACAGCGCATTTCTGAGGTACCTCAAATTTTCGACAACATTGCATTCCGCATTGCCGTGCGCTGCGGTTGTGAGCCAATTGTCAAGTGCGGAGGTCGGAAATCAACTCGTTTCTCGTGGCTTCCGGGATCACCACTTCGACCTTATAGAGAGGGTGATCCGACGCGAGCACCACGGGGCCTGCCGAGAACATCTCCACCTGCTCCGCAGTCAGCTCGAACCGTATGTAATGCACCGACGCCGTCACGGCGTCACGGGTGAGCTGTTCGGCGTGGGCTTCCTCCGGCGAGCAACGCACCCAGGTGAGCTCCCCACCAGGATCCGCCCCGCCACTCGCCGATGGCGGTGCCAGGCCGAGAAGAATCGCCCGCTCGATCCCGACGAGCTTCGGCAACCATTCCCGGAGAGCCGCGTCGTCGGTCAGCTCCAGGAACAGGGTTGCGGATAGCTCGCCCGGATCGGGGATGAGCGGGTTATAGACCTTCAGCTCCTCGAGGATCTGCTCGTCGGTCACCAGTCTTTCGACGCGGGCCATCTCCTGGATCTGCCAGCGCACTGTGAGCACGTTCTCGAACACCAGGGTCATGATGGGCCCGAGGGGCACGCGCCTCAGGCGCTTGACCCGGAAGACCTCCTCCTGAAGCGCCGGACGCTCGCGGTCGTAGGCGCGCTGATCCAGAATGTCTTCGAGACCGAGCTTCCGGACGGTCGTCAAGAGTTGAGTGTCTTCAGTCCCTCGGTGAACCGTCCGGCGTGGCTCTTCTCCGCGCGAGCAAGCGTTTCGAGCCACTCGGCGATCTCGTCGAGACCCTCGTCACGTGCGGTGCGCGCGAAGCCCGGGTACATCTCCGTGTACTCGTAGGTCTCGCCTTCGATGGCGGACTTCAGGTTGTCCTCGGACGATCCCACGGGCACTCCGGTGACGGGGTCGCCGGTTTCGCGAAGAAAGTCGAAGTGGCCGAATGCGTGCCCGGTCTCACCCTCGGCTACCGACCGGAAAAGCGCGGCAATGTCGGGCTGGCCCTCGACGTCGGCCTTCTGCGCGAAGTACAGGTAACGACGATTCGCCTGGCTCTCGCCGGCGAAAGCGGTCTTCAGGTTCTCCTCAGTCTTGGAACCCTTCAGGTTTCCCACTGATACTTCCTCCTTGTTGTTTCTGCTGTTTTCGATTGCAGATCTTCTGATGGTTCAGATCTGGATGTTCTGACGGCTCAGGGGTTGCAGTCGGAGCACACTCCGCGAAAGACAACTTCTGCTCCGCCCACATCGAACCCCTCGTCCGATCCCGGGGGGACGGACACATACGAGAAGTCGGCGTGCAGATCCCGGACCTTCCCACACCGTTTGCACACCAGATGGTGATGCGGGAGCTCGACGTTCGGGTCGAATCGGGTGGTCCCCGTTCCGACGTCGAGCGCCTGGATCTCACCCATCGAGGCCAGCTCGTTGAGCGTCTGGTAGACGGTCTTGAGCGACATGGTCTCCATCTCTGTGCGTGCGCGGGCATAGACGGTGTCGGCCGTGGGGTGCGTTATGTCTCCTTGGAGCACCCGGAAGATGCACTGGCGCTGGGGCGTCACCTTCCGGCCATGGGACCGGAACAGACTGGTCAGCTCCTCGGCCGTCTTCACGATCCATGACCTTATCGTGAACGATTGTTTGTTGACTATCGGTGTAGAAATCCACCAGGGGCGCTCGAGGGACCTGTGGCAGGCTGAGGCGGTGTCACCAGGTCGAACAGCCGGATCCGCCGGATCCGCAACAGCAGGGTTCCGCCGCGAAGAGGCTCTGGAACGCCTTGGCAACGAGCAATTCGACGTCCTCGTCATCGGCGGAGGCATAACCGGTTCCGGTGTGGCGCTCGACGCGGCCTCGCGCGGGCTTTCCACCGCCCTGGTCGAGCGACACGACTTCGCTTCGGGGACATCCTCCAAGTCCTCGAAGATGGTCCACGGCGGCCTCAGGTACCTGCAGCAGAGGGACTTCAGGCTCGTCTACGAGGCGCTCCACGAGCGGCAGATACTGCTTCAGAACGCTCCGCATCTGGTCGCCCCGCTCCCGTTTCTGATCCCTCTTTTCGGGCGCGACGGCGTGGTTAACAAGACCGTGGCGCGCACCTATTCGACGGCGCTGTGGCTCTACGACATAACGGGCGGGCTGCGGATCGGTAAAAAGCACAAGAGGATCAGCAAGTCCGAGGCTCTCTCACACATTCCTACGTTGAACGCCGATCGTCTTGTGGCCGCGTTCATCTACTACGACGCCAGGGCCGACGACGCTCGTCTCACCCTTTCCGTGGCCCGAACCGCGGCCGTCAACTACAGAGCCGCGGTGGCCAATTACGCCGAGGTGAGAGGGCTGGCCAGAAATGCCGGCGGCAATCGGGTGACCGGTGCGAACGTGCGCGCGTGGACGCCGGAGAACGGAGTTGGTTCGTTCACCGACATCGAGGTGAAGGCCACCGTCGTCATAAACGCCACCGGCGTGTGGGCCGACGATGTGCGCGCCCTCGACGAAAAGACCCACCCCCATTCGCTGAAACCGGCCAAAGGTATCCACGTGACGGTGCCGCGAAGCCGCCTGCCGGCCGACGTGGCCGCGGTGATCCCCGTAAGGCAGGACCGCCGGTCGATATTCGTCGTGCCGTGGCCCGACGGGGACGACGTCTATCTCGGGACGACCGACACCGCGTGGGACGGCTCGCTCGACGACCCCGCCTGCACCCCCGACGATGTTGACTATCTCCTCGATGCCGCGAACGCAGTGACCACCAGCGCGCTCGGACGGTCCGATGTGACGGGACTGTGGGCCGGGTTGCGTCCGCTTCTGGCGCCGGCAGACCGTCACGTGAGCGAGCGCACCGCCGATCTGTCACGCCGGCACACGGTGCACACCTCTGACGACGGAGTGGTCACGGTGACCGGTGGCAAGCTCACCACCTACCGGCTGATGGCCGAGCAGACGGTCGATCAAGCAGCAAAGCTTCTCCCGAACGCCACCCCCGGTTCCAGGACCAAAAGGTTGAAGATCATCGGTGCACCCGCTTCCGGAAACGACATCTCGCAACTCGCAGGACCTGGTGCGGACAAGCGTTACGGACTCGACGCGGACACTCTCGCCGCACTGGTGAGACGTCACGGCACGGAAACGCCGAGCGTCCTCGAGTTGTCCACTTCGGGCGACGGCCTTCTCGAACCCCTCGTAGAGGGACTGCCGTACCTGAAAGTAGAGACGGTATGGGCGGCACAACACGAGATGGCGATCACCGTGGACGACGTGCTGGCGCGAAGGACCAGGACGGTGCTCAGAAAAGCGCAGGGCGCCGCCTCCGTATCGGGCGAGGTGGCCTCGATGCTCTCGGCCCAACTCGGTCGCGACGAGGTGGAGATGCAGGCCGAGGCGCGGACCTTCTCGTACGACACAGAACGCGATCTGGAACGCGCCGGACTCCCCGAAGAGACAGAAAAGAGCGCCAGTTGACCCGCCCCACGCCGGTAACGCCTGTGGTCACCGGAGACGATCAGGTGGCGCACGATCGCCTACCGGGTCCCCACGTGAAGGTGGACGACGCGTTGTTGGAGCGGTTGCGCGGCGCATGTGCCGAGGTGTCCATCAACGACGCGGATCGCACAGAAGCCGGACGCGACTGGTGGCCGATCGCCATCGGCTGGGCCAACCGTGGGGCCGTTGCCTCCCGTCCCGCCGCGATAGCAAAGCCGGGGTCGGTAGCCGAGGTCGCAGCCGTCCTGGCGTGCTGCAACGAGGCTCGGGTGCCGGTGACCGCGGCGGCAGGAAGATCGGGTGTGTGCGGTTCGAGCATCCCGGTGTTCGGTGGGGTCAGCCTCGACATGACCGGGATCGAGGGTGTCACCGACATCGATACGACCTCGCTTGTGTGCGACGTGAACGCGGGCACGTTCGGCCCGGACCTGGAGAGGACCCTCGGCGGATCACAGGTGACGCTCGGGCATTGGCCGCAGTCGATGGACCTGTCGACGGTGGGCGGATGGATCGCGTGCCGAGGAGCGGGCCAGTACTCGACGCGCTACGGGAAGATCGAGGACATGGTCGTCGGCCTCGAGGTGGTGCTGGCCGACGGCAGCCGGCTTCGCACCGGGGGCATGGCACCGAGAGCAGCGGTCGGTCCCGATCTGAATGAACTGTTCGTGGGCTCGGAGGGGACGCTCGGAGTCGTGGTGAGCTCGCGGCTCAGGTTGCACCCGACCGCCCCGGCGCAGGATCGGCGGGCATGGGGATTCGCGTCGAAGGGCCGGAACGAAGCCGACAACGAAAGAGCCTTCACCGCCGGGCTCGAGGTCTGCCGGCGGATCCTTCGCCGCGGCGCCACTCCTGCTGTTCTGCGGCTCTACGACCCCACCGAGTCGCAGCGGAACTTCGCAGATGGCGACCACGCCGTGCTCATCGTGCTCGACGAAGCGGATCCACTTCTGCTCAGAGCGACGATGGAGATCGTGGACGACGAATGCCGCACAGCCGGCGCGGATGTGCTCGACGCGGAGCTGGTGGAACGATGGCTCGGTCACAGAAACGACGTCTCGGCGCTCGCGCCTCTGTACAAGGCGGGCATAGTCGTCGACACGGTCGAGATCGCCGGCAAGTGGGCGACGCTCCCCGGTCTTTACACCGCGTGCATCGAAGCGCTGACGAATGTGGAGGGAACGCTCGCGGCCTCTGCACATCAGTCACACTCGTACACCGACGGGGCGTGCATCTACCTGACTTTCGCCGGACGCATGCCAGAAGACCCCCAGAAAGACCCCACCAGCGACGAGCACAACGCGTGGGCGGAGCGGTATTACAACGCGGCGTGGGAGTCGGTCATGGACGCGGTGATCACCTCGGGCGCCGCGATAAGTCACCATCACGGGATAGGCCTCAACAGATCGCGATTCATGGAAGCCTCCCTCGGTTCCGGCTCACACCTCATCGAGAAATTGAAAAGTGCCCTCGACCCTCGGGGCATCCTCAACCCGGGCAAGCTCGGAATCCCGTCGCAGTTCGGCCAAGTCGGCTGGCCCTGATCCGGTTCGATGGGAATTCTCGTAGTCGATCTCGGCAGTTCGAGCGTCAGGGCTTCGGTCGTAGAAGCAGACGGAACAGTGGCGCACACGACAACCGAGGCGGTCGTAGCGGTGACTCCGGTTCCATCGTTCGTCGAGTACGACGCGGCGCAGATTCAGAGCGCGGTCCTGTCGGTGGCAAGAAAAACCCTCGACCAGGTGGGGCGGGTCGACGGGGTCGGGATCGCGGATCAGCGTGCCACCACGGTTTTATGGGAGAGGTCGACCGGAAAGCCCGTCGGCCCTGCGATCAGCTGGCAGGACCTGCGCACCGTGGGCACATGCCTCATATTGAAAGAACAGGGCATCCTGCTCGCACCCAACGAATCGGCGACCAAGCTCGCGTTCCTCCTCGACCTGGCCGATCCCGAACGGTCGCAGGACCTGTGTTTCGGAACCATGGACTCGTGGGTGGCGTGGACGCTGTCCGGTGGATCACTGCACGTGATGGATGCCAGCAACGCCGGAGTCACGGGACTCAGAACGGCTGACGGCCAAGGCTGGGACACCAGGGTTCTCGAAGCGCTCAACATTCCTGAAAGCACCCTTCCGACGATCGTTGACTCGTCGGCCCTCATAGGCGAGGCGACAGCCTTGGACGGTGCGCCACCGATATGTGGGATCCTCGGTGACCAGCAGGCGTCACTGGTGGGCCAGGGATGCACGCTGCCGGGGCTGGCGAAGATCACGTTCGGAACCGGCGGATTCCTCGACTGCTGCGTCGGGACGACCCGGCCGGGTTTTGCACGACGCGGTGAGGGAGGAACGTTCCCCATCACCGCGTGGCGGCGAAACGACGAGATCACGTGGGGAACAGAAGCAGTGATCCTCTCCGCGGGAACTTGCGTCGAATGGTTGCGCGACGACCTCGGGATCGTGCCCGATGCCGAGTCCACAGACGCGATCGCCTCTTCGGTCAAAGACAGCGGTGACGTGTGGTTCGTGCCGGCCCTGTTCGGCCTGGGCACACCGGTGTGGGACTTCGGGGCGCGTGGAGCATTCGTCGGCATCACCCGTGGGACCGGTCGCGCAGAGATGGTGCGCGCCGTGCTCGACGGCATCGCGTACAGAGGAGCTGATCTGATCGCCGCCACCGAGAGGGACACCGGCTACTCGATCGAGTCGATAAGGGTTGATGGCGGCATGTCCGCCAACGCCACGTTCCTCAGAACTCTGGCCGACGCTTCAGGCCGGCGGGTCGAGGTCGCTCCGTTGACCGAGTGCACAACATTGGGAGCGGCCTACATGGCAGGAATCCAACTGGGGGTCTGGCGTGACGAGGTTGATATCGCCTCCAACTGGCATCCCCGGCAGATCCTGGAGCCACGGATCGGCGATGACGAACGGGCCGTGTTGACAAAAAGGTGGGTTGACGCTCGCAGCAGGGCGGCTCAGACCGTTCCTGAGCTGTCCACAGTGCAATTCTGGGATGAATAGGGCAATTGCATGACGAATAGGCCCCCACTGCACCAGAACGCCTGTTCAATCAAACGGTCAGCCTGGCCGATAACGTTGAAGTGATGGAGCCGGCGTCAAAGCGCGGCCCCTTCGCGCCTTCGCCGATCTCGGCACCAGAGCAGACCGGAACAGAGGGTGTCGAAGAGGCGGAAGGCACCGACGCGCCTGCTCCGGCCATCGACACCACCACGCCCCTGCTGGGGATGAGCTCCGGACCGGGGTCGGGTGCCGCTCCGGGGATGAATTTTCAGTCCGGCTATCCGCCGGCCGGTCCAACCAGTCTCGGATCCTTCTCCAACGATTTACCGGGTTCCTTCAGCCAGGACGGACCCTCCGGCCAGAACGGGTCACCGGACGGCCCATTCGGCTCAGCAGGACCCGGGCCGGTCGACGGACCTTTCGGATCAGGTGTGCGCCCATCGGTACCAGGGCCTTTTGCGCCGGATCAACCCGACACCCCGAGCGCCACGAATGGAAGCTCGAACGGGAATTTGAACGGCCATTCGCAAAACGGTGGATCTCCGACCGGGATCTCGACCGTTGTGACCAAGCCCGTAGGCCAGCCGGCACCGCCGGCGGGACCGCCTGTCGCCCACCAGCCTCCCCCGCCCGACTCTACTCCCGTCGATCGTCAGCCTCCCCCGCCGACAGGTGCTCCGGTATCGACCGAGCCGCCTCGCTCGGCCAGGCCGATTGCCGATCGACTGCCGCCTCAGTCGGCCTCTCCCACCTCCCAACTCCCGCCTCCTCCGTCGTCGGCACTGAAGATGCCTCCCGCCGCCGGAGCGAAGGTCCCGCCCGCACCCACTTCGCCTCCGCCCGCGCAGATCCAGCCCCAGCAAGCCCCACCCCAGCCGGTCCCGCCCCAGCAAGCGCCCTCTCCACCGGTCCAGGCTCAAGCCGCTGCCGCCCCTGTTCTGGCGAGCGTTGTGGAACCGGTAGTTCAGGCCGCTCCCCCCACATCGACTCACAGGTTCGCGTCGCGCACTCCTCAAGCCCCTTCACCTGTGGTGGCACAATCCCGTCAGTTCCCGGAGCCTGCCACCAGCATCGCCGGCAGTAGCGGAGGCCCGATACCCCCGACCAACGGCAACGTCGTCTCGACCATCACCGGTCTCGACGAGGCGGCGCGCCTCGACCGGGCCATCCAACTCGGTCAAGCCCTGGTCCAGAACCTGAGGCAGGTGGTCCTCGGAACCCCGGGCGCACTCACCGCTGTCGCAGTGGCCGCCTTGAGCGGCGGGCACCTTCTCATCGAGGACGTGCCCGGCGTCGGCAAGACCGTTCTGGCCCACGCACTCGCCACGTCGCTCGGAACCAACCTGTCGCGCCTTCAGGGTCACCCGGACCTGTTGCCGGGCGACGTCACCGGAGTGTCCGTCTTCTCCCCCGACACGGGCACTTGGGATTTCAAGCCGGGCCCGGTGTTCGCGCACGTGGTGTTGATGGACGAGCTGAACCGCACGCCACCGCGCACCCAGGCAGCCCTCCTCGAGACCATGGAGGAGCAGCAGGTCAGCGCAGACGGCGAGTCATGGCCGTTGCCGGTCCCCCACCTTGTGATCGCCACCCAAAACCCGCACAGCCAGCTCGGCACCTACCCGCTCGTGGAGAGCCAGCTCGACCGCTTCGCACTGGCAACGGCGATCGGCTATCCCGACGCTGACGTGGAGACGCAGATCGTCCTGCAGCACGGAGGCAGGCCTGCTCTCACCGACCTGAAGCCGATCTGCAACCCGGTGCAGTGGCACGAGGCGCAGATCGCCGCGCAAGGTGTTGTCGTCGAAGAGTCCATCGCGTCTTATGCCGTCGCTCTTTGCCGTGGAAGTCGCGCCGTGGCGGGAGTGCGACTGGGCGCGAGCCCCCGTGCCGCCATCTGGCTCGTTCGTACCGCCCAGGCCCACGCGCTCCTCGCCGGCCGCGCGTACGTCACTCCTGGCGACGTAAAGGCCATGGCCCTGTCGTGTTTGTCCCACCGGCTCACGACCGACGAGGGCGTGGCCTACGGGGTGAAGGTCGTGAGGGCTCTCCTCGAGTCGACGCCGGCTCCGCGACCGTAGAACGCCGGACCGGGAGCACCTGGTGGCGGCCGACACACCAGAAGTAGAAGAGCTCTCGAGCTCGAACGGACGTCTTCGCCCGGTTCACGCCGCGGGCCCCATCGCCGGATCGATCTTCGCCCTGCTCGGATGGGCCGCGGTCGCCCACAACAGCGGATCGGGATGGGTTCAAGCCCTCGGTGTGGTGCTCGGTGCCGTTCTGGTCGTCGGGATGATCGCCCCGGCACGTTTCGTGTCGCGGGCCGAAATCGAAGTCGAGTCTTCGCCGCAGGACGCAGCCCTCGGCGAACCCGCCGATATAAAGGTGAGAACCAGCACCCGGCTACGCATCCGTCCTGTGTCGCCCAAGGGACCGGCGACTTTCGTCGGCCCTGTCCGGGCGTCCCAGCCCCATTCGGCACAACCTGGAATAGACGGCGAGACCATCACCATCGTTCCGGAGCACCGCGGTGTGTTGATCGCGATAACTGTCGAGGTCGCCTCCGCGGCCCCCTTCGGTCTTCTCTGGTGGTCCAAGCGCACCGCTCTCGCCCTCCCGGCAGAGATGTACGTGGCCCCGCGGCCAACGACCCCACTCGAGGCGCCACCGGAGCGTGACGACACGCACGGCGACTCGGAGCGCCGCCACGCGGCGATGGTCGGAGAACCTCGGGGGATCCGCCAGTACGAGCAGGGTGACGCGCGCCGCCTTGTCCACTGGCGTGCCACGGCCCACATGGGGCGGCTCATGGTCCGCGAGATGGAGGAGCCGACGGCCGAACCCATCACCATCCGGGTGTCGATCCCCCCGGATCCGACAGAGGCGGACGAGGTTGCGGGTAAAGCGCTGGCGACGGTGTACCTGTTGCTCGACCGGGCGCAGCCCGTAGTGCTCGCCACTCACGAACCCGGTAAGGACCGGATCGCTCCGGTTTCAGGCCGGCGCGAAGCGGGACGCCGCCTCGCCCGAGCCGTCCCGTTTGGTTCACAACCCGGATCGGTCACGATCGACGAGCCGTCGTGAGCCTCCTCGACACGATCAAACGCGCCAACAGGCCCGGTCCCGCGGAGGACTCCATCCAACTGCGCGTCGCCTGCGCGGTCGCAGTGATCGTTTCGATCGTCGCGTGCTACGCCGAGCACGAGCTTTCCGCTCTGTTGATGGTGCTGGTGTGCGTGGCCATGTCGGCTGGAATGTTCTTCTCGTACAAGACCAGAAACGCGCCTATAGGTCTCGTCAAGCCGTTCCTCGCACTGTTCGCCATCGGCGCGTTCACCTGGTTCTTCATCACGGCGACATCACACGCGCAGACCGGCGACATCGGAAGCGTGGAAGGACCCCTGGCCGTCCTGTTCGCCTGGATCCAGGTCGGTCACGCATTCGACGTTCCGGCGCGCCGCGACCTCACGTTCTCGCTGGCGGGTTCGGCCACGCTCATGGCCGTCGCAGCCGCTCA
Source organism: Acidimicrobiales bacterium (assembly GCA_049281195.1). Lineage (GTDB taxonomy): Bacteria > Actinomycetota > Acidimicrobiia > Acidimicrobiales > CAVXTF01 > JBAPRR01. Next base: position 52,749 of record JBAPRR010000301.1, read on the forward strand.
GGCCCTCACCCCGGGGTTCGGCGTCTACGTCGCCCTGTGGCTCGTCTCGGGATTGTGGGCCCTTCTGTGCATCTGGGGATCGATGAGCTTCGGGGGCAGGGTCCGTCCTGCGGCCACCATCGCCACGCTCGCATCTGTTGCCGTGGTCGCGTTCGGCGCATTGCTCGTTCTGCCGCCTCCGCGCGCCACCAGCACCATCCTGTTTCCTTCGAGTGTTACGGGAGACGTGTCGCTCGGCTTCAGTGGATCACTGACGGGAGACTCCGGGTCTCAGACGCAGGCGGCTCAGGCGGGCACCACCAGTGGAGCTGATCGCGTCGGAGGGTTCCTCGGTTTTTCGAACAAGCTCAACACAGCGCTACGGGCGTCCCTGTCGAGCCAGGTGATCATGAGGGTGCGCGCCAGCATTCCGAGCTTCTGGACCGCAGAGACCTTCGACTACTGGAACGGCCAGGACTGGGCCCTGACCGATCCGCAAAACCGGATCCTGGGCGGTGGTTCGCCGTTCACCATCCCCACACCCGAGGGCGACGACATGGTGGGGACCGACGATATCCAGACCTTCTATCTGGCGACCACGGGGCCCAACCTCATCTTCCACGCCGGAGACGCACACGAGGTCTACTTCCCGGCCCAGGGACTGGTCGATTCGCGTGACGGGACGTTGCGCACGAGCCTGGGGATGGGACCGGGGACCGTCTACACCGTCGAGTCGGTCGTCGATCAGCCGACCGCGGCCCAGCTGGAGGGAACCTCGACCGCATCGGCACCGCTCGACCCTTCCGACTTCAAGCGTGAGACGCAACTCCCGTACGCGTACCCGCGAGTAAAAGCACTGGCGGAATCGATCACAGCCGGAAAGCCCTCTACTTACGCCAAGGTCGAAGCCCTCATCGGGTGGATCACGGCGCACACGCACTACTCCCTCGACATCCCGCCACTCGCTCCGGGACAAGACGCTGTCAACGAGTTCCTGTTCGGGAACCGGATCGGGTACTGCGAGCAGATCTCCACCGCCATGACGGTGATGCTCCGCACACTCGGGATCCCGGCAAGGGAGGCGGTCGGTTACGTCCCCGGTTCCTACGACCCCATCTCCGACCTTTACGACATCCAGGCCCGCGACGCCCACGCGTGGGTGCAGGTCTGGTTCCCCTACTACGGCTGGCAGAGTTTCGACCCGACGGCCAACGTGCCCCTCGCCAATCCGACCCCTGCGCACCTACTTCTGCATGACGTCTCATTGGCGGTCCAAAAAGCACCGTGGATCCCGGTGGGAGTGCCCGTCGCAGTTCTCTTCGCCGCCGCATACGGACTACGCATCTGGCGGAGACGGCCTGCAACGTGGGCCGACAAGGTCGCACGAAAGCTCGAGAAGCTCGGAAAGCGTGCGCATTCCCCGAGACGTCCCGGAGAAACGCTGAACGAGCTGGCGACGCGGCTCGACTCCTCGTGTAGGGACGCGTCCGGAACCCTCGCGTCCGTCGCCGCGGTGGCAGAGGCCGCGGCTTACGGCAGGAGGGAACCGCCCGACGAGGTCAGAGAGCAGCTGGATCTGACTCTCAGGTCCTCACCCATCTATCGCGGCCGGTTGAGACGCAAGCGCAAACAGCCGATTGACCTGGCGCAGATGATGCTTGAGTCGAAACTGGCGGAGGACCGAACGGCCCTCACTCCTTCACAGATCGAAGAGCCTGATCGAACGTCACACCGTCGATGAGGAGCGATCGGAACCCCATCAGCTGACGGGGGCGGCCGAAGCCGACCGCTGCACTCAGTTTTCCCTCACGTCCGAAGAGCGCGACGAACCTTCCTTCTGAGAAGGTGCCGTCCACCAACTCGACGGTGTCGTCGGCGCGAGGATCGCCCAGCACCTGGATCTTGATGTCGTACTGGTCGGACCAGATGTAAGGAAGCGGCCTGTAGGGCTCGGAGTCGGCTCGACCGGCAAGCAGGTTGTGTGCCGCCGCGGCGCCCTGTTCAGCTGCATTGGTCCAGTGCTCCGCACGCGTCGTCGTGGCTGTGCGGCGATCCTCGAAGCGTGCCACGTCGCCGGCCGCGAGCACGTGGTCCGACGCGTACAGCATCTCATCGACCAGTAGCCCGTCTCCGATCTCGAGATGCGAGTCCTCGAGCCACGAGGTGGTGGGAATGATCCCGATCCCGACCACGACCACATCCGCGCTTATCGACGTCCCCCCTTCGAGACTCACGACCGCGTGGTCGCCATCGACCGCGATCGCCGAGACGCCGGTTCCGGTCCTTATGTCGACGCCGTGGGTCTCATGCAGCGATGCGCATGCCGCGCCTATCCGATCGCCCAGGACGCGACTGAGCGGAACTGGCAACGCTTCGAGGACCGTGACGTCCGCACCCATCTGCTTGGCGGTCGCCGCCACCTCGGATCCGATGAATCCGCCGCCGACGACGACCAGCCTCTTCCCTTCGGAAATACGC
>JBAPRR010000302.1:0-20854 GCA_049281195.1 Acidimicrobiales bacterium
AAGGTGTCCGTATTGAGTATTGAATGTCAAGCAGATGGTTTGTTCATCCCAGGCATCACCATCTTGAAGACCTCGAACTCCTTGGTGGCTGGAGCACAACCTGTGACCCGCTCGATCTCATCGCGGAACTCCACGGAGATCGCCTCAGAGCTATCCAGCCGGCCACTCCAGAACGACATCGCCACTATCTCGACCCGGATTCCTTCGGTCGTAAGTGCGACGAGTCCCAAAAAGCCTTCAACGCCGGACAAGCGAGGCAACACGTCGTCGTCGATTCTGCGGGCGATCTGTGCCACCTGACCCGGATCTGCGTAGAAGTTCACACTTCGGACTCTGGCAACCGGTGATCGGTCACCGGGCTCGACCCCACCTCGGAAAACCTCAATATGCCGGGACTTGGGAAGGTCGTCGGTCACCAAGCCACCTTCATGATCTCGAGTACCTTCAGGATCGACCGTTCGGCTTCCGACAGACCGACGAACTCGAGTCCGGCACGCGTACCACTTTGTGGGCCTTTGCTCTGGTTCATCACCCGGCCCGCAAGCCGAAGGCTGACCGACTCCCCCACCGGAGCCTGAACCTGCACGACCAGCCGGTGCCCGACAAGATCGAAACTTGCATCACCGAACAGCTCGAGACCCACCCCGATGACAGAAATGTCGAGAACGCGGCAATCGCTCCAGTTGGAATCCGGATCATCTTCGATGATGTACCTACCGGACCAACCGTCGGCGGCAACTCGAGGAACGCGCCTGCGAAATTCCATGCTCGGTTCGTGGTCCTTTCTCATTCGATCCGCGCCGCGTCCCGGCGGCAGATCCAATACTTGAGGGAGTCGCTTCTCGGCAGACTCGCGGCGCGAGAGCCATCCCATTCGAATGAGTTGAAGGTTAAGAGTCTGCGCCGTCAATGGTGCCTAGGCGACACTCCTCCATCCCTAGGCACTTGTCACCCAGATTCAAGATCGGTGTTCAGCAGTCCAGCCAGGAGTTCAGATTGCGAATGGACGCCGAACTTCCTATAGATGGCAGTGAGATGATTTCTTACTGTGCTCGGACTCAGATACAGGTCCGCAGCGATCTCGTGAGCACGTTCCCCGCGGAGCAGCCGGGTCAGGATCTCCCACTGCCTGGTGGACAGGGATTCAAGCGGCATGCGGAAGCGAAGGCGATTCATCCCATCCAGACAGGCCGTGCCCCGTACCGCGACTTGCCGGTGGTTCTCCGAATCCTTGTCCTCACCGAGTTCCGCATTCGGTGCGAGCGCCAGACCTAAGCGAGCAGGTGAATGCCGGCACATCGATGCGACAACGCAGGCCACCTCGAGCCACCGCTCCAGGGACCTCAGCACCCGCACACGAACTATCGCCGAATCCCCGCTCGACGCGACGCGTGCGACCGCCAGTACGAACCTCTGGACATCATCGGTGTGCAGGAGACTGATAATCGGCTGTCCTACATATATTTCGGGCGGAACACCCACCACCCACTCAATGTCGGTACTCACGTTTGCGATGATCCAATTGTGATCTGTGACTATCAATGCCATCCTGATACTTGCATCGACAAGGGGAGCGAGAACGCCGGGCTTCTCGGGTTCGATGGTCACTAGTGCAACCCGTTTACCGTCGATGTACTCAGTACGCACGCCGATCGTGACCGACAATTCACTTCCGTCACCTTTGAGGAAGTGGCGACGTGCCCGGTAGCTGTCGATCGCGCCTGAGGACAGAAGACCGATGACCGCATTGACTGCGGAACGGTCGCTGTGTCTGACGAGCTCGGTGACATCCAGACCAACCGTGGCGTCGCGTTTGCGACCGAGTGCCGCATAGCAAGCCTGGTTCGCGCCCAGGATCTGGTGGGTCTCGAGGTCGACGCCGATGACCGGATACGGGCTTTGAGCCAGGAGTTCGGTCAGACTCAGTGACGAAGCGGGACTGCGTTCCATCGCATCACCCACATTTTCGTGAGATTCGCTAACGCACGAATCTCGGACAAGCGTTCTCGGCGTCTAACGCGAATGTGACCGTACCAGCGTTGTCCAACGTTGGCTTGTTCCGCCAACTTCTGCTTTCCACCCCGTCTCCACGTGCGGCCGTTTCCCTTCGTCTCTCAACCGCGGCGCCACACCGAGACGTGGGACTTGCTGTTAGCGGTGAAAGGCTCCCGCTGCCATCCGGCCCAGCGATCCTCCAGCACCATTCCGGCGAGTTGGGCCATCAGATCCAACTCTGCCGGCCAGACGAAACGAAACGGCACGGAGTGAACCTCGGATGCTCCATCACGGAACCGGTAGTGGTGGGAGGTCAGTCCCTGATTGGCGAGGTCGTACTCATCGATACAGAGGTGGGTTGCGCTGACCGAGGAGGTTCGGAATTTCTCACCCGGCGGCAGCCACTGCAGTTCGGGCAGCATCACCTCGACGACGAAACGGCCACCCGGCTTCAGGTGCGTGGCGGCGTTCTTGAAACAGTCGACCTGCGCTGACTTCGTGGTCAGATTCATGATCGTGTTGAAGACCAGATATGCGAGCCCGAACGTTCCAGCGACGCGAGTGCTCGCGAAGTCGCCAATGGTCACTCCGATCTCCTCGGCTCCCGGCTTCTTCCGCAGTTGGGTCACCATGGCCTCGGAAAGGTCAATTCCATGGATCGCAACCCCTGTTCGACTGAGCGGCAACGCCACGCGCCCCGTCCCGATGCCCAATTCGAGCGCAGTGGGCGGATCCCACTTGCCAGCCAGATCAGCGAGAAGGTCGACCATCGGATCCAGGAATTCGGGCTCGAACATGGGCCAGGACGATTCGTCGTAGCCCGGCGCCACATCTTCGTCGAAGTAGTTCTTCACGATCGTCTTACTCCTCAGGCTCGGCTCAAGTCTTACAAGCTGTCTGTCGTTCATTCATCAAATGTCTTGCTGGGTGGCGGCGGGTTAATCAAATCCGTGCTCGAAACCACTCTCCGTCACGCTGCGGGGCGCTTGACCTCGGCTTTCGCAGCGGAGTTGTGCTCAGCATCACCAATTTTCGCCATAGCCGTTAGTAGCCTTATTAGCTGCCAGCATGACGGCTCCCGGCTTTCGACAGATCGGAGAATCCGGTGCATAAAACCCTTCTCAAAAAATTGAGGCGACCACCTCGCAGCTTTGCCGTTATCCCGGGGGCGATCCTCATAGCCGTCATCTGCTCGACGGCACTGATTGCATCGGCGGCGTCAGCGTCCACCACGGCCGCCAACAGTGGATGGCTGCGATTCGGACACTTCGTCGCCAGCGCGCCGCCTGTCGATGTGGAGGTCAACGGAACCGTCATCGGTACCGACATCGGATTCAGGGACGTCACCGGCTATGTCCTTGTCCATGCCGGCGCGAACACCGTCACCATCTCGAGTGCGGCAGCAGGACCCAACAGCACCGTTCTGGCCAGCGTCAGTGCGAACGTCCCCAATGGCGGAGCCGTCACCGTGGCCGCATTCGCGTCGACGAGTGCGACGACCTCCAGCACCGGAACGGTTGCCGGTGGCATCACGCTTTCGGTCTTCACCGACGACTTGTCTTCTCCCCCAGCAGGCGACGCCAAGATCAGGGTGATTCACACCATCCCCGGAGCGCCGGTCGTGGACACCAGCCTCACCGCGACGAGCTCCGGATCGGCCACCCCATCGGTGGCACTGAGCCCGGTGGGCTACAAGCAGGCCTCCTCTTACGAACCCATCGCCGCCGGCACCTACAACATCCTCGTAAAGACCACCGGTGGCACGGTCGTTACGCAAGGAAATGACTGGCTGGCGTCTGCGGGATCGGTGATAACGATCGTGATCGTCGAGGCACCGTCGGGTCCGACGCTCGAGATCCTGAGCGACGCGGTGGGTACATCGACTACGCCGAACGGTGCGATGCAGACCGGATTCGGTGGCACTGCTCCACGAGCCAACCTGGCGCGAGAAATGATGCTGCCGGTCGGATTCGCACTTGTGTTCCTGATCGTGTTCGCAGTGGGATTGCGAATCCGCCTGAACCGTCGGTTGGTCCCCGTCAGGAACAGCTGAAACATCACACCGGTCGCGGGTACGTGGGTCGCTCGATGACTCGTCGGTCTTCCGTCAGAAGGACTTTCCACAACCAGGCTGAGGCCGATCGGTTCATACGCCGTCGCAAGATCGAGTTCCGGATCACGATCTGCGCCGCCAGTGTCCTCGCCGTCGTGCTGGTGGTACTCGGTTTCGGCGCGTATGGGACCAGCCCCCCGAGCTACGAACGCCTGTTGCCACCACCGGCGTCGTCGAATATCTCGATCCCCTACACGGTCCACGCCGGCGCTACGGTCAACCTGTCGAGTGACTCCGTCGAAGCCGAGGTGCCGGTTCCGACACGTCTTGTGATTCCAGCCATAGGTGTCAACAGTTCCGTCTTACCGCTCGGTCGGAATCAGAACGGCACCGCACAGGTCCCTCCGAATGTGACCACCACGGGCTGGTATGACCTGGGGCCGAGGCCGGGGCAGATAGGTCCCGCCGTTCTGCTCGGCCACGTCGATTCGCTCACCGGTCCCGGCGTGTTCTACCGGCTCCGGAGCCTCCTACCCGGCGACATCGTGACCGTCATCTCGGGGTCCGAGACTGTGCGGTTCGAAGTGTCGAGACTGGTCAGCTACTCGAAGGACCAATTCCCCACCGACACGGTCTTCGGACCGGTTCCGGATCCCGAATTGCGACTCATCACCTGCACGGGGGCCTTCGATTATTCGACCGGTCACTACGTCGACAATCTTGTGGTCTTCGCCATCGAGACCACCTGAGGGTGTTGATATAGGCACCTGTTTTCACAAAGTTTGCTCAAGATTGACCCTGCCGGTACCGAAACCTCTTCTTAAAGCCCCCCGAACAGTGCTTCACTGAGCTTCAAGCGCTTTACCTGACCCTGACAACCAGACCATCGACCGACCGACGATTCCCGTCGGTCCAGCGACATGGGGGCGGTGGGAAGAGTCCATGAATCTCAAGCTGATCATCGCACTACTCAGTGTCGGCATCCTGTGCCTCGTCGGCGCGACCGCTGTCGTCGCCAGCCTTCCGTCGGCCGCCAGCTCGCCGAGGACCACGCAGAGCCCGGCTAAGACCGTGTCGCAATCCCGCTCGCTCGCGTCCGGCCGGTCGCTCAAGACTCACGGTCATTCTTCGACCACGACGACCACCAGGCCGGTGTCCCTCCCTACCACGACAACAACTGCTCGGGTCCCTCGCACGACGACCCCGCCGACGGTTCCTCCGGCCACCACTCCCATGACGTCGGCCGTTCCTCCTTCGACCGCATTTGTTCTGACGACGATCACTTACGAAGTGAAGACAGGGGACACGCTTGGGTCGATCCAGAACTGGTTCAGCGCGCACGGTTACGGGGTGCAGTTCGACGCGAACCTTCAGGTGATTGAGGACAACGCGGACCTTCTCGTCCCTGGCGCTCTCATATCGATATCCAACGGCGTCATGACCATCCACTCGCCGCTGTGACCAGTCAACGACGACGGGACAGGTTCGCGAGATGAGCCAACAAACATCAGGCCAACTGCCACCGCTCATCCAGGGGCACCTGGAAAGGATGTCGCGTGTTCAAGCATCGTCGAACATTCTGAAGGATCGAGTCCCGGGTCCACTTCCCAGCTTGGCGCCCCGTCCAACCGTCGACATGCCTGCGACGGATGTGGATCTGAATAGCTCTGATCCGGACACAGTTGATCTCGATAAGGCCGTGGTCGTGGATTCGGCTTCAGTCGTCTCTGAACAGGTCGCCATGCGCTCTCGGCCGCAGCTCGAGACTCTCCGGTCGCCGCTTCAGATCGTCTTCACAATCCTCGGGTTGGTCAGCATTCCTTTCATCGCTTACGTCCTCAGTTCCAAAGCGGGATTCGATCTGGTGCCGGTTACCTATTCGCTCATGGCTGTATTCACCGCCGGCGGCACGATTGCAATCTGGCTCAGTGTCCGTAACGTCAGATGGTGCAGGAACATTGCGGTCGTTCTGAGCCGAAACCGGACTGCCTATTGGATTGCACTCCAGGTGATACCGATCACGGGATTCGAGCTGTGGCACGACGGCGGACGGCCGGAGAGCCTGTATCAGCTCATCCCGCTGTTTGCCCTTGCCTGGGCATTTCTGTGGATGGCCGGAACGTTCCGGGTGGACTCCGACAACTCCGGAGGGCCCGGCGGTAGAGGAAGGCCTGCCGGGATAGAGGCACCTCCCGGGACAGAAGGACCGGCGGTGCAAGGGCTCGCTGTGCGTGAAGCGTTCGTTCTCAGGGCTGCGTAACCGACCGTCTACTCCCCGGGATACACCACGCCGACATGGGCGCGGATGGCATCGAGTGTCGTGGCGATCGAAAGCGTCTCGTCGAGCGTCATCACAGGACTCTCCGTCGCGCCGTCAGCGAGGCACCTGTGGACCTCCATCGCCTGGAAACGGAGACCTTCCCCTTCGTAACCGCACTCCACCCGCTCAACGCCACTCCCACTGCCGACCGTGAGGTGCTGAGGACAGTGCATGAACGCGGGCACGTCGATCCACCCGTCGCTACAGGAGATCCGGCCGGTGCACGACAGGCTGACCCGTATCGCGGCCTTGATACGCCCAGGCCATTCGAGGGGTATTGCAGGACCGCGGCGACCTTCTCGTCGACGCCTGTTGAACCCACCACTCCGTCCGCGGCAATTCGATACGGCGGGCCACCGAAGACCATCGAGCAGAGTTGTATGGCATAGATGCCGAGGTCGAGAAGCGCTCCCCCACCGAGAGCCGGGTTGAACAGCCGGTGATCCGGGGAGACCGGAGCCCGAAATCCGAAGTCCGCCTCGACCACGAGCGGCTCACCGAGTCTGCCGGTGGCGAGAATGTCCCGAAGAGCGAAGTACGACGGGAGGAACCGCGACCACATCGCCTCCATCAGAAACAGACCGTTGCTTCGGGCTCGTTGCGTCATCTCGCCGACTTGTCGTGCCGAAAGAGCCATCGGCTTTTCGCACAGCACGTGCTTCCCGGCGTCCAACGCGGCCAGAGCGACCTCGGCGTGTTCGGATTGCGGGGTCGCCACGTAGACGACATCAACTTCCGGATCCTCGACCAGAGCTTTGAGGTCGCCATACCGGTTCGCCACGCCGTACCTGTCCCCGAAGTCATCGGCCCGGGATTGCGAGCGTGAAGCCACCGCCGTAATTACACCGTCGGAGAGCGAGGACATGCCGGCGGCAAATTGACCGGCGATCCTTCCCGGTCCGACTATCCCCCACCGCCACGTCATCGGGCATCAACCGGAGATCTCATGGTGTCGTCCAAGGTAGCCCCCTGCGCGAGAGTGGCCGGGAAATCTCTCATTGATGTGACCGTTGTGATATCTGAAAGAGGTGGCGGAACGCCGGCGGGGGCGACCATCTTTCGGTTTGTGGGTCTTGAAGATCTGCGCGCTGGCGGCAGTTTTCGTATGCGCGGCGACCGCGCCGTCAATGCTCGTCCGGTTCACCACTCAGCCCGGGAACAATCGGCCTGCCGGAAACACAACATTCATCCCGGTGTGGTTACACAATGCAGACTCCTGCTCGCACTTCACACCCGGTTGGGGGGTGTCCGCCTTCTCCTGCCTCCAGGGACCCTCGGGACGAACCGTGGGACTGTGGTTGGTCTCTCCACAGACCGGTTCCTACTCATTCACGGTCCCAACCGGTGTCACCGAAGTAGCCGAATACGGAGTCCCCGCCGGGGAATGGCTCAACAACGCGAACGGCAGCGTCTTTATCGACAAGGACCGGCCGGTGCTCATCGAAACCGACGAGGGACCGGTGGGATCGACAAGTGCTAAACGGATCATCCTGTGGAGAAGCCCGGCGCTGTCCGCCGGTCATCACGTCATCCACTTCGTGAGCTATGGGGACGACTTCAACATCGACGGGATCTGGATCACAGACGTAGGTGCACCCGCAGCAGGTGGAAGTACGTCTTCAGTTGCGAGAACCCTGCCCACACCCCACCAGGCTTTCGCGTCGGTAACCCGCGATGTCGTAAACGCCGCGATCGCCGGCGGCGCAATTCTCTTTTTGACCTTTCCCGCCCAGATGTTCAATTCGACTCTGGATGAGAACTACGAAGAGATCGTCGCCATGTGGAGAAGCTTTCTGTGGAAGCTCGGCGGGAAACGCCGTCAGGCTCGCAAACAGCGCAACATCGAGACCGCTCCGGAAAAGACGACGCCAAGGAAGCGTGAGCTCATCACTTTCGCAGTGGTCATCCTGGTCGGATCGATCATCGGGGGCTATCGCGACCCGAACTTCGGCTTCAACCTTGCCTCTTTCGCCAACCTGGTAGGGACCATCATCGCTCTGGCGGTGCTGATCGGAGCACCGGCCTTGGCCGCCGCCAGCTATCGGAAGCTCCGCCACAAACGGGCCCACTTCTCGTTCAGAGCGATCCCCGCCGGCCTGCTGGTCGCACTTGTCTCCGTCTACATTTCCCGCGTCACCGACTTCCAGCCCGGCTATTTCTACGGGCTTGTTTGCGGAATCGCTTTCGCGCACAAACTCGGCGAGGACGAAGAAGGTCACGTAGTCAGTCTCGAGTCGGCCGCGACTCTTATCGCGTCGTTCGTGGCATGGCTGGCTTTCATCCCGATAGACAAGATCGCCTTGAAGCCGGGAGCCAACGTCGGTGTAGCTCTTGTCGACGACTTTCTGGCATCACTGGTCGTCGGAGGGATCGTGGGTATCGCCATCGAGCTCCTGCCCCTGCGATTTCTACCCGGGGGGACTTTGTTCAAGTGGAACCGGGTCGTGTGGGCGATCCTGCTGGCCATCCCTGTTTTCGGGATAGTCGGGATCATGCTCAATCCGTCAGAAGGACCCGCTCATCAAGGTTCGGCCCCTCTCGTAACCGTGATCGTTCTGTTCGTAGTCTTCGGCGGAGCGTCGGTCGCCTTCAGGCAGTTCTTCGCCAGACGACGAGGCGGCGACGATCCGGAGTCACGTGTCACCGCTCCTACCGGGGGCGGGCAGCTGCGCTGAACCTTACGGCTCTATTCCTACAGGTTCTTTTCGACGGCACCCAGTGCGTTTTCGAGAAACGGCTCCGAATCGGTCCGGCCCTGCATGGTGATGTGCACCACGTAGTTACCGTCAGCCGCGGAGATGAGTCCATATAACCGGTCGTTGTTCGGTTGCCAGTAAGCGGGCATCCCGTTCACCTGAACCTCGCTGAACTTGAGCGGGTACGGGCTGGGGTTGAGGGTGACAGTCGTGACCGAGTGCGTAACCGTCTCGTCGAAGATGGTCACGGCAGAGTGCCCGTAGTACAAGAGAAGGTCGACGCTTACTAACGCGTTGCCCACACTTTCACCGGTGTACACACATGTTCCGGGCACGTTCGGATCTGTGTTCTGCGGGATCGCAGTAGCCGCGGGTAGGTCGGGGGTCCCCATGGCAACCTTGGCGATCTCAGGTGTCAACACCGAGCACGCAGCCTTCTTGGTTCCGCCCGGGCCCGGGCCTGCCGATGCGGCAGCTAGCACCACCACCGCAAGCAGCCATGCTTACGGCGAGCGCCGGCAACAAAAGAAGGATGAGCCGGCCGTTGCGCACGACGCAGATTCAACCATGCGTCGAGCTGTCCGCCCGTTTCACACGACTTCGGGTTTCACGCAGCTTCAGGCTCACGACACTCCCCTACCCAAGGGCAACGTGAAGCCGAAGGTCCGCTGCTGATCGCCGTAGCACCGCCGCAGCTCCATTCCGCACTGCCCCGCCGACTGCTCGATCCGGCCGCAGGACTCGTCGAGATCCTCCCGGGAATCTCCAGAGACGGTTACGTATCCCGAAAATTTGAACGGTGCGTGACCGTCGGCGAGCTCGGCCTCGCGGTCGGCCAATGTCTCCTCCTCGCGCCGGCGCCTCGCGGTATGAAGGAATCCTCCTTTGCGGCGTAGCTCGGCATCGGCCACATCAGCGGTTCGAGCCTGCTGAGCCTGCCGTGCCGCCTCCATCGGGCTGAGCGGTTCCATCGTCACCGAAACCGCCTGCCGCAAGTCTCCTGCGAGCAGCAACGGTGAGAGGAAGTCGGCGCTGACATCGGTGCGCGGCCACTCGGCCACCCAGTAGGTCGCATGCCACGTCCCGTCCATTCGCACGGCGTCCCAGAGCACCTCACTGGCCACTGGCCACGGCCAGGTAGTCCCACACTCTTCTGGCCAAGCCCATCGGGAGCTCGAGAATCCGACCCGGATCACCGACGCGAGCGCCCGAGGGGTGAGTGGCGGAGCGGTGTGCACATCGGCGTCGGACAGACGCCTGCGGAATGAAGCGAGCTCTCTGTGCAGAGTGGCGCACGCCGTTGCATGCTCGGCCGGTCCCGGTGGACGGATCCCGACACGCGAGCGCGAGCCCTGCACAGTCATCGACAGGAGCACCTGGTGGCGGCCGGTCACCGGCCGTGCTTCGGCGACAAGTTGGTCATAGGAGGCTGAGGCGGCCCGGGCGACATCGTGTGCGCCGGCTTCAGCTGCGGCTACGGCGCCGGCGGGGTCTCTGACGTGGCGCGCCATGGTGGACAAGTCTTGGGATCCCCCGCTGGCCGTTCCGGGCAGTGTGCGGGCCACCCACTGAATCCGATGCACGGGTGATCCCTGGCGGGCCAGGACGCCGAGCGCGGCAGCCCAACCCGACACCCGTCGATCACGGTCGGCCCGACCGAGAAGCACGAATCCCGATGCACTGGCGGGCACCACCGCCGTGTAGGTGCGCTCCGCGGCGTCGAAGACCACCGCCGCCTGGCTGTTCCCGGCATCGGCGTGGAGGATCCGCAGGGCCGAGAACGGTCCCCGGTCAGGGCGTCGGGGGGTTGGAGCGCCCCGTTTGTTTCGTGGTGGGCATGGCCCGGTATCGGGTGACGTGGTTCTACCTTTCTGCCCGGTCGGTTTCGACGGTGCGCGCCATGTGCGACCCGAGACGACACGCGCACCGTGACGCGTCACATCGGGCAACCATTCGTCGCCGGTTCTTCCCGCTATCGGCCACGTGGCGACGGCCACCGCTACCGCCATCGACACCACCGCCACTGCGATGGCTGGGCCCGACGGCAAAGACCGGAGTGACGCCACTGCCGCGAACAGTCCGATTGCGATCACTGCCACCTGACCGCCACGCCAGCCGGCGATCAGACCTCTACGTTCGAGCGGTCCGAACCGGTAGCTGGAAGCCGTCTCGTCACGCATCGGATCGCGGTTTACGGGTCGGATCGTCGGTCTGACTTGTCTGAACCGTCGATGCTGCGGACGCCGATGATGCTCCGGACGTCGAGGCCTCGGTGTCGGCTCGACCGCCTGCGGCCTGTCTGTTCGGCATCGGTTTCAAGCTTGAGGCCTCGTGAGCGACGTCCGCCTCCGTCGCTATGTCGGAACTACCTGCAAGCTGTCCTGTGGACGATGCCTGCTGATTCGCTGCGACGACCGCCATGGCCGGTGAAATCCGTGACATTGCCTCCTCCTCCTCTTTCTTCTTTTTCCATTTGTCGTGGGCTTCGAGAGCCGCCCCTGCTCCCGCCCGCGCTGCTGTCTTTCCGGGCTGCGCGAGGCGGCCCCGGGTCGACTCGAGATGTGAGACAGCCCCTGCTTCGAATGCGGGGATCATGCGGAGGATGACGAATGGAGAGACCACCGCCAGGAAGAGAAGTGCCATTCCACCGACAATGTCCCCGAAACTGACTCCCGCCGATCCCGAACCGGAGATCCCCGCGTCGATGGCTCCCGCCGCGAGCGAGATGATCGCAACGATGACGAGCTTCGAGAGCACCAGTGCGGTGAGAGTGTCCGCCAATCGTCTGGCCCAATGACTTATCGCCGGCCACACGAGGGCACCGAGAACGAGCGGCAGGAAAAGAGCAGCGGCGGTGATCGCCATCGTTCTCACGGTCAGCTCCAGCCACAGGATCAAAGCGGCACCGGCGATGATTCCCGCGCTGATGCACAGAGCGAAGCCCGGCACAGGAGCAAGGGCCAGTGCGCCGGCAATCGGATGCAACAGGTTTTTGGTGCTCACCCCCGATGCCGAAAGGAACTGGTTGCTCATCGCGTCCGTCAGGGCCAACCCGATGCGCACAAGCTCGACCGCCACTCCGGTGAAGAGCAGTGCCAAAGGAAGGTTGACGAGGAAGATCCGCAACAGCGCCGCGGCGCTCTGGCGATAGATCGCCTGGATCACCGCGCAGAACAGCATCGGCAGCATCACCGAGGCCGCAACTTCGGCCATCAGGTTGAGCCGAGCACCGAACCAGCTGCTCCCGAGCTGAACGGTTGTTGTGGCGCTGAGAACGGCACCTACCTGATCGAGCAGCCAGATGGCGCCGTCGATGGTCCACTGAGTGACCAGTTTCAGGAACGCTTCCGCGATCCCTTCCGCCAATCCACCAATGCCTGACGCTGCCGCGCCTCCAAGATTTCCGAGTAGCGACGTGAGTCCGTTGTATGCAGAGGTCAGGTCGTGGAGGAGGGAGCCGAGACCGCTCGAGCCTTGCACCGGGTGCACGGCGGCGAAGGTGGAGGTGTTGGCGTTCATCGCGTTCATCGCGTTTGTCGAGTTCGTCCGGTAGATCCGACGGGACCGGTATGTCCGACGCGATCAGTGGACCGTGGTACCGGCATGAAAGAAGAAGTTCACGAGCGCCGGAGCAGCTCCGATGAGAAGCGCGGCAAGCCCTGACACGATGACGGCGCGACGTCCCGAATAGGACTGGTGGTAATTCTGCGTGTGCGAGCCCAGTGCCCACATCACCGCACCGAAAACCAAACCCACCAGAGCGAGCACGAGGGCCCAACCACCGAGACCGTTCGTCAGAGACTGCAGAACCGAACCACCCGGAAGATCGTTCACATCCGGGTTGAGGTTCACGTCCGCCAAGACCATGGCCATCGGGACCTTCACGACCGCAACGTCTGCCACGTGCGTCATGGTCGAGGCCACGGTTGTGGCCAGCGCTGTCGTCGCCGTTGTGGCCAGTCCTGACAGTTCAGATGCCAGCGGGCTAATCAGAGTCGCAAACAACTGACGTCCTCCTTGTGACGGTCGCCTCCGGGAGTGCCCACCGGAGTTGTGTGTTTCCGAGACCTCGTTCGCCTCAGACCGAACGCAAGCAGGCTAAAGGTGGTGCTGGTGCAGTGTCAATCTATTTCATGCTTTTTCATGATTATCAGTGCTTCCAATCATGATCACAAGCGTGTCGTCTCTGTGCCTGACCCCTGTCATGCTGGTGTGAATGCCAGTGGCGATAGGAGCTACATCCTCGCAATACACGACAGTCATCATCGTGATCGCGGTGGTGGCAGTGATTGCGATCGTCATCGCGAACATCCTGGGTAGACGGTCAGGACGCCATGCCCTCGAGCAGCGCTTGTCCTCTCTCGGCTCCCGGCTCGGGATCGAGGGCCGCAACCGTGAAGGCGGTCGCGGAGTCGAGGGGGCGCTCAATCACATAGAGCAGGGCATCGAGCGGGCCACCGAGGCCATGGAGGAATCCTCCTCGGACGCCATCCGCCTGCGCCGGGCCCTCGACACCCTCCCCCAAGGGGTCATGGTGTGCGACGAGAACGGGGAGGACATCTTCAAGAACGCCCGGGCCGACGCCGTCCTCGGTGGCCGCCACGGTGACGCACTGGCCGCTCAAGCGGTGAAGGAGCTGCTGGCCGACGCGTGGCAGGACGGGAGCGCGTCGCGCGTCCTCGATCTGTACGGACCGCCGAGGCGCACGCTCACGGTCAAGACACAGATCATCGACGACGGGCGCCGCACCCTCGGCGTGATCGCGGTGATCGACGACGTGTCAGAACGCCGCCGGCTCGAAGAGATCCGCCGCGACTTTGTGGCCAACGTCAGCCACGAGCTCAAGACCCCCATGGGGGCACTCGGACTTCTTGCTGAGACTCTGGTCGCCGAACAGGATCAGGCCGTAGCGAGCCGCCTGGCGGGACGCATCCACACGGAGGCTTTCAGGGTCAGCAGGGTCATCGACGATCTGCTCGACCTCACCCGCATCGAGGCCGAGGAGGCGCCTCCACGCGAACCGGTCCTCGTATCCCTTGCGATGGCCGAAGCCTTAGAGCGCGTCAAAGAAGCCGCAGAGCAACGCAAGGTGCACATCGAGTTGCACGAACCGGACATTCCCTGCGCGGTATTAGGCGACAGAAGGCAGCTGGTGTCTGCCATGTACAACATTCTCGAGAACGCGGTGAAGTTCTCCTACGACGGCGGTACCGTCGAGTTCGGTGCAGTGGTCAAGGGGGATGAGGTCGACATAGCGGTGGCGGACCACGGAGTGGGAATACCGGCGCGTGATCTCGACCGCATCTTCGAACGCTTCTATCGAGTTGACCAGGGACGCAGTCGCCAGACAGGCGGAACAGGGCTTGGCCTTTCGATCGTCCGACACGTGGCCCAGAATCACCAAGGGCGCGTCGAGGTCGAATCGCGCGAAGGTGAGGGATCGACGTTCCGACTCCTGTTGCCAGCCCAGAGGGAATCCTGAGCAATTCTCAGGTCTCCCCACGCTCATCCCGAATCTCGAATCCACCTCAAACCCACCCGAAACGGTCCCATGACAACCTTCACGGCAGCGCGTCCATGACGAAGATCGACCCGAAGACCGGTCGTCGACCAGCCGGCTCCGCAGTATCCGTACTCCTGGCAGAAGACGAGGAGTCCTTCGTCGACGCGCTGGTCTTAGGGCTGGGGCGTGAAGGATTCGACGTGACGATCGCGCGCGACGGTCCCGAAGCTCTGGCACAGTTCGACGCCATCCAACCTGACCTGGTGCTTTTGGACATCATGCTCCCGAAGCTGTCGGGCATAGACGTGTGCCGTTCGATACGCGCTCGTTCGGCTGTCCCCATCATCATGGTCACCGCCAAGGGCACCGAGATCGACACGGTGGTGGGGCTCGAAGTGGGCGCCGACGACTACGTGAGCAAGCCCTATCGCCTGCGCGAGCTGGTCGCCCGCATGCGCGCAGTCATGCGGCGCTCGCCACAGCAACGCGACAGTCTGGCCACCGGCTTCAGCTCCGAACCGCGCGAAGCCATCGTGGTAGGAGAGGTGAAGGTCGACACCGACCGTCGGAGTGTGACGGTGCGCGGCACCGATGTGCAGCTGCGTCGTAAGGAGTTCGACCTGCTACTACTTCTGGTCGAGAACGCGGGGCGGGTTCTTACCCGTGACACCCTGATCGACCGGGTATGGGGGACCGACTACGTCGGAGATACCAAGACACTCGACGTTCACATCAAGCGCTTGAGGGCACATCTCGAGACCGATCGCGGCTCACCGACGATGATTACGACGGTGCGTGGGGTCGGGTACCGGTTCGAGCTGCCGGCGCCTGAGTAGGGCCGGCGGGGGCAAGACTCAGCTCTGCTCGCCTTCGGGCAATGCCTCCGGCTCGCGTGGCGTGATGTGGGCCGCGGCGTACAGAACGTTTCCTACCCGGATCGGAACGAGGGTCGCCGCGATCGGGATCAGTTCGCCTTCCGGCGTCTCGGCCTCGGGGTAGAGACCCGGGTCCATCTCACGTGTGTTGGGCTCGGCGAAATAGCCACGCCGGTAGGCCTGGTGTCCCCAGCGCTTGCCTTCGGGGACGAGCATCTCGACGAACTCCCCCACCATGTCCTCGGCGTCGACGCCGAGCAGCTTTTCGGCCGGGGCGTTCATGAACACAACGGCCCCTTCGACGTTGATCACGACGACCGCCTCTTCGGCGCTGGTTAGGGCTGTGATCTCCTCAGGAAGGTCGGGAAACTCCATTCGGACGACAGTAGTCGGAGCGGTCAAAACCTTGTGAACGAAGTGGCAGGTCTACGGCGCCGGGATCGTGGTGGTCCCGAGATAGGGACGAAGCACCTCCGGCAACTCCACAGAGCCGTCTGGCTGGCGCCCGGTCTCGATGAGAACCGCCCAGATGCGCGCCCAGGCCAGAGCCGATCCGTTGAGCGTGTGGGTGAACACCGGTGAACCCCCGCCGTCGGGGCGGTAGCGGACGTTCGCACGTCGCGCCTGGTAGTCCGAGCACCAGCTGACCGACGACACCTCGAGCCACATGTCGCTCCCGGGCGCATAAGCCTCCAGGTCGAAGGTGCGAGCGGAAGACTGCCCCAGGTCCGCGGCACACAGGTCGAGCACACGGTATTCGAGACCCAGGCCCTCGAGGATCTTGCGGGCGCGGCCGAGCATGTTGTCGAGAAGTGCGGCGGACTGCTCCGCAGTGGCGTATGCGAACAGCTCCACCTTGTCGAACTCGTGCACCCGCAGAAGCCCGCGGGTGTCCCTTCCGGCGGCGCCGGCCTCGCGCCGGTAGCACGACGTGTACGCGGTGAACCGCGCCGGAAGCTGGGACTCTTCGAGGATCTCGTTTCTGTACATGGAGGTGAGCGGAACTTCCGCGGTGGGGATGGCCCACAGGTCGTCGCGCTCCACGTGGTACGCCTCGTCGGAGAACTTGGGCAGGTGACCGGTCGAGATCATGGTGTCGGTCTTGACCAGAGTGGGGGGTCGAACTTCGACGAAGGCGTCCGAGTGCGAGTCGAGAGCGTACGAAGTCAACGCCCGGAGAAGACGCGCACCCATGCCGCGGAACAACGGGAACATCGAACCCGAAAGCTTCGCCCCCCGCTCCATGTCGAGGATTCCGAGCGCTGAACCCACGTCCCAGTGCGGGACGCGCTGGTAGTCCTCGTAGGTTCTGTCCGCCTCCGGCCAGCGCGCCACGATCACGTTGTCCTCGGGTCCCGCGCCGTCGGGAGCATCGGCTGACGGCATGTTCGGGATGTCGAGGAGCATCTGGCGCAACTCGTCGGCGGCTTCCTTGGCCGTGGCCTCGGCCTGATGCTCGGCATCTCCGAGCTCGCGGCTCGTATTGGTCAGCTCTTCTGCGGCGGCCGGGTCGCCACCCGAGCGCCGGGCATCGGCCACCTGGCGCGACAGCTCTTTGATCTGTGCCCGCAACTCGTCGCGCCGGCCGGTGAGCGATCGCGCATTCGAGTCGATCGCCAGCAGCCGCTCGACGGTGTCCGGGGGCAGGCCCCGGCGCGTCAGAGCGGCTTGTACCGCCTGCGGTTGCTCCCTTACGAGCCGGATGTCGATCACAGTGCCGCCAAAGTAGCCTCACCGCTCGTGACTCAAGACATCCATGAGCCACGTCCAGTACCTGCCGCAGCCGCCGTCCTGTGTGAAGACCTGGTCATCCGCTACGGACCGAAGACCGCAGTAGACGGCCTTTCGTTCTCGGTCGCCACCGGTGAGGTGCTCGCCATCCTCGGACCCAACGGCGCCGGCAAGACCTCCACCATCGAGACTCTCGAGGGGTACCGCACTCCCACTTCGGGTCATGTGCGGGTCCTCGGCATGGATCCCGGGAGCGATCACCGCAAAGTGGTCGGGCGCATCGGGGTCATGCTGCAAAAGGGCGGGATCTACCCCACGATGACCGCCCGCCAGGTCGTCCATCTCTTCAGCCGCTACTACGACAACCCCGAAGATCCCGACAAGCTTCTCGAGCTGCTGAACCTCACCGGGGCTGCCGCTCGCACGCCGTGGCGCAGGCTGTCGGGAGGCGAGCAACAGCGCGTGTCGCTGGCCCTTGCTCTCGTCGGAAAGCCCGACGTCGCTTTCCTCGATGAACCGACCGCCGGCGTCGATCCCGAAGGACGCCTGATCATCCGGCAGGTCATCACGGACCTGCGCTCGCGGGGAGCAGCCGTCTTGTTGACGACGCACGAATTATCCGAAGCGGAGCGCGTCGCCGACCGCGTGATCATCATGGCCAAGGGAAAGGCCATCGCCGCCGGGACTTTGGCCGATCTTGCCGCCAGCGCCGGCGTCGCGGGGATCCTGTTCGACGCCACACCGGGCCTGGACCGAATTTCCCTTGCATCAACAGTCGAAATCGCCTTCGAGAGCGTGACCGAGCCGGCGCCGGGGTCGTACCGCATCGCCTCGGAGGGCACGCCGCAACAGGTGGCGGCGTTGACCGCTTGGCTGGCGTCGCAGAATCTGACCATCCGCAACCTCAGGACCGGCGGAGGCAACCTGGAGGACGTCTACATGTCAGCCGTCGGTGCTGAAGCAGATGCCGAGGCTGAAGCAGATGCCGAGGCTGACGCAGACGGTGAAGCATGTTGAAGCGCGTGCGCGCTCACGCCGCCTCCGAGATATCGATGTCGCTCCGCCGCGGAGAATCGCTCCTCCTGGTAATCGGCATCCCGGTGGTCCTGCTGGTGTTCTTCTCCGCGGTGCACATCCTCCCCACCGGGACGAAGCACCCCGTCACGTTTCTCGCGCCCGGCATCCTCGCTCTCGCGGTGACGGGCACCGCGATGGTCAACCTGGGGATACAGACGGGGTTCGAGCGGGGGTACGGCGTCTTGAAACGTCTTGGTTCGACGCCGCTCGGAAGACCCGCTCTTCTGGCGTCGAAGATCATCGGCGTCCTGGTGCTCGAAGTTATCCAGGTGATCGTGCTCGTCCCTGTGGCCATCGGCCTCGGATGGCATCCCCACGGCGCGTCACTCCCCGAAGCGGTAGGCGCCATCGCATTGGCCACGATCGCGTTCGGCGGAGCGGGCCTCGTACTCGCCGGCGTGCTGAGGGCGGAGGTGAACCTGGCCGCCGCGAACGGCCTGTACCTGCTGCTCCTACTGGTGAGCGGAATGCTGGCACCGTTGTCCAAGCTCCCGGGCTGGTTGGCGGACATAGCAAAGGCCCTTCCCGCCGCACCGTTGGCCGACGCACTACACAGAGCGCTGTCACTGGGCCAGAACCCCACCGCGACGAGCTGGCTCGTCCTGGCGCTGTGGGCGGTAGGCGCTCCCGTCGTCGCCGCGCTGACGTTCCGCTGGGAGTAAGGCCTGAGGCAACAAAGCCATGAAGCAATAAAGCCATGAAGCAATAAAGATGGGCCTGTGCGCTACATCGCTGTCATCGGATCGGGAAGTGCAAGCGCTAAAGAGGCCCGTGCCGCTCAGGTGATCGGAGCCGAGATCGCAAAAGCGGGAGCCGTCCTCGTCTGTGGCGGACTCGGTGGCGTGATGGAAGCGGCATGCAAAGGCGCCAAGTCCGAAGGTGGCACGACCATCGGCATCCTCCCCGGCCTGAACCGTCACGACGCCAACCCACACGTGGATTTTCCGGTCGCCACCGGTCTGGGCGAGGCACGAAACGCCATCGTCGCCACGTGTGCCGATGCGGTGATCGCGATTGGCGGCGAGTTCGGGACGCTTTCAGAGATCGCGTTCGCACTGCGTGCCAGAAAGCGGGTCGTCGCAGTCGACTCCTGGGACCTGCTCCGCCACGGCCAACCGTTCCAGAGCACGGACTACATCCCCACCGACGATCCTTCAATAGCTGTGGCCATAGCCCTGGGGCTGGACGATGAGAACGGTGTCTAGCGCCTGAAACAAGCGCCTCGTGCCTGAGCCAATTGATCAGGCTGGACTTATAAGTTTTGACTGATGGGTTCGATTTATCTACTCCCCGGGCTCAGGCCCGGCCGTCGAAGAGGGGCCACTGGGTGGCTAGCCGGCGGTCAGCTTCCCCACCCAGGTCTGGAGCGTCGACCCGCTCGCTACCGAGCCGAAGACGTGGTGCACGATCTGGCCCTGCGTGTTGATGAATATGGTCTGCGGAAGCGCGGCCTCGGCTCCGAGATCCTGCAGCACGATCCCGTCCGCATCGCTTCCGACGGGGAATGTGACGCCGCTCTTCTTGACGAAGGCTTTCCCGCCCGTCGAGTCGATCTCGTCCACCCCGATGAACTCGATGTGGGCCCCTTTAGCGGCCTGTTCGTCGGCGTACTTCGCCACTGCCGGTATCTCGGACTCGCACGGTCCGCACCAACTGGCGAAGAAAGTGATCACCACCGGTTGACTCCGTGAAGCACCGAGCTTCGGCAGTGTCACCCGACCGTGGCCGGACAAAGCAGGAAGTGACGCCGGCATGGTCGCTCCCGCGTTGAGCGACGCGTTCGAGCCGAGATGTCCGAACAGCCCCACCGCCAGTACCGCCGCAAGAACGCATCCGACTCCGGTGAATATGAGGCGGCGTCGGAGAAACGGGCTCAAGGGTGCCGGCGGATCAAAGTTGCCGGATCAAGGGTGCCGGATCACCACGTCGGCGGCCATGGCTGCGAACAGCAGCGTCAGATAAGTGATCGAGTAGCGGAACATGGCCATAGCCGCCTTCTCGCTGGATTCACGCAGAAGCCGGATCGCCGACGCGAGAAAGCCCGCGCCGAGTACCGCCGCGCACACTACGAAGAAGGCGCCCATGTGCCCCACTTCGGCGAACAGCAGGCTGCACGCTACGAGAAGCACCGAGTAGAAGAGGATTTGGCGTGCCGTCCGCTTGAACGTCGCCACCACCGGCAGCATCGGGACGTGCGCCGCCGCGTAATCCTCGCGGTAGCGGATGGCCAGGGACCAGAAGTGAGGCGGCGTCCAGATGAAGATGATTGCGAACAGGACGATCGGCGCCCACGTCAGGTGGTCGGTGACCGCGGCCCAACCGACCAGCACCGGCACCGCCCCCGCCGCGCCGCCGATGACGATGTTCTGACTCGAGGTCCTCTTTAGGAGGATGGTGTACACGAGTACATAGAAGGCCGTCGCCGAAACGGCGAGAACCGCCGACAGCAGGTTGATGGTCTGCCACAGCTCGAAGAACGCGCCGATCTCCAGAACCGACGCGAACACCGTGGCCGCTAGCGGGGTCACCGCGCCTGTGACCAGTGGACGGTTCTGGGTGCGGTGCATAACTCGATCGATATCCCGGTCGAGGACCATGTTGAAG
>JBAPRR010000303.1:0-14161 GCA_049281195.1 Acidimicrobiales bacterium
ACGCGAGGTCCCGTTGACGGAGATCGTCTGCTTTGCGAGCGTCAGCTCGGGATGGGACGTCACCGAGCATCCCGTCGAAGGCTCGGCGGCGACGGTTTCCGCTACCGTCGGGCTCTTCTTCGGCACAGGCGCGGCCGACTGAGAGCATGCGCAAAGGACGACACCGATGACCAGGGTCAGGACCACCGGAAGCGCTCGCCGCCGGGTGGCGGAATCTGTCCTTGTCACCGCACCGGTCTAGCCCAATCCGCCGTCTACCGCGAGATCACCAGGCTGAGCTTCTGTGTCGCGGTCCGCGCGCCACTTCTCTATCTACCGGTTGACCCGTCTGTTTGTTCGCGAATTATGTCTGCATGTCCTGCGTGACGCGAGATCTCTTCGAGCATGTGCATCGCAACCCACCTCAAATCGACTTCGTGATAATCCGGATTCGCGCAAACCTGCTCCATGGGTACAGATTTGATTATCTCGTTCGACTTACGAACTGCTCTCCGGTAATGGGCGACTTGATCGACGATCGGGAGGTCCTCGTCAATGGCGTCTGGTGGTTCGGTAGACGAACTCCCTTCGAACCGGATCTGGAACCACAACACCTCTGCCTCAGTGAGGTGCCGGATCAGTGACAGAAGAGTGGTTCCCGAATCCACGAGCTCACGTCGCGCATCCATCTCGGACAAACCGTCGAGATTCTTTACGAGTGACTCACGCACATAGTCCAAGAACGCGACCAGGCTGTCGGCCTCCGACGCCTGGAACCTCGGAGGTTTCTGGTCCGGCATTGATCAAGATGGCTCTCGACCGACGGCCATCAGATCCGAGACTGCACCGCGCAGATGCTTGCCCAACGTAGAAGCATCAACGTCGGCGAAGACATCGCCGGTGAGCACCAGCACGCTCATCACCGCGCCGAAAGAACACGACATGCGCACCCGGGTCTGAAGCGGGATGTCCGGGTTCGAGAGCATCCGTTTGAACATGACCTGAAGGTCTTCGTGATCGGACTCGTGCTCTTCATGATGCAGGTCCTCGAATGCGGCCTGGTTCCTCTCGTGGAGAAGGAAGATGGTCCTTTGCTCGACCATCTGATCGATCAGCTGATCCAGCAGAAGCGCCCAGGACTCGGGAGCGACGGCTCCTGATCCGAGCGCTATCAGTGCGTCACGGCCGAAGTCGTGCAGCCTCAAGTGCAGGGCCAGCAGGATGTCCTTCTTGCTCTCGAAGTGGTAGTAGATCGCCGCCTTGGAGAACCCGAGACGGTCCGCAATCTCCCTGAGCGAAGTTTTGTCGTAGCCCTGCGAGCAAAACAGCTCGAGAGCGATGTCGAGGATCTTCTCCCTGGTACTGGCCTTGTCCTGCCGCTCGTCTGCCTGCGTTTCGACCGCCACTACAGCCCCAATTCTACTTGACAGCCGGTAAGTATCTCACTTACCATCCGGCAAGTAGCCATTTTATCGACCGACCGGTAAGGACGACTACATGCCCAACGAATCCATGATCCACGCCGAGGGTCTGACCAAGCGTTACGGGGACACCCAGGCCCTGGCCGGAGTCGACCTGGACGTGCCCGCCGGGTCGATCCTCGGTGTGCTCGGACCCAACGGAGCCGGAAAAACGACCGCAGTGCGGATCCTGACCACGCTGGCCACCCCGGATTCCGGCCGTGGTCTCGTGGCGGGCTACGACGTCGTGACCCAGGCCGCGCTGGTGAGGCGCAGCATCGGGGTGGCCGCACAGGACGCCACGATGGACGACGCTCTCACAGGCCGTCAGAACGTGGTGATGGTCGGCGAGCTTTGTGGGCTGCGGCGGTCTGAATCCAAGCGCCGTGCGGTTGACCTGCTTGAGCAATTCGACCTTACCGACGCGGCAGACAGGGTCGTCAAGGGCTACTCGGGCGGGATGCGCAGGAGATTGGACCTCGCCGCGAGCGTCGTGGCCCGTCCCCCTGTGCTGTTCCTCGACGAGCCGACGACAGGCCTCGACCCCTCGAGCAGGGTTCTCATGTGGGAAGTGATTAGAAAGTTGGTATCCGACGGAGCGACGCTGCTCCTCACCACCCAGTACCTCGACGAAGCGGACACCCTCGCCGATCGGATAGTGGTGATCGACCACGGAAAGGTCATCGCAGAAGGGACCTCTCGCGAGCTCAAGGAAGCCATCGGTGGTGCCCGCCTGGTGGTCACCCTCACCAACCCGGACTCCGCGGCGGTCGCGGCGCTTCAGCCGCTGGTCGACGGCACCGTGCAAACGAGTGAGGACGGCCGCCGGCTCACCGCGACGGTGAGAGGCACCGCCGGGCTCGGCACAGAAGCGGTCAGAGCACTGGACCGGGCGGGGATTCTCGTAGACGACGTGGCGGTGGTTCCGCCTTCGCTCGACGACGTGTTCTTCGTTCTTACCGGTCACCCCACCGACCAGTCCGACGACGACACAGATGAGGAACAGATACCGGCATGACGATCTCCGCCACGACCATTCCTATCGCCCGAGGCGCTGTTGCGACCGAGCAGCCCATTCTGAAGAGGCTCTCATCGCGCTGGCACGACGTCGTCGTGTTCTCCCGCCGAAATCTTGTCCACATCCGCAGAGAGCCGTTGCAGCTCTCGGACGTGACGATCCAACCCGTTCTGTTCACGATGCTCTTCATCTATGTGTTCGGAGCGGGGATCCCGATCAAAGGGGGAAGCTACAAGGACTTCGTCCTGGCCGGACTGCTCTCTTTGAACCTGGTGACCTCTGCCATGGGAACCGGCGTCGGAATCAGCTCCGACATGGCCACAGGCGCTATCAATCGTTTCAGGAGCCTGCCCATCTGGAGACCGGCAGTTCTCATCGGCCGATCGGTCTCCGATGTTCTCGCTGCCGCGCTGTGCGTCACCATCGTCGCCGCCACCGGTCTGGTCGTTGGATGGCGTCCTGGCAACGTCTCCATCCCATCGGTGATCGGTGGATTCGCGATTGCTCTTTTGTTCAGCTACGCGATCCAGTGGGCTTGCGCATGCATCGGGCTTGTCTCGAAGGGTCCCGAGTCCGCCCAGGGCATGGGCTTGATCATCCTCTTTCCCCTCGCATTCGTTTCGAACGCAATGGTCCCGACTCAAGGCATGCCCGCGTGGCTCGCGGACGTGGCGAACTGGAACCCGGTCAGTGCGCTGACGGCGGCTGCGAGGACCCTGCTCGGCAACCCGAATCCGGAAGCATCCGTGCACGCGTGGCCGATGGAGCACCCGGTCGTAGCGGCAATCGCTTGGTCTCTGGTATTGCTCGCCATCTTCGTCCCACTCGCCACGTACCTCTTCAAGCGTCGCACCACCGAGTAGGCAAACCGCGTGCGGCGCCTTGCAATAAAGGTGTTCGCGGCGCCGGGTGTGAGAACCTGTCGGTAGTTCCGGCCGCCCCCTTGTGCAGTGGGGAAACCGCCGACAAACACAAAGGTTCTAGCGAGTGGCGTCACGGAGACAAGCGAGCACGGGCATCTCCATAACGCAGGGTCTATCTGTTTCACAGGAATTCTCCGACCACCCAGCTGAGCTTCCTGCACACGCATCGTGGCCACAGCGCACATGGGACACCCTCAATGTCCACAGGATGCGCGCATTCTGGGTGACGGCGATCGTCGTGCTCACGCTGCAGTTGATTGCCCTCGTCGTCTACAGCACGCATCTCTATTCCCGCTTCGACGTATCGGTCGATTTCGCCCACAACGTTCAGGCTTGGTACCTGATCGGACACGGGCACCTGAGCCCGACCGACACGGTCAGGATCACGGCGACGCCTTTCTGGCGGGACCACTTTGATCTCATCATCTGGCCCCTCAGCTTGCTGCGATTTATCTGGGTGCAGCCTGTGATCCTGCTGTGGGTACAGGATGTGGCGATCGTCGCAGCGGAGTTTGTGACCCTTCTGTGGGCCGCGGCGATCATTTCGGAAAGGCTCCCCCGATACCGGGTCCCGGCCGGCATCATCGCTCTCGTCGCCCTGGTGTCGAATTCGTGGTGGTACGAGACGGTCTCATTCGATATTCACATGCCGCCTTTGGGGCTCCCCCTCGTGGTGCTTTGCGCGTACTCGTTCTGGTCGGGTCGCTACCGCAGGGCCGTCATATCAGGAGCACTGTGCCTTTTGCTCGGCGCAGTGACCGCCGAGCTGGTTGTGATCGTCGGCATCGCCGCGCTGTGTTCCAGTCGCGTAAGACGGAGCGGCGGAATCAAGGCGTCCGTGGGCGTACTCGTCATCGGGCTCGCCTGGATGGGATTAGTCAACGTCTTAGGCGCCAACCAGGCGAGCAATCTGGTCGCCAACTACGGATATCTGGCCGGCACGACGCCGAAGGTCACGTTGTTCAGTATCGCCAAGGGCCTGGCCTTCCACCCGCACAGAGGACTGACCGTCGTGCACGAACGATGGAAGGCGCTCGTGTTCGAGCTCGCTCCGACGGGCTGGCTGGGCCTGCTCACACCGTGGGGCCTGTTCGCATTCCTCGGGGTTCTCATCCCCGCTTTGCTCACCCAGAGTCCGGCCTACAGCACTCCTACCGGTGGTGCGTTCCAGAACCTTCCGGCCATGCCGTTCATCTATATCGGGTCAGTAATGGTGATCACCCGGATTGCCACGCTCAGGTCGTGGTCAGATGAGACAGACCGCCCGAAAAGTCACGTTCGATCCTGGGCCCGGGGTTTCTTCGGCCGCTTCGCCAAGATGGGACCGGCAGCCGCCTCTGTACTGGCCGCCGCGGCCATGTTTATCGCCGTAGGTCAAGGCGCAACCATGGTGCATCGAATCCCGGGCAACTGGCTCCTGATCAACTCCAAGCAGGCGGCCACACTGGCGCAGGCAACGACCCTCATACCCGAGAATGCGCAGGTCATCGTCTCTTACGGCGTGATCGGTAGGTTCTCGGAGCGCAAGTACGTCCTTACGCTCGCAGCTGCCCCTCAGCAGTTCGACATCTACACCCGCGACGTGGTTTTCGTGATCACACCCACCCTGGGTGTGGAATCCGAAAATCCCCTGGACGCGAGGGCCGACATCAAACAGGTCGTGAACAAGCTGCACGCAAAGGTTCTCTTGAGCGCGAACGGCGTCGCAGTGCTCCAATGGGAAGCGCCGTCCAATACCAAGACGATCTGGCTGGATGGCCGCTATCCCACTCCACCTTCGTAGAGGCGGTTCTCGTTTCGCCTTCGCTTACGCCTTCTCATCTCGAAGGCGATGACCAGCGCCGCCACCACAGCCGCCGTCAATGCGGTGATTGCAGCGCCCATCTCGATGTGCGGGGGCCGGTAGGAGAAATGTACGACGCTCGTTCCCGCAGGAACGTCGACACCCTGGACCAGTCCGACACGCTTCACGGGAACCGACTCGTTTTTGCCGTTCACCGTCATGCTGGCGTGCCAGCCGGCGTCCCACGCGGTGCTCCACACGAGCAATGAAGCCCTCTGCGTATTGACAGAGATCGTCGCGGCATTGGTGGAATTCGCGACCAACTGAGCGGTCCCGGTTCCCGGCGCGTCGCCAGGAGCCGAATCCACCGGTGGCCCACTCGGAGAGTCCAACCACGCGGGCATGGTCTGGTATCGCGCTTTGAAGACGGCGAAATCGTCGGCAAACCCCACTTGGGTCCACTTCTGTGGACTCAGTGCGTCGGAGAGCGCGCCTTCGACCATGTAGAAGTGACCGGACGTGGACGCGATCGCCAACCTGACCGCCCGAAGGTCCGGACCCGACACGGGTTCGATGACCACGCCTGCACCCACTGCACCACCTAGATCGAACGTTGCTGACGAATTACCCGTGCCGAGGCCCTGAGCTCCCTTCCACTCGATTTCGCCGCCCTGTTCGAGGATGCCGTAGCGAACGACCTGACCTTCAGAGGCTTGCCCGAGAGTTATCTCGGCCTCACCTATGGCAAACGAGGTGCCGAACCACCATCCCGACTCATCTCCCGCGGCTATGTCCGCCCGTGGTTCGGCCTTGCCCAGGCTGATGAGAGGCGGCACAGGCGGTGGCGCATTGCCACCCGGAAGAACCGGGTCCACTCCCGGCTGTTCCGCAAGCACCCTTATCCGCCTGTCGGGCACCGGCATGGTGGCGATGGGCCACAGGAACGACTCCGGCACGGTCACCATGACCTGCAGGTCTGTTTGCTTGAAAAGGCCCGCTCCCAGGGATCCGATCTTCACGAAATCCCTGATCTGAGCGTTCGTCCCGCTCGAGTACTTCGAGTCGACGAGAGACGTGTACCCGGAAAAGCTGGGCAGATCGCTGAGCGCACCGATGTCCGGTTCGCCGGCATCCACGAACTGCTCCGGATCCAGAAGATCTGGATTGAACACTGCGAAGCGTCCCGATGAGGACAGGTTCGCCTTCACCAGTGAGAGAACCGGACTCTGGTGACCGGGTTCGGGAGGCTGCTCGGAGGAGAAGTAGGCACTGCCGATAGAGAACAGCGCCACGTCCACGACTACGAACGCGCCAACCCACCGCATCCAGGTGGCGCGTCGCAAGCGCGATCTCAGCACCGCGATCGTCCCGCCCACGATGGCCAGTGCCGCGGCGAGAGCGATGGCCCCACCGACCCCGGCGGCTCCCTGGACGGGTGGGAATGCACCGAGGTCGCGCCAGAACCTCGTGGGAGTGATGATGAAGTACCCGGCGACGATGGCGATACCTACGAACGGCAGGAATGCGAGCGCCTTCTCGAGCCACCTCGTCCACTCCCGATCGCGCACCCGGGCTATGCGACTGCCTCCGTCGACCCACCAGGCGAACAGTGCGCAGCCCGCGAGGTCGACGTCGACAATGTTTCGACCCGAATCGCGCTGCTTTCCGTAGAAGGGGATCTGGTAGATCAGGTGCTCGAGGGATGTGCTGGCCGCAATGGCCAGGACGGCACCCACGATGAACAGGCCGTACCAGCAACGCAGCTCGCCTTTCGGAATCCGTTGCCGCCAGGGCCGCGTCCAAAGCGTGAACACCGCGATGGCGGGCAGGATCCCCACGTAGAACGCGACCTCTTCGGGATTCGACTCGCCGAAGTAGCCCGTCTGGCCGAACAGGTGGTAGCCGCCTTCCAAAAATGGAATTAGCCCGAGCAGCCCCGACCATGGCGGGAACGAGAATGTCGAGGCGAAGAACTCACCTCCACTGGGGCGCTGCGAGTCGGATATGAACCTGATGGCCGGCGCCCAGAGAAACGCTGTGATCCCGACAGTGACGGCAGCTCCCATGGCGATCCTGCTCAGGTAGACGCGCCAGTTGCCGTGGCGAGCCGACCAACGCAGCACCGTGAAGGCGAGACATGCCACCGTCGTGTCCAACATCGCTTCTGGTGATCCCGCCAGGACGGCGAGCACGAAGGCAACCGTGAGGAGGACCGCCCAACGCCACCTACGGTCGTCCCCCAAGCGGCGAATCGCGTACAACGCCCACGGCAAGGAGGCGAGACCCTCCCCCATGTCTATGTGTACTGAGGTCTGGGTCGCTATGACCCCGGCGAACGCGAAGCTGAACGCGCCGAGGAACGCTCCCTTGGTCCTTATCCCGCTGGACCTGAAAAGTAGATAAGTCCCGACCGCAGTGGCGCTGTAGACGAAGACCTGCCCCAGCACCCACGCCACGTGTGCAGGCAGGACCACGAACAGAAGCGTCGTTGGATAGAAGACGCCGGCGTTGAGGCCCGCGAGCAGCGGAGTGCCGCTCCATATATATGGGTTCCAGAAAGGAAGGATTCCGTGTCGTAGATCGGTCGCCGCGAGCACGCGAAGGGGATAGTTCTGGACAAGGTTGTCACCGGTGAGAAGCAGGTGACCGCCGAACACGTCCGCAAGGATGAAGATCGCAGCGGGAATCGCTATCAGTGCCACGATCGCCCTCTTGTCACGCGAGCTTTGCGACAGGGGCCGTGTGACCTTTTTCTCTTCAACGCTTGGCGACAGGTCGACCGGCGCCAACGCTTCTTTGACTGTCACCCCACTGGACTAGAGGGCCATCGGCCGTGCGTAGTAAGCCAGATCGCGAATCCAGGCCTGACTATCTGTGGTTGGCCCACAGTGTCGATGAGGTACCAGTAGCCCTCAGACGTGTTCGCCCCCATGGCCGAGAACACGATTGCGCCGATCTTGTACTTGGTCAGGTACGTGAGGAGCTGCTGCTCGGCGACCGCGGGAGGCACCCACGGCAGCAGCGATCCCAGCTTGGGCAGGCTGAACATCTCCTGAACGTGAGATGGCGGAAGCGGCGGTGGCTGCCTCTGCCCATACGCCTGGCCGGGATCGGCGATGTTCGCGTAGCCACCAACGATCCTGAAGTCCATGTGGTCCAAAGCGGGCCACGTCATCGCCTCGGAGCTCGATGGCGTGGCGAAAGGCACGGGGAGAACGACCGTGCCCGGTGCAACGACGCTTTCGATGGTGCTCGGCAATGCAGCAGGCCAAGGAACACCGCCGCTCGAGAACGGGACGGCAGGAAGCACCGAAACGGCGACAATCGCCCCGATCCCGATCACCTGGACGCGCTTCGAACGGACAAACCTGCCGAGGCGGTTGCGTGCCGCTGTGCGTAGCGATGCAGTCCCGTCCTTGGACATCAGACCGCGGGCATAAAGCCGAAGTCGCGGTATCAGAAGCTTTCCCCGGGCGAAGGCTCGCGCGTAAAGGCGGTTCCCGGAAATAGCGGGTAGCCAGATGCGCTCGAAGCCGATTGCGAGAACCATCGAGGCGAACAGCGATACGTACAGCGAGTAGCGCGCTGGGATCGTGTTGTTGAAAAGCGGTAGGTGGACGAAGGCGTCGCCGGGCAGGGGGATGGAAGAGGGCCATGTACCTATGACGAGGTGGGAGCCGAGCGAGAGCACCCATGCCGCCAACGCCGCCCACATGAAAATCATCACGGTCGAGTTCCGCCGTAGTCGCCGGACGATCAAGAAGAGAACGATGAGAAGCGGGATGCCGAGATACGTCCCGTTCTCCGAAAGGTTTCCTCCGACGAAGTAATTGCCCATCCAGGTGATCCACGAGGGATAGGCCAGCTGATTCGAAGTCGGAGCAGCTATGCCGAGAAGGTCCGCGCGAGCGGCCTGCAGCAGGCCTACCCGGACGACCGGACCGCCGATGCTGCCGGGCCCCAGCAACATCTCGTATATCGGGTAGGCGCCGAGCACGACGAAGGTCGCACCGGCGAGCGCCGCGGCCTTCACGATGTATGCCATCTTCGACCGGACGAGCTTGTGGAACCGGATCGCCATGCCGGCCCCGATGATCAGCGCGATCGCGACGCATCCACTCAGCACGTCGGGCGAGGTCAGGAACTGAACTGCGCACGCGATGCCGATCAGCGCCCCAAGGAGCAGGGGCTTCATCTTCTGGCGCCTGAGCAGTTCGTCCCCGAACAGGACCAGAAGCGGCGGTATCGGGACGAAGGTCAGGTCCAGGTGTAGTTCCTGCGCACCCATATAAGGACCGAACGCGTAGAGCAGACCGCCGATGAACGGTGCCTGCCACGAAAAGCACCACCGGCGCAGCACCAGGAACATGCTCGCTCCGGAGAGTGCGAAGGAGATGCGGATGAGGAAGTTGAAGGTCGCAACAGGGCCGAGGGTTGCGGTGATCGGCCAGCCGAGGATGCCGAGCAGCGGGACCGACGTGTTATCGGCGAGGTTCACCCCCGTCGGGTAGTCGATGAAGTTGGTGTGGAAGAGCGAAAGCCCGTGGGTCAACGCATATGGCACATAGGACAGGAACCAGGTCATCTGGAACGGGTCGTTGCCGGCAGGGTTCCCGGGACCGGCAAGAGGGAGATGGCTGGTATCGAACGGCCCTACCGGCCAGAACGCCAGGAACGCCAGCACGAAGTAGGTGGTGATGCAACCTGCGATCGGCCAGCCGTGAGCCCGGCCAAGCCGGTGGGCGTCGTCTGCTCCCGGCTGTTCGTGGCCGCCCGCGATCAGCAGTTCAGGCGAGACCTCGGCGGTGGTTCGGGTGTTGGAAGCGAGAGTGACCATTGTTTCCTAGCTGCTCGCAGACGCGCCGACGAGTTCAGAAGTTTGGGGCTCGACAGGTCGCTGAACCCGCGATTCGCGTTCGGGATCAGTTTCGAGCTGGTTATGCGGTCTGCGCGCAAGCGAGACGATGATGGTCACCAGGACCACGCCCATCCCGATCGCCCGAAACGCCGAGTCCCTTGCGTTGTCGCTCAATCCGAATACCGCAGAAGGGGGACCGAGCACATCCATGATCCAACAGATGCCGATCACCCCTGGAATCGACCGGATCGGGGAGCCCGCGATCATCACGGTCATGGCAAGCGGCACCAGGGTGAGCATGAAGTGGTACTCGGAGAGGGTGCCTGCCAGAAATACGCCCATCAGTAAGACGCTTGTCACAGTGATGATGCGGAGCCTCTGATCCTTCAGCCGGTTCCAGGCCAGCCATGCGGCCGCAATCACGAGGAGAACGGTCAGGAAGCGCAGAACGATCGTCAACCCATCGGGGATCCCCAGCTCTCTAGCAACATCGACCCAGGCCGAGTTATAGGCGACCCCGCTGCCACTGCGATTGAACAGTGAAGGGAGCTTCGACAGCACCTGCCTGGGGTCTGACACGAGCGAGATCCCGATCCCGTTCAAAACGACGGGTATCGCCACCGCCACGCCGAAGGCCTTCCACCTCCTGAACAGTAAGAAGACGATAAGGACCGCGAGCAACAGAGGCTTGATCGAAATGCTGAGCCCGATCACGACGGCCGCCGCGATCCAGTGGTTGCGGAAGACGAACAAGAAGAACAGTGCGATGGCGAGGAACATGAGGATGCTCACGTTCTCGAGGGGCATCTCTCCACGCATGGCGCCCACGAGCGATAGCAACAGGACACATGCCGCAGTCACCGGTCCCCACCACTTCAGCCCTATCGCGGTCGCAGCGACCATGACCGACAACCACGCGACAACCGTTACAAAGACGAGACCGCCGACTGTCAATTGGTGTTGGTTCAAGTCGGCGATAGGTCTGAGCAATATCAGAGAGCTCGGCGGGTAGACGAATGCCTTCACCGCGTAGGGAGCCCCCCCGTGGGCGAACGCCTTCTCTGCGCGCCACGCCGTGAGGAGGTCCCACCCGAGATTCTTCTCCCCGAGGATCAACCGGTACAGAAGTCCCCACGAGACCGCGGCAGCGGCCCACAGGCCGATCGTCACTGCGCGCGCAGCCGTCTTCGCCCTGGCAGTGTCCCTATAGGGATCCGGAAGGTATTGGTACGTTGCGGTGCGGGCGGCCTCCCCCTGGTCGGTCGCCCAGCGCGGCCTCACTGATCAGTGAGGGCTCGTAACCAGTCCCTCCTTTTATTGGGCAAGGAGGGCGCGGCAGAACCCATGGTTACGGCTCTCAGCACGGCGGGATTATATCCACGAGCCCTTAAAAAGAGCAGGGAGAGGCCCCTTCTTACCCACCTCGGTCTTCAGGATAAGGCAAATAGGTCCGCGATCTAGGCATTTGGTCGATGCGCCCAACTACCTCATGGTTTCAACCTAGACCCATGACCAATTTCCTGTATGGACCGGATGCCGCAAGGCAGTTGATTCAAGAGCGC
The DNA here is from genome assembly GCA_049281195.1 of Acidimicrobiales bacterium. Classification (GTDB taxonomy): domain Bacteria; phylum Actinomycetota; class Acidimicrobiia; order Acidimicrobiales; family CAVXTF01; genus JBAPRR01. The sequence goes on from JBAPRR010000303.1 coordinate 11,584, forward strand.
CAGGAGGCCCTTCGCCGTTCGGCACAGAGCAGTCGGCGCACCAGTTCCAGCTCGAGGCCCAAGAAGGCCTTCAAGCAGGCTAAAGGGACCCGCAAATGGCGGTGGTCCTTCGGTCGTCCAGCGACCCGGCCGACCGCAGCCATGACGTTGAGCGGCGGTTGCTGAAAGAGTCGAGGGCCACTGATCGGACCGTAACAAGGGGTCAGTACAGTGCCGCGGGTGCTAGTCGGTAGACCCGGACTCTCCCCCGTCATGGTGGGCCGAGGGTCCCAACTCGCCCGTCTCAGGTTTCTCGCGGGCGCTTCGGGCGATCCGAGGGTCGCCTTGGTGAGCGGCGAGGCCGGATCGGGCAAGACCAGGCTGATCCAGGAGCTGCTCGCCGGTATCGAACGGCCCACGAAGGTGCTCACTGCGCACGCCGAAGAAGGCGCAATGGGCCGCCCCTTCAATCTGCTGATCGAGGCGGTCGCAGCCGACGTGAGCAAGTGGGATGAGATCCCCCCCGAATTGAGTGCCTGGGAGGACTCGCTGGCGACGCTTCTCGGCGCGGCTGCCCCAGTACTCCGGGCCCAGGAGCGGACCTACGGCTCGGACGAGCTGCTCAGATCTGCGACCGAGCTCGTAAGGTACCTCGCCGCCGGAAATCCGGTGGTGATGATTTTCGAAGATCTCCACTGGGCCGACGCAGACAGCCTCGGCCTCTTCCAACGGCTGAGCGTCACCGCGGGAATGGACGTCCTGCTCGTAGGAACGTTCCGGCCCGAGGACCTGGACCGTAGACACCTCACCGACCTGTTGTCCGCGGTCGAGCGGCACAAGCAGGTAGAGCATGTGAACATCGGCCGGCTCGGTGTCAACCAGGTCCGGTCTCTCATCGGGGCCATACGCGATACCGAGGTCAACTACGCGACGGCTGCAGCTCTCCACTCGCGAACCGGGGGAAACCCCTTCTTCTTGGAAGAGCTGCTCGTCTCGGCCGGCGACATCCCCGTCCACGACTTGGCGGAGTACCCCCTCCCGCGAACTCTGACAGAAGCGGTGCTGCGACACCTCGACGGGTTGGACGCAGAAGAGCGCAGGGCCGTCGACGCCGCGGCGATCCTCGGGGAACGGATCCCGTTCGACCTGCTCACATCGGTGACCGGCCTCGGCGAGGACCGCCTTCTCGATGCCCTACGCACCCTCGTCGACCGTGGCCTGCTGGTAGAGGCCACTGAGGACGTGTTCTCGTTCCGCCACGCACTGACCCGCGAGGCCGTCGCCGGCAGGCTCCTCGGGAGAGAGAGAAGGCGTCTTCACGAGAAGGCGCTCGCAGCTCTGGAGGAATCCGGATCCGACGACTGGGCCGCTCTCGCTCACCACGCCCATGCGGCAGGGCGTCTCGACGAGATGATCGCAGCGGCGCGCAAAGGGGCCTCCTCGTACCTGAGGAGCGGCGCGACCTACCAAGCGCTGCGCCTCGCGGAGCTGGCGCTTCACGAGGGCGAAGCGGACGCCGAACTGCTCGAGCTCGCCACGCTGGCGTCGTGGTCGGTCGGGTTGCTCGCAACAGCAGTGGAACGAGCCGAGCAGTGGCGCGCCGATGCCGTCGAGCGCCACGACGATCACTCGCTGGCACGAGCTCTGCGGTTTTTGGCGCGCCTTCGTTGGGAGACACAGAACCCTGTCGCTCACCGAAAAGCCGTCGACGAAGCTCTCGAAGTCGCTGACCGTCTCCCCGCGGGCGAGCACCGTGCCTGGGTTGCGAATCTCGCGGCAGAAGCAGCGATGCTCGAGGGTGACGCCGCGAGCGCGATCCGTTGGGCGGACGAGGCTATGGAAGCCGCAGGCCAGAGCCCCCCTGCCCGACTGCTCGCTTCGATCCTGGTCAACAAGGGCACGGCGCTGTTGGACAGTGCGGGCCACGAGGAGGAGGGCGCCGCTCTCGTGCAGGAGGGCCTGCGGTACGCAATCGAGTCGGAGGACCACCAGACGACACTGCGGGCGATCAACAACACGGCCCATTTCGCCATGCCCAAGTGGGATCCCGATCTGTCCAAAGAGCTGCTCGACCAGATGCGCGAGATCATCGGACGCACCGGCCGCCAGGACTGGCGGGACAACTGGATCGAGCTCCAGGCAATTTTCCTTGCTCATGTCATGGGGGACCTCGCTCAGGCCCGGTCGGTGCTGGGAATGGATACCCCGGTCAGAGGTAGGCGATGGGTGGCGATCGTTGACGGTGAGCTGTCGTTCGAAGCAGGTGAACTCGATCGGGCTCATGCCCTTTTGTCCAAGGCTTACGACGACCCGAGGCCACCGCCCTCGATGGTGTGGGACCGCGGCTACTCGCTCGGAATCCTGGCCCGGGTGGCGGCGCGGCGCGGAGACCGCCAGCTAACGGCGCACCTTTTGCGCGAGTTCGCCGACGTCATCCATGGGATGGACGGAAGACGGAGTTCCAGCTTCTCCGACGGGTGGTACGGAGCATTGACCGCCGCGTGCAGAAGTGGCCTAACAATCGAGGAGATCCAGGAGCTCGAAAATCTGCTCGCGGGTCCGCTCGGGCCGCTCGGTCATCAAGGCGACCCAGGTTGGC
>JBAPRR010000304.1:0-6496 GCA_049281195.1 Acidimicrobiales bacterium
CCTCGGCCGACTCTGCTGACGAGGCTTCGTCATGCAGCTGTTCGATCAGCTCGAGGAGCTGGGCCAGATCATCTCGCGAAACTGGTCGGACGAGGATGTTCAGCTTCTTCAATCGACCGCGAGCTCAGCTTGCTGATAAGGGCCGGTCACGGCGCAAGGCTGCCGGCTGCGCCCACCATCTGCCACTGAACCGCCAGACCGGCACCTCTTCGGGAGTTTCGAGCGCGGGCTCAGGCCACGCGGTCCTTATGGCCTCTTCGATCGCCCGGAGCACCTCGGGCTCGGGCTCCGGGCGCACTGATACGACCTCGGGGTTGATGCGGCTCACAGCGGGACGTTCCCGTGTTTGCGCTTCGGAAGCGACTCGCGCTTGGACCGAAGCAGCCTGAGACTCCGCACCAGGACACGTCTCGTATCGGTGGGGTCGATCACGTCGTCGACGTACCCGCGCTCCGCCGCGATGTAGGGGTTCGCATACCTCTCGGTGTACTCCTCGACCAGCTCGGCTCGGCGTGCCGCGGGGTTGTCGGCGTTGGACAGCTCACGGCGATAGACGATCTCGACGGCGCCCTGCGGACCCATGACCGCCAGCTCGGCGGACGGCCAGGCGAACGCCAGGTCCGCACCGATGGACTTGGAGTTCATGACCACGTAGGCGCCGCCGTAGGCCTTCCTCGTGATGACCTGGATGCGCGGAACCGTCGCCTCGCAGTACGCGTAGAGCAGCTTGGCGCCGTGACGGATGATCCCTCCGTACTCCTGATCGGTCCCTGGCATGAATCCGGGGACGTCCACGAAGGTGATCAACGGGATATTGAACGCATCGCACGTCCGCACGAACCGTGCCGCCTTCTCCGAGGAATCGATGTCGAGCACCCCTGCGAGCACCGCGGGCTGGTTCCCCACGACCCCGATGACCCTCCCGTCGAGTCGTGCGAACCCGCAGGTGATGTTCATCGCCCAGTGCGGGTGAACTTCGAAGTAATCACCGTCGTCCACCACCGATTCGATGATTTTCTTCATGTCATACGGCTGGTTCGGCGACGGCGGCATCAGGTCGACGAGCTCAGGTGTGCCGCGGTCTGGCTCGTCTTCCGGAACCACGTTCGGCGGTTCCTCGAGGTTGTTCGAGGGCAAAAAAGCGAGGAGTTCGCGGACTTCGTCGAGACAACTCTTTTCGTCCGCGGACACGAACGTGGCCACTCCGGACTTGGTGGCGTGCGACATGGCGCCACCAAGCTCTTCGAGCGTGACGTCCTCTCCGGTCACCGTCTTTACGACGTCGGGACCGGTGATGAACATGTGACTGGTGCCCTGGACCATGAAGATGAAGTCGGTCATTGCGGGCGAATACACGGCTCCCCCGGCGCAGGGACCCATGATCACGCTTATCTGTGGGATCACTCCCGACGCCTGCACGTTGCGATGGAAGATGCCGCCGTAGGAGTGGAGCGAAACCACACCCTCTTGAATGCGGGCGCCGGCACCATCGTTGAGTCCGATCATCGGGACCCCGATGGACTCGGCGAGATCCATGACCTTGTGGATCTTCTCGGCGAACACTTCTCCGAGCGCCCCGCCGAAAACGGTGAAGTCCTGGCTGAACACGCACACCCGGCGCCCGTTGATGGTGCCGAACCCGGTGATGACGCCGTCGGTGTAAGGCCGGTTCTCCTCGAGGCCCATTCCGTGCGCCCGGTGCCGGGCGAGCATGTCGAGCTCCTGGAAGGAGCCCTCGTCGAGGAGATACTCGATGCGCTCGCGCGCCGTCATCTTCCCCTTGGAGTGCTGCCTTTCGACGGCGTGCGGCGGTCCCGCGTTGAGTGCTTCCTCTTTGCGGGCCTTCAGCTCTGCCAGCCGCTGCGTCATCGGGTGATCCATGGCCAGTCAGGCTACCGGAGGTCCAACTGGCACCTCTTTACGGGAGGGTGGCGCAGGAACAGCAGGAGCGGCTGCCTTTAAGGTGAGGGCTTATTCCTCGATCAGCTCGACCAGGGTCCCGAACGCACCCTTCGGGTGCACGAAAGCGACGGTCGTGCCACGTGAACCGGGGCGGGGCACCTGGTCGATGACCTTCGCACCGGTGGCCTTCACCGACTCGAGAGCAGCAGCACAGTCCTTCACCCGGTAACCGATGTGGTGAAGGCCTTCGCCCCGCTGCTCGAGGAACTTGGCGACGGGCGAGCTGTCGCTCATGGGCGTCAGAAGCTGAATGAACGAGTCGGAAACCGCCAGGAGAACCTCTTCGACCTGGTCCCTCTCGACATATTCACGGTGTACGACCTCGGCGCCGAACGCCTCTTTGTACCAAGCGGCCGCGGCATCCACATCACGAACGGCGATCGCCACGTGGTCGATCTCGGTGAGGAGGCTCGGGTTGTCCGCTTGTGCCGGAGCAATGCTGAGCACTCGGGCGATCTGAGGGCGAATGGTCTTCCACTGCGCATTCACCCGGGCGTTCACTCTCTTCGGGACGTCGTTGACCCTCTTAGGAACGTTCACGCGTGATGCCTCCTGAACGCGGTGATGCGGTCTTCTCCCACCCTTGCGCGCAGCTCAGGATCGTCGATTCCCAGACCTTCGCCAGGTGCCAGGCACAGCACCCCGATCTTCCCCTCGTGAAGGTTGTGATGAACCTGAAACGCCGCTTCACCCACGTCTTCTAGCGGATACACCGCAGACAGCGGCGGAACCACCTTCCCCAGACACACCAGCCGGTTGGCGTCCCACGCCTCGCGGTAGTTGGCGAAATGCGAACCCTTGATGGTCTTGAGCTTCATCCAAAGATGCCGGTTGTCGTACTCGATCATGTATCCGGAAGTCGCCGCGCAGGTAACCACCATCCCGCCACGCTTGCACACGAAGACCGAAGCCCCCATGGTCTGGCGCCCGGGATGCTCGAAGACGATGTCCGGATCCTCACCGGTGAGCCCCCTGATGTCCTTTCCGAGACGGCGCCACTCCCCTTCGTCCTGGGTGTGCTCATCGGCCCAGAACTTGTAGCCGGCGGCCTTGCGATCGATCACCGCTTCCACACCCAGGTCCTTCAAAAGCTCGACCTTCTGCGGCGAGGAGACCACTCCGACCGGGGTGCCCCCACCGTTCAGCACGTGCTGGACCGCGTAGCCGCCGAGACCACCCGAAGCCCCCCACACCAACACGCTGTCACCCTGCTTCATCGCGGCACCGTTTTTGGACACGATCATCCGGTACGCCGTGGAGTTGCACAGCGCGTTGATCGCGGCCTCTTCCCACGAAAGGTGGGTGGGCTTGGGCATCAGCTGGTTGGCCTTCACCACGGTGAGATCGGCCAGACCTCCGAAGTTGGTCTCGAACCCCCAGATCCGCTGGTTGGCCGCGAGCATCGAGTCGTCATGTGCGCTCGGGTCCTGGTCGTCGACGTAATTGCAATGGATGGTGACCTTGTCGCCCGGCTTCCAGTTCCGGACAGCCGATCCCACCCGTAGGACGACACCCGCACCGTCTGATCCCACCACATGATGATCCAGAGCATGACGGGCTCCCCACGCCGACTCCCGTCCCAGACGATCAAGGAAGCCGAAAGTAGACAGGGGCTCGAAGATCGAGGTCCACACCGTGTTGAAGTTGATCGCCGACGCCATCACGGCCACGAATGCTTCATCGGGTGCCAACTCGGGCGTCTTTACGTCGCCCACGTGGAGGGATTTGCGGGGGTCCTTCTCGTCCGAGGCGATGCCGTCGAACATGCCGGCCTCGTCCCGCAGCACGTAGGCGGCCCGGAACTCGTCGGGTATGGGCAGAGCTTCAAGCTCGGGACCCGACGCGCCAGCCAGAATTGCGTCCCTGATCTCCTTCATCGCCGAAGGTTACCCCGTGGTTACCCTTTGGTAACTGGGCCGATCGTGAGCGCCATCGGCTCGGTACAATCTGCGCACCGGCGAGTTGCCGGTCGGTCGGCGGATAGCCGGCCACCTGCGCAAACGCTGCGCCCAGCCCTGGAGGTCCCTCAATGCCAGGTTCCGTGATCGTCGCCGGTTCACGCACCCCCATCGGCAAGCTGTCGGGAGCACTCGCCGGCTTCACCGCCATGGATCTCGGCGGGTTCGCAATCGCCGCCGCCCTGGAGAAGGCCGGCATATCGCCCGACCAGGTCGATTACGTGTTCATGGGCCAGGTCCTCCAAGCCGGCCAGGGCCAGATCACCGCCCGGCAGGCCGCGGTCAAGGCGGGCATCCCCCTCACGGTTCCGGCCACCACCATCAACAAGGTGTGCCTCTCCGGCCTGAACGCCATCTATCTCGCCGACATGATGATCGCCGCCGGCGACGCCGAGATCGTCGTGGCCGGAGGCATGGAGTCGATGACCCAGGCCCCTCACCTTCTCCCCGGCGCTCGGGCCGGCTTCCGCCTCGGCGATGCCACCCTCGTCGACTCGATGATGTACGACGGCCTCTACTGCCAGTTCGACCACTGCGCCATGGGTCTCGGCACTGAGCGCTACAACCAGGAGCTCGGGATCTCGCGGGAGCGCCAAGACAACTTCTCGGCGCTGTCCCACGAACGGGCCGCAGCGGCAATAAAAGACGGTCGCTTCGTCGACGAGATCGTCCCCGTGAACGTCCCACAACGAAAGGGCGATCCGATCGTGGTCGACACCGACGAAGGTGTACGACCTGGCACGACCGCAGAATCCCTCGGCGCTCTGCGACCCGCTTTCGACAAGGCGGGGACGGTCACGGCGGGGAACGCGAGCCAGATCTCGGATGGGGGGGCCGCTGTGGTCGTGATGTCCGCGGCTCGGGCCGCCGCACTCGGCTTGTCTGAGTCTGCGTTGGGCGAGGTCGTCTCCTACGGCCAGGTCTCAGGCCCGAACGTCTCATTGCTCCACCAGCCTTCTCACGCCGCTTTGAAGGCCCTGTCGAAGGTCGGTCTCGGTGTTTCTGATGTGAGTTTGTTCGAGATCAACGAGGCATTCGCCGCAGTGGGCCTGGCCTCCATGGACGATCTCGGCATCACCGAGGAGATCACCAACGTGAACGGTGGCGCTATCGCCCTCGGCCACCCGATCGGCATGTCGGGAACCCGACTCGCCCTGACCCTGCTGGGTGAGCTTCGCCGCCGCGGTGACGGTACCGGCGTGGCCACGCTTTGTGGAGGTGGGGGTCAGGGTGACGCTCTGGTTGTGAGGACTGTGGGCTGAGCGCGGGCGGCGCTAGGCGGGGCGATGGGCGCGGATCCGCTCGAGGTCGGGTGCACGGACCCGGGGCATCGGAAGGGGATAATGACGGGCCGGCCTTGCCGGTCGTTGTCGATCTCGTTGATCCTGCATAAGGAACTGAGCAATACGCGTGCACACACATCTTGCCGTCGTCACCATTCTCGCCACGACGTCTCAGCACACGACGCCCCTTACCTGGACCCAGGCGGTCGTCATGGGTCTTCTCCAAGGTGTCGCGGAGATGTTCCCGGTGTCGAGCCTCGGTCACACCGTCCTCGTTCCCGCTTGGCTCAACTGGCACAACCTCGTCAACTCTGAATCGAAGAGTCAGTCCTTCTATTTGGCGTTCGTCGTCGGATTGCACGTGGCGACGGCACTGGCCCTCCTCGTTTTCTTCTGGCGTGATTGGGTCCGAATCATCGGCGGCTTCTTCACATCGATCCGCGACCGCAAGATCGAAACGCCTACACAACGCCTGGCCTGGTTGTTGATCGTCGCCACGATCCCCGCCGGGATCATCGGTCTGGCGTTGGAGAAAGTCCTGCGGACGCAGTTCGCCAAGCCGATCTACGCCGCGATTTTCCTGACCATCAACGGCGGCATCCTGTTGCTCGGCGAGCGCCTGCGTAAGCGCGACTCCGTTTTGAATCTGGCGGTTCGTAACGGTGAGGTGGTCGACGAAGAGGGCGCGGCAACGGCTGTAACCGGCGATCCTGCGGGAGGAGGACCAAGGCGGCGTCTTGCGACGCTCGAGATGAAAGAAGCGGGCATCATCGGTGTATTCCAGGTGCTACCGCTCATCGCCGGATTGAGCCGCTCCGGTGTGACAATGGTGGCGGGTCTGCTGCGCGGTCTCGACCACGAAGACGCGGCACGCTTCTCCTTCCTACTCGCCACTCCGGTGATCCTCGCGGCCGGGCTTTTGGAGATACACGATCTGACGGGGCCTTTGGGCGACGGAGTGCACAAGCAGATTCTCGTTTCGTGTATCTGCGCTGCCGTGGCTGCCTACGTGTCCGTACGTTTCTTGGTGCACTACTTCGAGACGCGGACGCTTACGCCGTTCGCTTTCTACTGCCTCATTGCAGGCGTGGCCTCGATCATTCGCTTCGCCTGAGCTCCGCTCTGCAGATAGCCGACGGTCTTTTCGCGCCGATCGATCTCTTCCGGCTGCCGGGGTGTCGGGTGTGGGGTGTGGGGTGTCGGGTGTGGGCCGGCTGAGCCGCATGTCGTCAGACGCGACGGTGGCCCCCATTGCGGGAGCCATCGCGTGTTCGAGCGCGCCGGCTCCGCCGG
>JBAPRR010000305.1:0-5664 GCA_049281195.1 Acidimicrobiales bacterium
CGAACACCATGCGGACTGCCCGTTCTCTGAACTCCGCCGGGTAAGGCCGGCGGGATGCTCGCTTCTCTTCTGGCATCGCTCCATCCTCTCAAAGGAAGGAGCAGTCACCATTCCCGGGGCGATTCACAGGCCCGAAGGTGACGGACTAGACGAACTAGGCATGCGTACTCAATCTGGCGGTCTCGGTGGTCGTGACTCCGAGCTTGACCAATAAGCCGCGGTAGTCGGTCTGCACCCATTCCTCGGCCAGCCGGCCCTCGTTGTCGTACCTGAAAATACCGATCACTTCCCACTCGAGGTGTTGCCCGGTGGGCTCGACTGGGCCAATGGGCGAGTACGTAAAGCGCCCGGTGAAGTCACCCGAGAACGTGGTGCGGGCCGCCAACAAGTTGCCGTCCACGATGATCTGTTCACGGACAAGTCGCAGACGGCTGAACGCGGCGCGCAGGGACGCGAAGTACGCACTCAGTTCATCGAAGCCCAGGTCGGCGCCCGGTCCGTGGAAGACGTAGTCCTCCCTGAAATAGGCGCTGAGGGCGGCCGCATCCTCGTGAGCGATCCCCTCGTTACCGATGCGGATCAGATCGCGGGCAAGTGGACTGTCAGATATGAAGCCCGGCATTGGGAACCTCCTCAATTACGAGTATTGTATTAATGCTATACATGCAATATTACTTGTCAAGTAGGATGGCTTCATGCCGGCAGAGGTAGTAGATCGACAGGAGCGACGTAAGAGGAGAACGCGGCAGGCGATCCAGATGGCCGCTTTCGAACTCTTTGCCGAGCGTGGTTACCGCGAGACCACGATCAACGACATTGCCGAGCGGGCCGAGGTCGCACCCCGAACAGTGACAGTGCACTTCCCGGCCAAAGAGGAGTTGCTTCTCGATGCCGAACCGTTCACGCTCGACAGCCTGAGCGAGCGCCTGTCTGCCCGGCAACCGCACGAATCCGCTCTTGAAGCACTGCGCGACTGGATGGCAACCACGATGACAGGCGCTGAAATCAACGGGCTTGAAATGGACTTGCGCTTCTGGGAACGACGCGCCTTGCGAGCGCACATCGTCAACAACGAACCCGAGCTTCGAGGCCGCGCTCGCGCTGGCTATTACCCTTTCGAGCGCGCCATCGCAGATGCCATCGGGCACGACATGGGTCAGTCGGGAAACAGCCTGATCCCGCGTCTAGCGGCGTTAACGGCGGTCGCCGGCTTGCGCGAACTTTACGAGAGCGATGAGGCACAGGCCCTAACGGCGCCACCGAGCGCCACCGAACTGCTCGAACTTGTGGACCGGGTGATTCGCTTCGTTCAAGCCGGACTCGAGGGAGGCCAGTGGCAGTAGCGGTAATCACGTTCGTGACGTGGCTGAGATCCGAGCATCCAAACCTCACCCTTGAAATCAAACGAGTAATCGCTGAGGGTGACCTGGTCGCAACGCACTCACACCTCGTCTTGGAGCCGGGCCAACCCGGCCGCGCGCTGGCGGATTTCTTCCGATTGGAAGGCGGCAAGGTCGTCGAACACTGGGACGTCATCCAGGGGGTCCCCGAGAAGGCCGCCAACTCGAACGGGATGTTTTGACACGAGGCGCAGTGCGTCGTCACGATGCCTCAAGACTTCGATCGAGGAGCACCATCTGCAATTACCGTTAGGCACTGCTGCATGAGCTACTGATCAAGTGCTGTGAGCGGCGGTCTTCGACATTGAGCCTCGTCTTCAGTGTCGCTGCCGCGGCCGTCGGCGCACTCGCTTCCACTAGCCCGCGGGGTTCTGGTCGGTGACGACAGCCAGTCAGTCGGCATGGACGCCGACCTCTACGCGATCGAATCTCGTGGTCGTATAGCGCAACCGAAGCGGAAGGAGATCTCCCGGCACCGGTGGTTCGATGCCATCTGGAACGATCAACATGCTGACCGACATGTGGGGCGGCTCCGCGAACCACAGACGCCGGCCATCCCAACTGAACGGAGACATATGGAGATTGAACGCGGCCATCCCAGCACGAGTCATCGTTCTGAACCTCTCGCGGCCCCTCACCAGCTTTGGTGCTTGCAAGCCGACACCGTGCGCGGTTCCGCCCACAGCGGTCACGATGCTCATATCGGCTCGGGCGCGACGTTGTCGATAGCCGAAGCGTCGGCCTCTTGGAACCGACTCGACAGCGATGACCGTGCCCGCGATCCGAAACGACGAGGTATCTCCCAGCCACAACCTGGTTCCGAGTCGCGCCCGAACGTCGGTGTCTGGATACCAGGTTCGCAGTGCGTTTATCTCGGCGTCCGATACGTGATTCACGTAGACCCGCAACGGCTTCACCTCTGCATTGCGTAACCACTCAATCCAAGCCGCGATCTCGGTCAGCTGCCTCCCTCCGCCGTGTCTTTCGAGAGGGAGAGATAAGGAGAACCCATCGACTACGCCCTCCTCGAACAACGGCAGCAATCCTTCCAACTCATCGAGATCCATACCGCCGTCATAGAGGCTGCTAGCGCATTGGACGATGACCCGCCGGTTCTGGAGATCCTCTAGAGCTTGCGGGGAGGCAGCGTGAAAGACGACCCTTGAAGGGAGAGACCCGATGTCGTCGCCTGGCGAGTGCGGGCGAAGGACGAGAACCAACCCCGCGAAATGCGGCAAAACGCGTCTGGCCTCTTCGATCGTGCCGACGGCAATCGCATCCACCCCCAACTGCCTCGAGACGCTCGCCAGGAACTCGTTGGTGAGCCCGTAGCCATTTCCCTTCGCCACTGGGACTATCTGGCCGGGGTGTTGGCGAAGGACGCCGTCCAGGTGGGTGTACCACCGAGCCGAGTCGATGTACAGCGCGAGTTCGGGCTGCAAGGGCGCGTCCTCGGAGTCCAGGAAGCCCGGCCGTTCAATTCTGGAACGGATTGGGCGGTACCGAATTGGACCAGGTGACAGAGAGGTAGACGTCGCTGCGCGGCTCCAGAATCTGGCTGGTCAACGGTCCGACAGGGTTCGTGAACGTTGACTGGAGGACAGCTCCCGTGGACGGGCTCTCGTACGTCGCGACAAGCAATTTGGCTTCTGTATCAAGCCTGCTGATCTCGACCGCTGCCCTTCGGAGAGAGTCTCGGGCGTTCGGATCGACCACGACACCTGGCGTGGTCGCCAGCACCTCGTACAGAGCCGAACGCAACGACGGACTGACCAGCGGGTTCCAAAGCATGTCCGTCGCTTCAGAAAAGACCAGGTTCTCTACATTCCCCTCTGCCGCGACCGTTGCAGCCTTCTTCGCTACCGCCACCGGCGCAGCCTTCATCGCTACTGCCACCGGTGCAGCCTTGATCGGAACCACCACCGAATTCTTAAAGTAATAAGGGCATGTATCCCTTGACTGTATAGGGCCAGCGTGCGATACTTGATTCATGGCTCCTTCCAACCGGACCAACCCTCAGCAATCGGTGTCGACGCACTCGTACACGATCGTCGAGTTCATGCGTGACTTTCCCGACGACGCAACATGTTTGCGTTGGCTTTGGAACACGCGCTTCAACTTGGGCGACGACATGGCGTTCTGCGACCGTTGCGGTGCTGAGCGACTGTTCAAGCGGTACGTAGCCAAGCAGCAGCGCCAGGACTGGACCTGCACCGCTTGTGGACTTCACGTGCATCCGACAGCGGGGACGATCTACCACAAGTCCTCCACACCGCTTCACCTTTGGTTCTACGCCATGTACTTGATGACTAGCACTCGTTGTGGCGTCTCTGCGAAGCAGCTCCAGCGCGAGCTGGGCGTCACGTACAAAACAGCATGGCGGATGTTCACCCTCATCCGTAACGAGTTGATGGATCAGACCATCGAGCCGGAGATTCTCTCGGGGCGTGTCGAAATGGACGAGACGTACTGGGGTGGTAAGCCGCGGGCGTCCGACCGAGCCGGATGGAAGCACCCGACACGATCGAACAAGGCCCAAGCGATCAAGTGGGCATCCGACAAGAAGACTCCTGTGTTCGGCATGGTCGAGCGAAACCAGCGCCTTTACGAAGAAGGAAAGACGAAGCCGACCATCCTCAGATACGGTCACGCTGTCGCTCTCGTTGGCCCTAAGGGGAAGGGTCTGCACGGCATGATCACTGACTCTGTGGCAGGACAGGTCAAGCCCGGTGTGACGCTCTACACCGACGACTCGCGCCTTTATGACAAGGCGACGATTAGCGGAGATCACGCACGGCACAAGATCGCTCATAGCAGAGGGAAATACGTGGACGACCAGATCCACACTCAGCAGATTGAGGGTTTCTGGTCGCTGCTCAAGCGCGGCTTGCATGGCGCGCATCACTCGGTGTCTCCCAAGTGGATGCAGGGATACGTGAACGAGTACGTCTGGCGATACAACCACCGCGACAACGGCAGAATGATGTTCGCTGCCCTGCTCTTGCGGTCGGCCTTTCCGGCCAGCGGGGACTAACTCCGGGCATACTCCCTTAAGGCGAATCGCATCGCCTGTGCAACAGGTCGCATGTCCTGGGCCGCCCTCCGTTTGACCGCTTCGTACAGATCGGCGGGCATACGAACGGTGACCTGTCGCATCTCCACGTCTTCCGGGTCGTAGTCGAGTGTCACGGGTTTGGGCTTGGGCATGAATGCAAACATAATTCCCGCGAAACCCCTGGCTGGGGACCATCCACGACCATAAGCCCTGGTCACGCGAAAATCTGAAAGTCGGCAAATCACCGACGCGGAAAGGCCCGGAACCCCCATCCAGGAAGACCCGGGCCACCGCCCTAGAAATAGGAGGGCCATCGTGCCATCCAAGAGCAGTACCAGCAAGCCAGGTAAGCCAGCACCAGCGTCGGGTTTCTATGACGTTGTCGGCCCTAAGGGTGGCGACACGGGGAAGCAGGTAACCGCGGTCGAAGGACATCGGTTGCCTCCTACGCCAAAGAAGGGGCAGAGCTACGAGCTTGTTCGCCCCGCCAAGAACGGCGCCGGTAAAGGCAAGTGAGGCGGGTAGAGCGGGGAGGTCAGTCGGGTGATTGATCTTCCCGCTTCGCCCCGTTGCGGGCGCGCTTCGGCGACCTGGCGACCTTCTCCAAGTCGCGGAATACGTCCTGCTTGTCCGGTATTGGGATCGTGGCGCCTGCGGGTGTCTCTTGGGTTTCCTCGTCGTCAGACATCTTCTCTCCAAGGATAAGCCGTGTCTGAGAATGAGGGACGTCAGTGCATCTTCTGCGAGCACCCGGCCAACTCCCGAGAACACGTCTTCCCCGATTGGATTAACAAGATCTTTCCGCCGGGCCAAATCGGACCGGTAAATGCGGTTCATACTCAAGTGGTGGTTGGCAAGGAAGACGCCGCCATGCGCAGGACCTTTCGGTCTGCCGGGCTTGCTAACCAGACAGCAAAGATCGTCTGTTGTTGTTGCAACGGCGGTTGGATGTCCGTAATGGAAGGTCGTGCCAGACAACTTCTCGAACCCTGTCTGCTGGGCCAGGCCGTGAACTTCAATCCCGAAGAGCAGTTGTTCATCGCTGGGTGGGCCACCAAGATCGCCATGGTCGGCGAAGTGATCATGGACTTCCCCGATAGCTTCACGGAAGCTGACCGACGACTCGTTAGACAACAGCAACGGCCCCCCTCACACGCCGGTGTCTATCTCGCCGTCTATGACGGGCCTTATCTCACCACTTGCTACTTC
>JBAPRR010000306.1:0-6664 GCA_049281195.1 Acidimicrobiales bacterium
GCCGAGGACAACCCACTTCGCCCCCACGTTCTCTATCGGCTGAAATCACCGTATGTGTCTAAGGTGAGCGTGTAGCAAGCGAGGCCCAACGGGGCAACCCACGACGGAGGATCAACTGATGGCGGTACCGCTCGACGAATTCCCCGTTCACCAGATCCCGCTGTCGATGGAGTACGTCGCGTCCTCGGATCGAAACGCTTACGACCGTTGCTATCTGAACGCGCACGACAGGACCGGCAACGTCTTCTTCGTTACCGGCATGGGCGTTTACCCGAACCTTGGTGTGACAGACGCCTACGCGACGCTGAAGCGTGGCGATGAGCAGGTGACACTACGGGTGTCGGACGCCCTCGGATCAGATCGCATGAAACAGCGTGTCGGGCCGATCCGTGTGGAGGTCATCGAACCGCTTCAGCAGATCCGCCTCGTGTGCGAAGGCGCCTCTGAGGGGATGGAGTTCGACATCATCTGGAACGGATCATTTCCGGTGATCGACGAGCCCTCTCATGTGCTTCGCCAATCCGGCCGGGTGATCCTCGATGCGATGCGTTTCGCACAGCTCGGAACATGGAGCGGGACCATCTCAGTCGACGGTGAAACGCTCCAACTCTCGAACGATAGATGGGTGGGTACGCGTGACCGGTCCTGGGGGATCAGACCGCTCGGAGAGCCTGAACCTCCGGGGCGCTCCGCGTCCGAGCCGGATCCGTTGTTCGGGTTCTGGTGGACATACGTACCCGTAGCGTTCGACGATTTTGCGATCCTGCTCATCCTGCAAGAAGACGGCAACGGGAACCGCACCCTCAACGAGGCGGTACGGGTCTACCCGGCAGGAAGTGGACGTCCTGTCGAACAGCTCGGTTGGCCAGAGCTCGACATCCGTTACAGGAAGGGAACGCGCCTTCCCGAAGGCGCCACCATCCACATGCGCGATCGGTCGCGCAAGCCTGTCGTCCTCGAGATCGAGACCCTGGGCTTCGTGGCACTCAACTCGGGTCCCGGCTACGGCGGTGACCCCCAGTGGGGACATGGGCAATGGCGCGGCCGCGGCTGGTCCGAGCGTGTCACGCACGACCTGTCTGATCCCGCTGTTCAAGGTTCCGCTGTCTTCGGGGTAATCGATCACGTCGCGCGCGCGACGTGCGACGGATCAGAGGGATGGGGAATGTTCGAGCACGGAGTACTGGGGCGTCACGAGCCGACAGGATTCGTTGACTGGTCGTCCGTCGCGACGTAGTTCGCGACGGGGCTCACCATGTAGGTCAGATCGACATGTAGCTCAGATCACCATGTAGGTCAGATCGACATGTAGCTCAGGTAGACGGCCACGTTGCGCTCCAAACTGAAACGTTGCCGGGCAGGGCGGCTCCCGCGGTGCAGACCTGCTGGCTTCCCGCCGTTGCGAACATCGTGCCTTTGTGCGGGCTCGCACCGTTCAATCCCGGGGACAGATGATCGGCTAGATGATTATCGGTCGCGTACCAACAGGTCCTACTGCTTCCAGGTGCGGCGAACATGATGACTTGTCCGTTCGAGCTGACCGCCACCGATATGCCCGTCGCGGTGTACTGACCGCCTGAGCCTCCGTTGGAGGAGACCACGTACTGCGGCCCATAGGCGAACGCGAGCTCCGGGTCGTTCCGGTGCAACCTGACGACGAGTGATGGGCCGAGCGGGAACCTGTCGTGGTTGGCCTTGTACACGTGCTCGGCTGCCTGCACTGCAGAGCTGAGAGCAAACTGTGTGGGATTCGCGCTTGCATTCGCGTCGCGCCTGGCGAGCACGACGCTCAATGCGAGCACGACGACAAGAGCAATTCCAGACGCAACCATGAGCATTGTGCTGGGACCACGCCGGAGCGGTTTGGAGGCAGTTTTCGAGTCGGATTTGAGTGCCATCGGTCCGCGAACTGGCTGGTCAGAGGGGTAATCAGCTTCGCGTGGGCCGCCCGGGGCTCGAACCCGGCACCTTGGGATTAAAAGTCCCCTGCTCTACCCGATGAGCTAGCGGCCCGCCTACGACAGGCTAGCGATGCAGGGAAGCGTGCCGCGAGGTTCGCCGTCGACATTGCGACCGCATTGCCGCGGACTAGCCTTTCCGCGTCCGCAAGTGCACTCAAATTTGCACGTCGCTACGTGTTCTGGAGGCGATACCCACTGTGACCATCTCGCAACCGCCCGCAGAAGGGAAGGGCAGGACGGGCGGCCGTCCTACCGGCGGGTCTGCTTCTGATCGCAGCGGATCGGGCCGACCCGCAAACAATCGGAACGCTCAACCCAAAGCCGGAAGTGGTCGAGCAGCGCCGCAGAGCCCGACTCGTCAAGGGCAGAGACCGCCCAATTCTCAAAAGACGGCGGGAAACAGATCAGTAAATGCTAAGAATCTGAAGGGTCCGGGCAACGCAGGCAGACCGACCTCGAGCGGAGGCGGCAGCAGAGGCGGCGGCGGTGGTGGCAGAGGCCGCGGAACAGGCGGCCCGAACAGAGGCCCCGCCCCCGCCCCATCGAGACGATTCAGTCCCACTCAGATCGGAATCGGATCTGTCGTCGTGGTACTGGTGATCGTCATCGCCCTTGTCCTGGTTGTCGTGACCAAGTCGCCGGCTAAGCAAAACACTACGACCACTCTCGTCTCTACCTCGCTCCTGTCGCAGGTGACCGGAGTTCCGGCGTCGGTGTACACGAAGGTCGGTCTACCGTCCGAACTGTCCAACTATCCGAAGAAGGTGGGGAAGGGTTACACCGCGTTGACGAGCGGTGGCCTGCCGGTGATGCTCTACGAAGGTGCGGAGTATTGCCCCTTCTGCGCCGCCGAGCGTTGGGCGATGGTCATGGCCCTTTCGAAGTTCGGGACCTTCTCCAACTTGCATACGACTTACTCGTCGGTGTCGGACTTCGCTCCAGATACGGCGACGTTCACCTTCTACAACGCGACATACAAGAGCCAATATCTGGTTTTCCAGCCGTATGAGCTTGCGACCAATCAGAGTGCCGCCTCCTCGAACGCCTGCAATGTGAACGGGTACGCCTGTCTTCAGACACCACCGACAAGTGCCTCGAACCTTCTGACGAAGCTGGGTGGAGGGAGCTTCCCCTTCATGGACTTCGGCAACAAGGTGATGCAGTCGGGTGCCGGCTTCGGAGACCAACCTCTTGCTCTTTCGGGACTGTCGTACACCGAGATTGCACAACAGTTGTCGGACGCTTCTACTCCGGTCGCTCAAGCAGAAGATGGATCGGCGAACTACATCACAGCCGCAATCTGTTCGATGACACACAATCAGCCCGGTGACGTCTGCTCAGCCCCCTACATCAAGACGGCTCAGACGAAAGCGGGGTTGTAGTGGCCGATAGACGTACGGCGGTCAGGCGTCCGCCTTCTGCCGCAGGACTTGGCCCGAAACCTCGCCTGGCGCGGCCCGAGCCGGCCCAGGCTGTTCAACCCACACAAGAGCCGGAGGACGATTACGTAGAAGAGGATCTCGTACCGAAGCGCCCGTGGAGATCGACCACGCTGATGATCCTTTCCTTCCTCGGGATCGGTGTGTCGGTCTACGTCACGGTTCTGCACTACGGGAAAATTCCTGTGGTCTGCACCGACACAGGCGGCATCGACTGCCAGGCCGTGCTGACAAGCCCACAATCGGTCTTCTTGGGCATCCCGGTGCCGGTCTACGGGTTGGTCTTTTTCATCGCAGCATTCGTGTTCTCGCTTCCGAGGCTGTGGCACACGACCATGTGGTGGGTCCCGTGGGTGCGGCTAATCGGCGCGACTGTCGGGATCCTGTTCGCACTGCGGCTCATCTACGAGGAGCTGTTCGCGGTGAAAAAGATCTGCCTGTGGTGCACCTCGGTTCACATACTCACCTTATTCATGTTCGTGATCGTCGTGACCGGCTGGGAAGACGCGACTCGGTATGTGATTCCCCGCAGGGCATCTTCGAAGACTGCTTGAGGCCGGGTTCCCAGGGGATCTGACTCGGGAAAGACCCCAGCACCACTCAATGAAGCGGCGCCGGAATGACGATGCCCGACGGCCTTCCGCCCACTTCGACTGATCTGATAACGCTGCCGTCGGTCAGATTTACTTCCGTAACGTAGGGACCCTGATCCGCAACCCACGCGTCCGCCGCGTCTGAGCTCGAGATGGCGACGGCCTCGACGAGCCTGCCGACATCCACCGGGGTTCCCGAAACTGCTCGAGCGCTGAACGAAACAGGCACGAGCGACGTGCCTCCCGATGCCCATGCAATCCCGCCTGCTGTCGCCAGACCGGTAGGTGCCACCCCGATCGCAATGTCACCTGCCGCGCTCAACGCGGAGATATCGATAACCGTCACCGAGCTCGATCCGAAGTTCGCGACGAGCGCGGTATCCCCGTCCGGGCTTACGGCGATCGCGTCGGGTTCAGCACCTACGCGGATCGGTGTTTCGGCCGTCATCGTGCGGACATCGACCGGGGTGACAGTCCCGTCGCCGAGATTCGCTACCAGCGCTGTGTTGCCGCCAGGTCCGCCGAACGCCACAGCGTCGGGTTGATCTCCGACATGCACAGCCGGCTCGGAGCGCATCGTCTCGAGATCGACGGGAGTCACCGTCGCGCCGTCTGCGTTCGCCACGAGGGCAATCCGGCCGTTCGGTGAGACGGCGACCGCGTCGGGCTCCACCCCTGTAGCCAGGCGCGCCACGACGTCTCCGTCGGAAACATCGAGAACGGTCACCAGATCCTGACCCTCGTCCGCCACGAGCACGTACTTGCCGTCGGGAGACGCCGCTATCGCGTCGGGAAGCGTTCCAGTTGTGATCGCGGGATCCGCGGTGGCGTCCGCCAGGTCCACAGGAGTGACTGTTGCACCCGGATCGGAAGTGAACCCGAGGTTGCAGACGTAAGCCTCTGTGCCCGACTGCGCACGTTCTCCGAGTCCGGATATGTCAGACGCATGAAGAACAGGTTGTGCGTCTGCGGTCTGGTTGCTGCACGAACCCAATAGACCCGCCATCAAAGCGAGCACAACGATGCCCCAACGTCGGGAGCTCTTGTCGATCGCGCTTGAGAAACACCGAATCGTGCCCGATGCAACGAAACCAATGACAGAACAGAAAACCCCCCTGGCTCCGACCGAGGATGACGCTCCCAAGTCGGTATTCAACGTGCGTGCGGGCTTGACGTTCACGCTTCTTGTGACCGTTCCTCTCGCTGCATTCCTACTTGTCGTCGCTCCATTTTCAGGTGGCATTCAACCGGGAGCGGTCCACGCTCCACGTCTTTCGACAATCGGAAGGACGTCCACCCACAACGACGTCACCCGCTCCAACTCCAACCCGATGCCGCCATCGAACCCTTCCGAGAACATCTATCCCGACCCTGACATCTACAACTACTGCACGGCCACCACAATCGACACCGCGAGCGGTTGCGAGAACGCCGCGCTCGAAGCCATCAACCACGCCCACGCCGCCGAGGGGCTGGCGCCGATGGAGCTGCCTTCCGACTGGGCGTCGCTGTCGCCGGCCGAGCAACTCTTCGTAGCAACCAACCTAGAGCGGACCGTACGCGGCCTTGCGCCGTTCAGCGGTATGGCCACGGCCCTGGACCAGGTCGCCGGATCCGCTGCCGCCGCCAACAACGATGCACAGCCGCCCACGGGATTTCCGTACTCGCTGTGGACGAGCAACTGGGCGGGAGGCATCGGATCTCCTCTCGAAGCGATGTACCTGTGGATGTACGACGACGGGCCGGGCAGCCCGAACGTCGAATGCCCTCCCGGCGGAGGGTCGGGCTGCTGGGGGCACCGCGACGACATCCTCGCCCCGTTCACCTGCTCGCCGTGCGTCATCGGCGTCGGCGTCGACCCGAACAGTTACAGCGGTGAACCGTCGTGGGCCGAGCTGATGGTGGCCACTGCGGGAAGCCCCGCTATCGACTTTTCATGGTCGAGTGTCACCTGGAGCGCGAGTGGGTCGGGCGCCGTGGTCGGAATGTCAGCAAGCGCCTCTGAGGGCTACTGGCTGGCCAGTGCCAACGGACAGGTGCACGCTTTCGGTGGGGCCCCCGATTACGGGTCGGCCTCCCTTCCACCCTTCGAGATCGTGGTGGGGATGGAATCCACCCCCGGAGGTCTCGGCTACTGGCTCGTGACCCAGAACGGGAACGTCTTCGCTTTCGGCAACGCCGTCAACTACGGCACTGCCCTCGGGGTGCGCCTTGCCGCACCGATCGTCGGCATGGCCGCGACACCGAACGGGGCGGGTTACTGGCTCGTCGCCTCGGACGGAGGCATCTTCAGCTTCGGCGACGCCGTCTTCCACGGTTCCACCGGGGCCATGCGCCTGGCCAAGCCGGTCGTAGGGATGGCTTCGACCTCCGACGGGAACGGCTACTGGCTCGTAGCGGCTGACGGAGGCATCTTCAGCTTCGGCGACGCCGTCTTCCACGGTTCCACCGGGGCCATGCGCCTGGCCAAGCCCATCGTGGGGATGGCGCCCACCGGAGACGGGAACGGCTATTGGCTCGTAGCAGCCGACGGCGGCATCTTCAGCTTCGGCGACGCTTATTTCTTCGGCTCGACCGGGGCCCTGCACCTGGCGGCCCCGGTGGTGGGCATGGACTCCCCGGGCAACGGCTACTGGCTGGTGGCCGCAGACGGCGGTGTCTTCAGCTTCGA
>JBAPRR010000307.1:0-4407 GCA_049281195.1 Acidimicrobiales bacterium
GGTTCTCATCCAGAGGGAAGCGGATGCCAATTCTTCACGATGCTCCAGCACACGAGCTGAGGAGGGTTGTGACCCCGCGGCAACCGGCATTGGTCGGACGGCGGAAGGTTGATGTGGAGTCTGACGATCCTGTACTCCGTGGGGCCTGCGAATTTGCCGGGCGCGTACGACAGGATCGGGGAGTAGCCCCCCGCAAAGTTCGAGATCCTCGACATTGCCTCGACGAATGTCCGCTTGTTTAGATCGCGGCCGGCCGCCGTGGCGGCTTGTGCAAGCAAGTTGATCTCCTGACACCATCCCTGGATCGGACCCTGCTCTTCGATGTAGAAGTTCAGGTTTCCCTTCGGGATCTGCGGATAGGCCTTGTGCCAGATGTCGAAACAGGCCCGCACGCGAGGGTCGTAGCCACCTTGCGAATAGGGACGGTCGTCGTCGGTGCCTCCGAGAGTCTCGGTGGTCACACCTTCTTGACCGTTGAGAGCCTTTGAATACGGATACGGAATGAGGCCGAGCGATGATTCGATCGAGAATTCGTAGTCGGAGAGAAGCAGCTTCGGGAAATAACCCTGCGACGTCTCTGCGCCGAGCACCGGGAACATCGCGGTGAATGGGATCAGCGGTAAGACAGCGCCTACCCCGTCTGAGTGCAGCTTCTGCACGACGAGCGGTGCGTCACTCTCGGTGGACGAAAATTCGGAGGGCTCCGCCGGCATCGTTATCACGACCGATTTCACGCCTGCCTTCTTCAGATCGGGAAGCAGGTAGTCGTCCAGAGCCACCTGGTCGCTCGGGCGGTCGCCGGCTATGACGCCGAGGGTCTTGGTCTTGCTTATTGAGCCGTCCGATCTGGCCCAATCGACGGTGGCCTGGAGGACTTGCGCCTGGTTCGGACCTGTCCACCACAAATACGGCGACCCGAGCGCGGCCCAGCTCGGGACTGACGACCACTGGCTGATGAGCGGGGTATGTCCCTCCTGGGTTATGCACAGCTGATCGTCGCCGGTCCAGTCCCCGACCCCGTCCAACACGGCGAAGACGGCGCCTGAGCCCTCTGTCCATTGCTTGCACACCGCCCGCATGTCGACCTCGTTGGTGGGGTCGATGTCGACGATGACCGGCTTTATCCTCCGACCGTTGATACCGCCGCGGTCGTTGATCTGGTCGACGAACAAGTTGATGGCCTTGACCTGTTCGGAGTATTCGATGTCGCCGGCGAAACCGAGGTTGGAGGCGAGCGCCTCCAGGTTGGAAACCGGAAAGCCCACTGAGATCGTCGTGGAGGTGACACCTGCGGAGCTGGTGCTCGCTTTGTCGAGCGCCTCGACCGCAGGCGGCGGTCCTTGTCCTGCGTTTGCGGAAGGCTTCGACGATCCCGAATCAATCCCATATGAGATGCCGGCGATAGCCACCACCACAACCGAGACAATGCCGACGCGGACTCCTATCGATCGGCGCTGGAACCGGCGTAACGCTCGGCGCAGCTTTTCTCCGCTCCGGTTCGCCATGCGATTTCGTACTATACGAGAGTGCCCGACCTGAAGACGGGTCGGCGTGGCTTTTGATCCTCCGTTGTAAGCGATTGTCGCTTAGCGGCAGAATCAGTGAATGCTCACTCGGTCTTCCGGATTTCTGACTCTGCGCTCCGGCCCGGTCCCCGCTTCGGCGGAGAGGCTCCAATCGGACGGATACGTATTGCTCGACAGTGTGTTCGGCGAAGATGAGATCGCCGCACTGTGTGCTGACGTTGAACGGGTCTTCGAGGAGTACCCGCCTGATGCTCGGGGAGATCCCCCCGAGCAATCGGAA
Source organism: Acidimicrobiales bacterium (assembly GCA_049281195.1). GTDB lineage: Bacteria > Actinomycetota > Acidimicrobiia > Acidimicrobiales > CAVXTF01 > JBAPRR01. The sequence continues at coordinate 1,807 of JBAPRR010000307.1, forward strand.
CCTTTCCGCTACGAGATGCTGAATCGCAGCAGCGTGGTCCAGCACGCCGTAGGCCATCGTTTGATACTCGAGGCGGTGGAACCTCTTTTGGGAGAGGACTGCCATGTCATCGCCAACACAGCGTGGCGGCAACGGCCGGGCGAGAACGATCATCTCGGACGCTTTTGGCACATCGACGCCGGTCCTCATGTTCCGCGTGATGCGAGTATCCCGTGGGATGCCCGGATCCCTTATCCGGTGTTCGCCATCGCGGCACACTTTTACCTGTGGGATTGTCCGATTGAGGCCGGCCCGACCGGTCTGATTCCCGGAAGCCACACATCGGGACAGGCACCTCCGATGAATCGGCTCGCCGCCGACGACCTGCAATGGAATGGCCACGGCATTGTTCCCATCGTCGCCCGGGCCGGTGACGTCGGCTTATTCGTCTCGGACATATGGCACCGACGGATGCCACCGGGACCAGGCGACCCGGGACGGATGTTCGTCCAGTGCCACTACGGCCGCCGCGATATTGCGCAACGGATTCGACCAACCTCTTCGGTCAACCACCTGTCGGCGGAAGCGTTGGGGCGTGCTGCCACACCGAGAGAGAAGACGCTTGTCGGCTACCACCCGTTGAGCTTCTACGACGGGTGACAGAAGATAGGTCGTCTCGGCTCAGAGGTCGGAGGGTAACCCAATGCACCCGAAATCCTTTCAGTGCAAGTTCGACGAGATTCTTCGTTCTGTGCCGGATTCATCCTGCAAATGGCTTTGCCCCTTGTCGTCGAGGAATTCATCCTCCATGCCGTTCAGGTAGTGCGCGAAGCCGAGCGGGGCCCGCGCCCGGCGGCGGGCACTGGTCTTAACCGGGGCCCGCCAGTCGTGGTAGATGGTTGAGCCGCTCTTGATCACGGCACTACGCAAGGCATCGTCCTCTCCGCAGATGAGCGGAAGGAACCCCCCGACCCGTAGGAACAGCTCGGCGGTGATCCCCAGGTTGGCCCCATGAATAGGAGCCCATTCGCTGCGATACGCTTCGTTCCACAGTCGGGGAGTAGAAGTAGGGCGATCGGCCCAGTCCGAGACCTCGACCCGTCCAGCCCAGAATTCGATGTTCCTATTCTTGCAATCGATCTGGTGTGTCAGCCAGTGGGCCGGAACCTCTGAATCGGCATCGGTCGTGGCCAGCCACAGTCGGGAGGGGTCGACTTCAGCCCAGGCTTCGATGAGAGCGAGAAAGCCAGCTTGACGGGCCAATCCCACGTTGCGCGCGGAGCACACGATTACGAGCGTCGGAACCTTGGCCGTTAGTGCCCACTGTCGGACGAGACCTTCGCTTCGATCCGAACAGTCGTCAAGGACCGCAGCGACCCTACAGCCGATAGCGCGTCCTTCGGCCCTGCGCGTCGCTTCTTCCAACGCCTCCAATGCACGGGGAAGTGTGTCCTCCTCGTTGTGGATCGGTAAGCAAACTCCTACCGCGGCCGCTGCCATTTCGCAGGCCGGGGAACTCACTTGGATCGCTCCCATACGTCGAGGGCAAGTAGGGGTTCGCGGTGTTGGACGACGCGGTTCAGACCAGGAACACTGTCGATGATCTCGTGCGTCTCGTCACCGCTCAACGGATAATCCGTTGCTCCGCGCCAGTGAACGCCTATTACCGTTGCACCAATCGATGTTGTGGCCAGGAGCCGCTCCAGTATTTCGAACAACGTCTCTTTGTCGAAGTAATAAGCAATCTCGCTGAGCACCACGAGATCGAATTCGTTCTCCGGCCAGTCGTCCGGAATCGCCGCGAGTTCGAGCAGCACGTGCGGGAAGGCTCGAAGGCGCTGCCGAGCCTGGTCCAAGGCAGATGGGATCATCTCGAACGAAAGGAGCCCTTGGCAGCGGGGAGCGAGCATTTCGGTGAGAACGCCGATGGAGCAACCGGGCTCGAAGGCCGATTCGTAACGGTTACGCGGGAGCGAGGCGAGCGTGAGAGTGTATTTCCTCTGTTCGTACCACTCCGTAGCAAATCCCCATGGATCCGGTTGCTTCGAATACAGCATTTCGAAATAGGAACGTGTGGTGTTGGTCATGCACGTTCCTTGTGCGATTCGGTTCCCGACTCCACCTTGTTGCCCGAGGTCGCCGTCGGATCGATGAACAATTCGTGATCGAGCCAGTGCCGTCGCAACACCGCGGGCGGAAGTACGGCGCCTTGGGTACTCGAGCCTCCGAGGGGACGGATTTGAGATCGGAAAGCGAGAGTCGCCCGGCGTTTACGCCGGCGCTGTTCACCCGGGAGCAGGTGTCGTCGGCATGCAGACCATGGCAGATCGTCTCCGTTCGGATCTGCCCAGTGAAGCGCCCAGACGAGATAATACAGGAGGTCGCTTCCGATGGCTCTCGTCGCGTTATGGGAAGCTGTTCCAGAAGCGTCATGATCTGGATGACCGTCGTGTTCCCATGGAGCAAGGCAGAAGTCATCTGGACGGAGCAGGCGCGTAAGTTTGATCTCGAGACCTTCGATGTTGTGCGCGACCTCCCCGTCCGGGATCCGCAAACGGATTGCTGCGTAATTGGAAATGCCAAGTCGCCGAAGTGCGACTCCGGACTCCCGTTCCCGTACGG
>JBAPRR010000308.1:0-5550 GCA_049281195.1 Acidimicrobiales bacterium
ACCTCCAACAAGCCGAACGCCGCCGGGGTGACCAACGACGAGTACTTCGATGTCCGGATCTTCGACGAGGACGACAACGAAGTGAACCGCGAGACCGAGGGTGAGATCGTCATACGCCCCAAGCGGCCCCACGTGATGTTCGAGGGCTACTGGGGGCGGCCGGATGCCACGGTAGAGACCAGCCGTAATTGGTGGTATCACACCGGGGACATCGGAAAAATCGACCAGGAGAACTACTTGTTCTTCGTGGATCGAAAGGCTGACTATCTCCGCCGCCGAGGCGAGAACATCTCGAGCTTCGAGGTCGAGAGCGTCCTCATGAGCCACGGATCGCTTGCAGACGTCGCCGTTCACGCGGTCCCGAGCAAGATGACCGAAGACGATCTGAAGATCACCGCCACGCTTAAGCAGGGCCAGTCGGTCGATCCGGTGGAGCTTTTTGAGTGGTGTGTCGACCGGCTGCCCTACTTCGCGCTCCCCCGGTACATCGAGTTCCGTGCAGAACTACCGCGGAGTCCTGTGGGCAGAGTCCTCAAACGCCAGCTTCGTGAAGAAGGCGTATCGGACTCCACCTGGGACGCCGAGGTGGCGGGCGTGACCTACGAGAAGAGATAGGTCACTTGGTCGGCTTTGCGACCGTGAACATGACAAACCCGGCGCCTTCCTGACCGGTCACGTTCGAGCCGCTGGTCCAGACCTGAAAATCGATTGCCGGGTAGTTAGCGCCTTGAAGCACAATCGAGGTGTTCCCACCACCGTATGAGTTTGCCGTAACGACGGGCTCGGCAGCGAAGCTATTTTTGAGGGTCACCTCGCAGTAGGGCGCGTCACTATTTCCCGACGCGACCAGAGAAACCGTGTAGGCCGTGCTGGTAACCACCTGCCCGCAGGTCGTCGCATTGAAAATGCCGGCGATTCCCTCGAGAGGGTTCAGGGCCGACGTTGCTACACCGGAGGAGCCGCTGTGATGCGCCGGAGTCGCCGCGAGAGCCACGGATGTGCCGACTCCCACAGTCAGTAGGGTCACCACCATGACCAATACTGCGACCAGCTTTTTGTGACTTTGCCGAACGGTTTCCTGAGTGTGCTCCAGCATTGTTCCTCACTCTCGTGTGATTTTGGACTCCCGTGAATTACCGCCATTGCATGGTTAATGGCAGCAGAACTGATTCATTTCCCTCTGTGCGGATCTCCCCGGGGTTGACCTAGGCGCCCCACCACCACGGCGGAAATAGTTATCGATTAATCGTACGCCGTCAATCGTTAATGCACGGGATCCGCTTTCGGACTATCCCCGTCCGTAGATATATGCAAGAACCTCCACCAGGTTCTCATCGACAGAGTTCAATGCATCGATGGTCAGATGCGGAACACCGGGAGTAGGGAACTCATCGCGCATACGTTCGACATGATCCCAATCGATCTCGTGCCAGCCAGGTATGTTGCGTCGACGACCTTCGACCCGCTCACGATGAACACCTTCATCGGCGCAGACGCATTCCACGACTCGAAATCGAGCTCCGAATTCAGCCACCCCGGCGGCCCAAGCCCCCACCACCTCATCATTGATCAAAGTGTCGACAATGGCTGATTGCTCCAAAGTCAGTTGACGCTGAACCAAGGTCCACAGAAGCCGATCGCTCAGATCGATCACTGTTGAGCTATCGACCGTCGAAAGCACTCCTGAGGGTTTCATCGCGCCGAGCAGCCAGTCCCCCGCGAATACGGGTGATCCGATCCTTCGTCCCAGGGCCTCGGCTATCGTCGACTTACCAGTTCCGGGCAAGCCGGTCACCAGCACTACGCACGACAATGGGCTATCCGACAACTATCCCGACTTACGCAGAGCGGCGATGAAGTTGGGCTCGTCCGGCGTCCCGAGACCGGTCATGTTGTCGTAACCAGGCGCCGTGACCTGCCCGGTGTAACCCTGCATATTCGGGTTCTGGTCGTCGAAAGTCGTCAGGCTGGGAATCCGGGGACTCGTCTTCGGTCCCAAACAGATATTTTCGAACTCGAGCAACCCACACTCCAATCCGCGGTAAAGAGCCGGGCTCTTGTTCGTCAAAGGGAGGGTGTCGTAAAACGCGTCGGTCCCGTTGAGCTTGTAGATGACCGGGTTGATGAAGCCGAAAGACTCCGTCTGGCCCTGCTGTGCCGCGATCACCATGCCGGCGACCAATGGCGAAGACTCGCTGGTTCCGCCGATGCTTTCCTCGTAGAACGTCGGTGTCGACCCACTGAATTTCAACAGCCCAACATCGAGCCCCGTGAACGCATCGGCGTCAGCCGATATGTCTGGCGCGCTACGGGTCGTCCCCATCGAAGTCGGCACTACGCCTTTTTGGTACGCGGGCTGAGGCCAGTAGACGCTTGCACCCCCTCCGGACGCCCCGTCTTCGCCCTGGAACACCCATGCGTTGTCGCTGAGCTGTGAGATGCCCGTAGACCAGCCCGTCTCGAACAACCGGTTACCGCTTTTGCCGATGCCCAGCGTGGTACCCCCGACCGCGATCGCGTACGGGTCTATCGACGGTTCGAGGATGCCGGATCCATCGCCGGCCGAGAAGTACATGCCGACGCCTTCACCTGCCGCACGCACCAGGTAGGCATGGACGAGCTTGGTCTGTGACAGGGGCTGGGATTCGCCGCCTGATTCCCAGGAGTTGGAGGCCACTGTGGCGAGCGGGTGGTTGTCGGCGCCGTCGAGTACGGCGACGTCGGCGTTGTACGTGGCCTGATTCCCGTCCATCTTTTGGTCGCAGCTGTCCCCGCCGACGACGAGTTGGTTGGCCCCCGGGGCCATGTCGTAGGACGCCTCCACGTCGAGTTGCTCCTCGATGTCGAAGGGGTCCCCGCACGTGTCGTTGCCGAGCGACAGCTCACTGAAGCGCTTAGGCGACGGCGCTGCAATGTTGTTCGCCTTCGCGTAGTCCTGCAGTGTTAGGAACATGTCCTTGGTGAGCCCCACCTCGACCAGGGCGATGGTCTCACCCTTACCGGTGGCGGCAGAGCTCGCACCATAGGCAGAACGGATCTGATCGGCGCTGTACCCGCACACGAAAGTTGGGAATGACGTGACACCGAACTGCTCGGGCAGGCCTGTGGCCATGTGCTGCCCGTAGTAATTCGAGCACGGCGCATCCGCTCCGCCGCTCGAGCGTTCCGCGGAGCTGGCCGTCGGGCTCTTCTCCAGAGGAAGTATCGGTGCTGCGTTGTCCAAGCCGGTTACTGCGAGTACCTTCCCAGCCAATGAGGTGGGTAAAGAGACCGCCCGGTTGTTGGCGTGAAGTGGGTATCCGTCCGCGTTAACCGACGCCGACGCAACGTAGGTCTTCAGCTGAACCCGGAACGTGGCGTCGACCTTCGATACCGGCGCGGTCGCCCGCACGTAAGAACGCCCGGAATCGGTTCCGACGTCCGTAAAGCCCTCGGAGCGCAGCCACGACTCCACCGCCGTCGACGTACTCCGGGATGCGCCGAACCTGGCGGTGTACGCCGACGGGCTCAGGTAATGCCGGAACAACGGGTTGCCCGGAGTGCTTGCCGCCGTGGCAAACTTTTCTGCCGCTGCCAAGTTCGGCTTCAGCCACACTTCGATATTCAGCTGCACCGTGCCGGAAACGTTGCCAGTGGAACGGGTGTGGCTGGTGAAGGGAACCGAGCTCCCGGCCAGGATCGTCTCGGTTGCTCGAGGTGATGCCTCTGCCGTACCGCTGGCGACAGCCGCGGTACCGACGGTGGCCGCAATCGCGCCCAGAACAGCGAAAAACATCCTCAATCTGGACATGGTTTTCCTCACAGACTCGTAGCGATCTGAAACGAGAATAGGCCCTTTGCCTGTCCGCCGCGGAGGTGACTTCAAATCGGTGATGAGCTGGCTGCGCGCTCTCGGACCTCAGTGCAGGAGAGTCACTGGGACTCACTCCACGCCGGGCGAGGCTCCAAGCCGGCCGCCAGATAGACGGCATCGATGACGCGCATGTTCGCGACCGCATCTGCGGGGGGTGTGAGGGTTGGCGCCCCTTCTTGTACCGCGGCACGGAAGGCTTCGAGTTGGTAGTTATAGGTCGGTGCCCCTTGCACCCGCTCGTGACGTTTCCGTTTGCTCCCGGAGATACTGAGTCGATTGAACATGTGCGGAGAGACCGGGTTGAATACCTTCATCGTGGCCTCAGAGCCGGTGACCTTTACGCGCATCCGCAGCAAGCTCGACGACCACATGGAGGCCACGATGCCCCCGCTAGGTCCATCCGCGAACGTGAACTCTGCCTCCATCCGCCGGTCTACGCCTGCAGAGTGAAGTTTCGCTGAAGCCTTCTGTACCGTCGGTTCCGAACCGGCCAGAGTCCGCACCATGTGCACCGGATAGCAACCCGCGTCCATCAGGGCGCCCCCCGCCAACGGGAGCTGCCATCTGATGTCCTTGAACCGCGGGAGGGGAAAGCACAATGCAGCTTCGATCCGCCGGATCTCGCCGAGCTCACCGCTTGCGATCACCTCGAGCATGCGAGCAGCTAGTGGGTGATACCGCCAGTGGAATGCCTCCATTACCACCAACCCCGAAGCCGTCGTTGCATCGGCGACTCGTTGGGCCTCGTCGGCATTGGCGGTAAACGGCTTTTCGCAGAGCACGTGTTTGCCGTGCTCCAGCGCCTTCTGCGTCCAAAATCCATGAAGTCCATTGGGCAGCGGGTTGTAGACGGCATCGATCTCGTCGTCGGCGAGCAGAGCCTCGTACGACCCGTGCACCTTGTTGATTCCGTGTTTGGTGGCAAACTCCCTGGCTCGGTTCGGATCTCTCGCAGCCACAGCCGCACAGATGACTCGATCATTTGACTGACACGGCTTGATCAGAGCTGGTGGTGCGATCCTGGCGGCACCGAGGCAGCCGATCCGAAGGGGTTCCATCATCCCATCTTGCGCTAAATCGGCCCGCAGTTTCGTGTTCTTTTCTGACCCGGGCCAGAATGAGGCATGGCGCGAACGCCTGAAGGTCGTTCATCGACGGAAATGAGCGGTCGGGGCGCTCTCGAAAGCGTCGCCCTGCGATATCGCCGATTCGCGTGCGACGAAGCCGCCGGCCGGTCGCCGATGTACGAACGACTGGCTACGGACATAGCCGGAGATCCCTCCATCCTTGCGTTCCTGCTTGCCCTTCCGCCGTCTAAACAACAGCCGAATCTCTTGTTCGGAGCAACTCGATTCCTTCTCGGAGCTGCACCTGACGTCGATTCTCTGCGCGATGTTGTCTTAACGCGACCAGACGAGCTTCGTGAAGTGATGACTGAACGGTTGACTCAGACAAATGAGCCCGCCAGATGCTCGCAGCTGTTGCTCGCATTGTGCCGCCTCCCACAACCACTGGCCCTGATCGAAGTAGGAGCGTCAGCTGGTCTGACTTTGCTTGTTGACTACTACTCCTACGATTTTGGTTCACGTCCACGCACGTGGTGTACGGGTTTGACCCGCTGAGTTCCGCTCTGAGCCGCTGAAGCGGATCGTCCGGGACAAAGGGCCGACGCCGAACAGGGGTTTCGCGAGATCCCC
>JBAPRR010000309.1:0-4829 GCA_049281195.1 Acidimicrobiales bacterium
GAGCGAATCCGACTCGCCGATCTATGCCGCCCTGGCGAAGTCCAGGACCGTGTTCTACACACCGGGCGTGCTCACGACACCCCGTCACTTGAAAGAAGAGCTTGACCACATCACGGTCCGGGTCAGCATCTGCATCGGGGAACATCTCGGACATGCGACCACGAACATCAAACCGCGGGTGCGAAACAGCAAGCAGGTCGAACTGATCATCGTCGACGAATCCGAACGCCTCAAAGCCACCGGGCTCGAACTGCTCCGAGACCGATACGACCGGGACAACATCGCCTTGATCCTGATCGGGATGCCCGGGATCGAGAAACAGTTCAGCAGGTACCCACAGTTCTACAGCCGCGTCGGCTTCGCCCACCACTACCGGCCCCTCGGCGACAACGAGCTCAAGTTCGTGCTCGAACGTCACTGGCGCAAACTCGGCCTCACGCTTGACCCCGACGACTTCACCGACGCCCAGGCCGTCGCCGTCATAGCCCGGATCACCCGCGGCAACTTCCGGCTCCTCGACCGGCTCTTCAGCCAAATCGAGCGCGTCATGAAGATCAACGAACTCCAAGCCATCACCAGCGACGTCGTCGAAGCCGCCAGCAGCACCCTCGTCATCGGCACCAGCTGACCCAGCCCAACCACCGCCTGCCCGGTACACCCTGGCGAGCGACACCGCCTTCTAGGCAGGTCCGGTACCGGGAACAAGTAGGACCCTGGAACGTCCAGGCGCTTGCTAGGTGATCCCATTTATGAGACACTCACTACTATGGATAGTGCCGCTTTACAAGAGAACATGTTGACCGATCTTCTCGTTTCCGAGATGGAAGCCAAAAGCGCTCAGTACCGGGTGACCAGTCGAGCTGAGATGTACATGGCTACCGGCCTTCCCCTCGACCGGGTTCTCGGCGCGCTAAAGATCAGTCGGGCCACCTGGTACCGACGGGTCGAGGCACTACGCGAGTGGGAACAGACCAACCATGCAGCGTCCGTCCCTCCCGCCGCTGGAAGGGCGGAACAGATCTGGCCTATGGCAGCCTTGACCGGGGCGGAGCAGATCCGGCGCATGGCAGCTTTGACCGGCCGGGCACAGCCGTCTCCCGAGCAGGAACCATTCGCTGGCGCTACCGCCGGGGCGGACCAAGTCCGGCGCATGGCCGCCATGTTCAACCAAGGGCCCCAGCGCCGCCATTCGTGATTGCGCAGCCAATAACCGCTAGGCCGCCAGATAGCACAGCAATTTACCGCCAGATAGCGCGCGAGTCACAAACGCGATCACCTCCGGGCGTCCGTGAACGATCGTTTTCGGACGCCCATCGGTACTCCCCTTCATTCTCCGAAGCTGAGCTACGGCGAGACCAACTTCACCATGAGATACAGGACGCTCCTCGTCCCTTGGGTGCCCGCGAGGCGCAGACTAATCACCTCGGCGTCTGCATGCCCGCCCGGGAACTGCGCCGGGTCGAGCGGCACATGCGGCATGTCGAAAACGTTGTCGAGGTTGATGACGCTTCCGACAGGCAGATGCAGCAACCCATCAATCCAGAGAAGCTCGGTCGTGTTCCCATCGTCGTCTTCTTCCATGACGACGGTGGCGCTCGGCATGGGGAAATGCGGGGGGTATGAAGGATCAGTCATGGGGTCAGTACAAGAGCCGGGACACGGCACAAAGGCGCTTGCGAGGGTGCCTTGAACCTCCGTGAGGAGCCGAATGGCCTCGGCCAGCTTGCTGCCGACGACATCGGCGAGGCGGATGTCCGAGACTTCTGGGAGCGCAGTCACATAGACGCCTCGGCCCTGCTCGGACCGCACCAGGCCCTCGTCAGCCAGCATCAGCTGGGCCGTGCGCACCGTGTTCAGGGCTGCGCCGTATTGCTCCATCAGCACCTCCAGCGGCGGTAGCTGGTTACCCACGTCGTACTTTCCGCTTGCTAGCTCGCTTCGGATGGACTCGTAGATCACCCGATATTTAGGTCTGTCAGGCTTCATGAGGACATGATGTCATCTCCTCAGGAAGATTGCAAGACTATCGGCCCTCATCCAAAGTGAGCCCGCAAGGCGGAAGCTAACCGCGACCTCGGTCCGCCAGAGGCGCGTTGGATTGCGCAAAACTACCGGTATCCCCTATGGGGGTGGCGACCGTCTCTCGGACCGCCAAATACCGTCGCGATCTCCCGCCAATCAACACCGCGTGTCACACGATCCGGGCCCGCGACCATGTCCCTAAACCCGTGTCCGAAAACAACATCCCATCCACCCCACTTAGGACGGGTTTCGGTACGGTTAAGCCTGTGGGGCATCTGTTGGGCTACGCCCGTTAGTTCGGCATGAGACATGTCCAGAGAGTTCGGTGTCTCAATGCTCGAGGTGACACTGAGGTAGCCGTTCGCCCGTCCGTTCGGGTTACGTTTCGACCAGCACGGCCTCCATGGCGGCGTCCTTGTCGGCCTGGGAGCGAAGGCGGGGACGCGCTCGCGATCACAGCAGACCAAGCCGGTTAGTCCATGACACCGTGCCTTGTGGAGCGGGTCGCTCTTCTGGGGCGTGTTGTTCGCCACCTGATTTGCTGTGCTATGTACTCAACCGGCGGTCTGGGGCTTCGGGGCGCGGGGCTTGCCTTTTCGACGTAGCACGCGCTTGACATAGTCACCGATTGCGTCGCCAACTTTGGGGCCGGCGTGTTCGGCAACAAGGATCAGGAACACGCCCGCGGGCACCAAGACGAAACCGATCGGGCCCATAGCAGCGGACGCGGCCACTGCCCCCCCGACCGTGCCGCCCGTGGCTATGAGACGGGCGATCGAGTCCCAACTCGGCGGGCTCTCCTCCGTCACGACCAGAGCTTCCTGGAGAAGATCCTCCAGGGCTTGCGCAGGGATGCGCTGGAAGCCGAACTGTCGGCCGATGAGGTCGCCAGCGCGTCTCACCATTATGTTCGGGTCCTCCCGCTCTGGCGTGGGTTGGACACCATAGAGGTATCTGGTTTCCCCGACCTGATGGGAGAAGGCGTCGATCGAATTCACTACTTCCAGGCCCAGGGCGTTCAGCCACCGGTCTGGGGGCAGCCCGCCGAACTGACGCGCCGGCACGCTTACGACGTCAATGTCTACGTCGCCGACTCCGACGAAGCTAGTCGTGTAGAACCGATCGTTGATACTTACGTCGGGCTGATCGTCAAGCTCTCCCTCATCGAGTTCCACGTCACCGAATCTGGACTCTGACATACCCCGAGTGTAGATCTCGGGCGTTCGGCGGCTTGGCTGCTCTTCGTGACTACAGAACGCTTGCGGGCTTCGGACCGAGGCTGAGCTTCCACCGTAGGTAGTCGGCTGTCGCACGCCTCGTCGGGGCGCGTGTCACCACCTCGGTGCCGGCCATGCAGATGCCTTGCCAGTCCGGGTTGGTCTTGCGCCAGTCGACGTCCACCAAGCCTTTCATCGTGTCGCTCCACGAGCTGTTGTCTTCCTCGTGGGCTGATGCTCCGGCTGAGCCAATGGCCCAGAGCGCCAAGGCGTAGGACGACACGTAGCTGGCCCGGGCCTCGTGGGCTGAGGGTGCCCACCACCCGATCGCGCAGTCGCATCGGGAAGGCGTGCACCGAGGGCAGTCCGGCTTTCAGGGCGACCACCCCGAAACGCGGCCACGGGTTGGCGGTGCCCAGGTCGGGGTGGATGACGGGCAGACCGGTCTGGTAGCAGTCCAGGCACGGCCCTTCCTGGTTCTGCAACTGGAACAACTCCAGCAGCTGAGCCTGTTCGCTCGACGCCGCGATCATCTGGAGACGGTCGTGGGCGTCGCCCAGCAGGATTCCCGTCCCGGCAGCGCCGAGGAGTTCGACGCACCGTTCGCTCAGCATGGTCAGCAGTTCGATGACATCGAAGTCGTCGACCAGGGTGTCGGCCAACTCGACGAACGTCTCTGCCAGCAACTCTTCGCGAGTGGCCACCCCGTGCGCCTCGTCTCCGTTCTTGTGCCCGGACTTATCGTACCGCTCGCCGATGGGCCGGACCAGGGCCGGGGGCTCATTCATCGAAACGCAACCGGCGGGCCACCACATCGCCCGCCACCTCCCTGATCGACCGGTCGAGAGCGAACGCCCGGGCCCGCAACCGGGCCAGGGCATCGCCGACACCGACGCCGAGCTGGACCGAGACCATCCCCGAAGCCTGATGGACCTCGGCGTGCAACGCCCGGTCGTCGGTCAGCTCGGCCAGCAGCGCCTCCTCGGGTATGCCGGCCTGTCTCGTCCGAACGGTCCTGGTGATGACCTCGGCCGCTGTGAGGGCATCGGCGTAGGTGTCGTTGCCCAGGGCACCGGGGTGGTCCTGGTACAAGGTGAGCGCCCCGAGCCGGGCCGCGCCGAGGCGCAACGGGAAGGCGAAAATGGCCCGGATACCGGCATCGACCGCCGGAGCCGTGAACGCGGTCCAGCCTGTCGGCGGACGGCCGACCAGGTCGACTTCGAGCACCGGCACTCCTCGGTCGTGGGCGTCGACTGCGGGCCCGGTGCCGAGGGTGAACTCGAGTTCCGCCAACCGCCTGACAGTGGAGTCGGACGCGCACATCGAGACCTGGGCGCCGGCGCCGGCCATCAGGGTGACCCCGGCGCCGGATACCGCCAAGGTCTCAACACACGCCGAGCACAGCCCCGCAGCCGCCGGGTGGCCGCTGACCAGCGCACGCGATATCCGCGACCAGCGCTGCGAACCCACTCCCATCCGACCTCCAGCGAAAAGAATTCAGCCGAGCGATACGCCACCGGGGTCTGGGATGACGGCCTGGTCCATGGTACGCAACATCCGCCGCAACACCAAGATCCGCACCCGACCCGC
>JBAPRR010000310.1:0-1770 GCA_049281195.1 Acidimicrobiales bacterium
GCTACGCCCCGCGCGGGACCCCTGAGATCCACAAGTGGCTGCTGCACCACTCCCGGTTCCTCCTGCAGCGCACGCACTAGCCGAAAGCTCCGCAGGTCAGCTCACCGCAGACCCCAAGCCATTCACCCGAACCCCGGCATGATCCCCCATGAGAGGTACGAAAGTTTCGTTACATTTTCTAGGTAAAATCGATACGGCTATCCCGCTGATCTCGCCGAAGCGGCGCCGAGGAGGGAGGACGCCGGATGACCCTGCCAGGAAGCCCCACCGTACGGCGTCGCCGACTTGCCGCCGAGCTGCGCCAGATCAGGGAAAGCAAGGGCAAGAGCGGGGATGCCGTCGCGGCAGCCCTGAAGTGGTCGCCGTCCAAGATCAGCAGATACGAGCGGGCCAGGACCGGCCTGCGGCCCCGCGAGGTCGAGAGGCTGCTCGACTACTACCAGATCACCGGCACCCGCCGGACCCTCCTTCTCGGGCTCGCGGAGGACGCGGCTCACAAGGGCTGGTGGGAACAGTACACGGATAGCCTCACCCCGGACTACGAGCAGTTCATCGGCCTCGAGGATGAGGCGAGCGCGATCGACATCTGGCACGTCGATGTCGTCACTGGCCTGCTGCAGACCGAGGCTTATGCCCGGCACATCATCAGCAGCTACAGCCGGGTCGAGCCGGTCACGCCGGGCATGATCGAGCGGCTGGTGCGGGTCCGGGTGCAGCGCCAGAAGGTGCTGAATCGCGAATCAGGGCTTGAGCTGTCGGTCGTGCTCGACGAGTCGGTCTTAAGACGGCGGGTCGGCGATGAGCGGGTGATGTACGAGCAGCTTCGGCGGCTCGCGCATGAAATAGACCGGCCAAACGTGACGCTGCGGATCCTGCCCCTTGACGCTCAGCACACCGTCTTCGGGGAGTCATTTGTCATATTCCGCTTCGGGCCAGATAGCGATGCCATGCTGCACGACGTTGTCAGTGCCGAGCATCTGAGAAACGGCTTCTCGCTGGAAGGCGAGAGAGAGACCTACTTGCACAGGATCGCCTTTCAGATGCTTGTCGAAGCGTCGCTTGACCCTGCATCGTCCAAGGAGCTCATCCTTGAGACGGCCGCGTCGCACTGGTCGGGTTCGCGGCAGGCGCGCTAATGGCCGAGCCCGCTAAGTGGCGGCTTGATCGCGTCCGGTAAACCTCACGTCGCGCTCCAGCGGCATTGCAGCCGCCGCCCAGCGCCCCGGCGCTGCCTCCGGTGCGGCGGCCCGCCCTACTCGATACCCAGGGCTCGTCGGCCTGCTTCCCACGTACCGGCAGGTCAGTGCCGCATTCGCCGTCCTATCGTGGCAAACGGTCCGGTCATCGCCGGCTTACATGACCGATTTCTCACGGAGTTCATTCTGGATCGGTCCCGCAGGCAACACTGACCACAGTAGTCTCCTCTGCTAAACAGAGGCACCAGATGTTCAACGGTGTCCCGTTGGAGTATTGTACCTAGAGTAGTGGCACCAATACTCCGCGCAGCCACCCACCTTTGGTCATGAACCACACGACATTGGGGCGAGGTAGGGACATGGAGAGACTTATGCCAGTAGGAGACTCATCCTGGGTCAAAAGTTCCCTGAGTTTCTCGAACGGCAACTGCGTCGAAGTAGCGAGCACGCCCGATGGCGGGGTCGGCGTCCGCGACAGCAAGGACGCCGAGGGCCCCGTTCTCCGGTTCACTCCGGACGAATGGCACGCATTCATCGGGGGCGTGCGAAATGGCGAATTTGATCGCTTTGGCAA
>JBAPRR010000311.1:0-16397 GCA_049281195.1 Acidimicrobiales bacterium
GTTGATTGCAACAAGATGGGACGCCACACCGCTGCAGAAACACGAGGCTCGACTGGTCCGTGTCGCCGGATGGTGCGCAATTGGTGGACTCCTCGTTCGCCCGTCGTTTTTGGGTCTGCCATATGCCACGTTGCCACCCGACGCGGCGCAGCTGTTGTTCCGCGTCGCCGGATTGAGCTATGTGATCTGCGCGATCGCGGCTGTCTTCATGGCCCTGCATCAGAGGCGTCCAGCGCCGGTGACGGCTACATATCTGATCTCCTTCGCATTTGTCGCGCCGGTATTCCTTTTTAAAAGCGCTCAAGGCGCCGTTACCGGGATGGTCGTAGCGCACGGTCTCCAGTACCTATGGATGGTCAGGTGGCGTAGTCGTCAAGCAAACGATCTTCCACCGCACTCCGGGCTGAAAACGACGGTTACCGTGATCGCACTTGCAGTAGTGGGAGGTTCGTTGTTAGAGGGGATGTCAGAGTTGTACTCGTCTCATGGCATCGTTCTTCGCTCCCTTTACGGCGCTTATCTGGGAATCGTGATGGCACATTTTGCCGTCGACGGGGTTATCTGGCGCCGGCCGGTTCGACTCGCCGAACCTTCGCGTCAGAGATCGAGGCTGCTACCCTCGTCGGCACACGGGAGAGCTTGAAATGAGACCGAAACAGCTCGTGGACCTGGGTAGCTACACCGGCCCGGCGACGCTCATCCTTTCGAGCCTCGCCGGTGGGGAAAAGCACGGCTACGCGCTCACGAAGGACATCGAGGAATTCTCCGGCGTTCACCTTGCCCCTGGAACCCTCTATGGAGCACTCGCGCGACTGGTCGACCAGGGGCTCATCGAACCCGTTGCTTCAGACGATGATCGCCGACGTCCTTACATCATCACACCAGGGGGCTCTGAGGCGCTTCGCACCCAGCTCTCGGAGCAGCGCAGGGTCGCCGACATCGGCCTGCGTCGTCTGAATCGAGCAGGTTCGTGAGCGACGACGTTACAAAACGTGCCTCGCGTCTCCTGCGCCTGTATCCCAGGCAATGGCGCCAACAGTTTCCTGATTTCGAAGACGTCCTCGCCGAAGAGCTTAGAGAGCATCCCCAGGGCGTTTACCGCAACGTCATGCGGGCGGCGGCAAGAGAGAGACTCCGAGAATTCGGCATTCTGCCTAAGACGCCGGCTGATCGAGCCCGATCAGGATTGGCGTTGATATACGCGGCCATTGTGCCCTTCGTCGGACTCGCCATGGGAATGCGGTCGCAGCTACGGACCAGCCTCGGTTCGCACAGGGTTACGACGAGCCTGATATTGAGCGCTTCCGTACTGTTCCTGACAATCGGAACTCTTCTTGTTCTGTTGGCACTTCCCGTAGCCGTTGTCCTTATTGCCGGCGACGCTCACCGATCTCGAAATCGGATCTTCAAATCAGGCAGCGCCCCATATCAGCAGCTGATCCGGCCAGCTCTGGTCTTCGTCGGAGCGTTCGGGGTGTCGACGGTTGCCGGCTGGGTGGCCGACCGGTCGGGTTGGTATTCGCCGGCGGCCGTTGCCTTACCGCATAGTGGACCGGGCCATGTCGCCACGCTGTGGGTGAGGGGCATCGTCGCGACCATTACTCCGGCATGGGTCCATCCGACCTTGTTCGCTCATATGCCACCAGGTGAAGTTCTGGCTGCCCTGATTGCACCGATTGCCGTTCTGACCATGGCCGGTGCGTTGTTCCGATTGATCGTGGGACTCCCTCTGAGAGCGCCCGGGCGAGCAAACATCGTCCTTGCGGCGGGGGCCTTCACGATGATGTTCCTCTCCGCAATCGCTGCGGGACGTTGGATCCTCAACCACCCGAGCCCGCAGGGCGCGACGCCTCTTTTGGCCCGCACGGATCAACTCGCTCCTGGCCACACCGGCTGGGGTGTCGTCCTGGTACTGGTTCTTCTTACTTTCACTGCCCTTGTGGGATTGCGCCGGATTCTGAGACGTGGCGGCAGAGATTTCATCTATGACGGTGTTCGAGTTACGCGAGACCGCCCACAAGCCGAAACCGGCGGTTCGCCGACGGATGGCACGCTTCTGGTTGCTTGATCACCTACCAGATTGAAGACACGTAGCAGCGATTTAGCGGCTTGACGAGGTCGGCCGCGGCGTAGTCGCAGGGGACCTTAAGGTTTTTCCCAGCTTTCGTCGATATCTGTGCAATGGGTACGGAGACCACAGAGATGGCCGAAATGGGTCGGTCTCCCATCTCCGGTAATGCCCGTCCGCCCTGGTCCAGCAGGTTTCTGACAACCTGGACCATTCCAGCCGCGGCCTCGGCTGCGTTCGCACTCATCGCCGTGACCTACACCGTGTGGTGGTATCCGGTCGTCTACCACCTCAACATCTGGCCAGTGCCGGGGGATTGCTGGACCAGCTACTTCGCCGCCAGTGCACTGATCCATGGTCACCTGGGCAGGATCTACGGGAGGCAGAACGGTCTCATCGCGTTCCCCGGAATAGCTGTGGTTCTGGCACCGTCAGTCGCAATCAGTCGCGGTCTGCATCTGTGGATAGGAGCTCCTTACACCGCGGTCAGCACTCCGACAGCCTGGCTGGCACTCGAACCGATCGACCTTTTAGCCGGCTGCCTGGCACTCTTCTCTTTTGATGCCGTGGCTCGACGGCTCCGCGTCTCCCGGCCGCGACGAGCGTTTCTCGCCATGGCGGAGGTGATCGCGCTATGGGACCTCCTCATCTACCAATGGCATCCCGAGGATGCGTTTGCAGTAGCGCTCGGCCTGTGGGCACTCCTTGCAGCCCTGGACGGTCGGTGGCGTCGCGCCGGTTGGCTGATGGGTGCGGGAATAGCGTTCCAACCGCTTCTTCTCTTGGCGCTTGTCGTTGTCATAGCTCTGGCCAAACGCAAGGAGATCGCCGGCATAGTCGTGCGCTCGATCGTTCCGGCGGTCGTTCTGGTGTCCGGACCACTCATCGCCAACCCGAGCCGGACACTGCGCGCCATTGTCGACCAACCCAACAGCACGGTTCTGAACCGCTCCACTCCATGGGTGCACTTGGCGCCGCATCTCGCTCACGGGATGGTGGCGTCCGGACCGGCTAGATCGGTCGCCGTGGTGGCGGCCGCCGTCTCGAGCTGGCTTGTGTGCCGCCGTAATCCGCGCATCGAAGTCTGCGTGTGGATGCTCGCGGTGTGCTTCGCCACCAGGGTCTTCTTCGAGCCGGTGATGGTTTCTTATTACATGTGGCCTGCTCTCGCAGTGGCGGTCCTCATCGCCTCTCGCGGTTCACGCTTCCGGTTCGCATCGACGTGCGCCCTTGTGACATTCTCGACTTTCTACGTCCACGAATGGCGCGCCGAGTGGAAGTCGTGGACCATCCTGGTCGTTTCCATCGGCGCTGCGCTGGTCGTATCGCGACCGGCGAAATCGTCGGCACCGATGCGGATGAGTCCATCTCGAGGTGCAGGCCGAACGTCGGAAGAGAAAGGTCACGAGCACGTCAAAGAGTTACTGGGCGTAGGTTGACCGGCTCCGAATCTCTCCCATCAGCAAGGAGATTTCTGCAGATCCGGGTGGTTGCTTTTGCCGGATCAGCTTTATTCGTGCTGATCACCCTCATCTTCACCATGTGGTGGAATCACTTCCGCAACCACGTCGACTTGTGGTGGGTGCCGGGGGACTGCTGGACGAGCTATTTCGCGTCGAGCGCACTCGTTCACGGTCATCTCGGCGCGGTCTACGCGCCACAGCACTGGGGTGGTGTCGTCACGTTCCCCGGACTCGTCGTGCTCCTGGCCCCGGCGGTCGCTCTGGGCCAGGCACTTCATCTGTTAGTGGGTGTTCCGTACACAGCCGTGGCCACTCCAACGATGTGGCTGGTCCTCGAGCCATTCGACCTACTGGCGGGATGCCTCGTGCTGTTCTCCCTTGACGCCGTCGCTCGACGGCTGGGCGTCTCCAAGTCCCGGCGGACGTTGCTTGTCGCCGCCGAGTTGATCGCGCTGTGGAACCCTGTCATCTACCAGTGGCACCCAGAGGACGCGTTCGCGGTGGCCTTCGGCCTATGGGCGCTGCTCGCGGCCATCGACGGCCGCTGGCGACGTGCGGGATGGTTGATAGGCGCCGGAATAGCGTTCCAACCACTTCTTCTCTTGGCACTTGTCGTTGTCGTCGCCCTGGCCAAGCGCAAGGAGATCGCCGGCGTAGTCGTGCGCTCGATCGCTCCTGCCGCTGTTCTTGTTGCCGGCCCGCTCATCGCCAATCCGCGCGTGACGCTGCGAGCCATTGTGGATCAGCCCAACAGCGCCATATCGAATCGAGCTACGCCATGGGTGTACTTCGCGCCACATCTCGGTAACGGGATCGTGGCGTCGGGCCCGGCCCGAACGGTTGCTGTCTTGGCAGCCGGCGTTGTGAGCTGGATTGTGTGCCGCAGGAATCCGCGCATCGAAGTCTGCGTGTGGATGCTCGCGGTGTGCTTCGCCACCAGGGTCTTCTTTGAGCCGGTCATGGTCGCCTATTACGTGTGGCCTGCTCTGGCCATGGCTCTTCTCATCGCTTCGAGCGGCACCGCCCGCCGCTTCGCACTGACGTGCGGGCTTTCAACATTCGCAACGGTCTACGTGCACGAATGGCGCACCCAATGGACGTCGTGGACCGTCCTGGTCGTTTCCATCGGCACGGCGCTGGTTGTATCGCGACCGGCAAACCCCGACGCCAGAAGCCAAGCAGGAGCTCTACGCAGCCTCAGAGTCCGTGTGGCTCATCCAGGTCTCGTACATCTCCGCGTATTTCCCGCCCTTCTCGACGAGCTCAGCATGAGATCCGCTCTCGACTATCCGCCCATCGTCGACGACCACGATCCGGTCGGCTTTCATAGCGGTGGTCAGGCGGTGGGCGATGAGGATGGCGGTCCGGGCTTCCAACAACACATCCAAGGCGGCTTCGATCTTGGTCTCAGAAGCAAGGTCGAGGTTCGAGGTAGCTTCGTCGAGGACCAGGACCCGGGGATGAGCCAAGAAGGCTCGGGCCAATGCGATGAGCTGCCGCTCACCCGATGACAACGACTGACCCCGCTCGTGGACGACGGTGTCGAGGCCGTCGGGCATGCGGTCGATCAGCTCGGTGAGGCCCACTTCGCGGATCGCTTCCCACACTTCGTCGTCGGTCGATTCAGGACGGGCGAAGGCGATGTTGAAACGGAGACTGCCGGCGAAGAGGAATGGTTCCTGGGGGACCACCCCGAGCTGACTACGCAATGAATCGACAGTGACACTTCGGATGTCGTGGCCGTCGATTAGGACCCGACCGGAGGTCGGATCGTAGAAACGGGTCACCAATTTGGCCATGGTGGACTTGCCGGCGCCGGTCTGGCCGACGAACGCGACGGTCTCGCCCGCGGCGATCTTCAAGTTGACGTCGCGGATGACCGGGGTGGCCGGGTCGTAGCCGAAGGTGACGTTGTCGAAGACGATCTCACCTTCGATCGGCGGAAGCTCGACTGCATCGGGAGCCTCTGGAACGCTGGGTTGAATCTGGAACAGGGTGCGCAGCTTCAGGATCGAGGCCTGTCCCTGTTGGAAGGTGTTGTACTGCTGCACGAGTAACTGGATCGGGGCGAAGAACCGGTTCATGTACAGGAAGAACGCGATCAGCGCGCCAACCGACAGTGAGTGGTGGACCACCATGTTCCCACCGATAGCCAACAACGCGGCCTGGCCGAGATAACCAAGAAGCTGGGTGCCCGGTCCATAGATCGCATTGATCTGTGCCGTGTAGTTGTTCGCCTCGCGATAGTCACCGACCACGTTGCGGTGGTGAACGATGTTGTGACGCTGGCGGTTGTGAGCGGCGACTGTACGTACACCGTGGAGGCTTTCTGACAAGTCGGCCAGAACGAAGGCGATCCCATCGCGGACCCGTTCGTAGCCGCGTTCAGAAGCGGTGCGGAACCACAGAGAGGAGATGGTCAGCAGGGGAACGACGAGAGCCAGTGTGATCAGGGCCAACTTGACGTCCAGCGTGAACATGATGATCGTGATCACGACCATGGTCAGGCCCTGCACCGCGAACGAGGCGAGACCGTCCTGCAGCAGCTGCTGGAGGTTTTCGATGTCGCTCGTCATGCGGGTCATCACGACGCCGGCCTTCTCTTCTGTATAGAAGTCGAGTCCCAGCCTCTGCAATTGGGTGAATACCTTCACCCGGAGGTCGTGCATCACGAAGGCGGCGAGCCGGCCTGTCACCTCGGTCTGCAGGCGCTGCGCGAACCCGGTCACGAGGATGCAGCCGAAGAAGATGGCAGCTACCACGACGACCAGGCCGAAGCGTTTGTGGGCCTCCATGCCGTCGGTGATCCCGATGTCGATGAGCTTGGGGCCGGCCTGGTTGACCACGGCGATTATCGAGACAAGCACCACGGCGATGAGAGCCATCTGCTTGTGCTTGAGGATCAGTCCGCGAAGCGTCAGCTTCTCGCGCTCGTCGTCCGAAGCCCGGTAGGTGAACTTGATGTTCGGCTCGGGGTATTCGGGCTCGGTCGTGAGCAGCCGGTCGACCCCTTCTTGAAGCTCGGAGGGTATGCCCGCGAACGGGAGCCCGCCGCCAGGGTTCGCCGCGGCGCGTGGACCCCCGGCGGGGCCGAAGCCACCACCCATCCCCCCACCGAAACCGCCACCGAACCCCATCAGATCTCACCTTTCTGTGCCGGCGCCGCGCCGTTCTGTGCCGGGGTCGCGCCGTTCTGTGCCGGCGCCCCCTCTTCATCGAGCACCAGGTCGATGTCGTTTTCCGCTTGCGACAGGACCTCGACGTACAAGGGGCACGTCGCCAGCAGTTCGTTGTGCGTTCCCTCCGCAACCACCGTCCCCTCGTCGAGAAGGACCACGCGGTCGGCCAGCCCGATCGTCGAAAGGCGGTGGGCGATGACCAGCGTGGTGCGGCCTTCCATCAGGACGCGGAGAGCCTCGTGGATCATCTGCTCGACCTGAACGTCGACCGCGCTGGTGGCGTCGTCGAGTATCAGTATCGGGGGGTTGACGAGTAGGGTCCTGGCGATTGCGATTCGCTGACGCTGGCCTCCGGACAAGGTGTAGCCGCGCTCACCGACAACGGTGTCGTAGCCCTCCGGCAGCTCACGGATGAACTCGTCGGCCCCTGCCGCCAAGGCCGCGGCTTCCACGTCTGCGAAGTCGGCGTCCGGTCGCCCGTAAGAGATGTTGTCGCGGATCGAAGACGAAAAGAGGAAGGGCTCGTCGAGCACCACGCCTATATGTGAGCGCAGGCTGGCGAGAGTCAGATCCCTCACGTCGTTGTCGTCCACCGACACAGACCCCGCCGCCACGTCGTAGAAGCGGGGGACCAATCGCGACAGGGTGGTCTTCCCGCTGGCGGTCCTCCCGACCAAAGCAACTGTTTCGCCCGGTTCGAGGTGGAGATTCAGGTTGTGGAGCACCAGAGGTCCGTCTTCGGTGTACTTGAAGTCCACGTTGGAGAACTTGACGTCGCCGACGCACTGCACAAGGTCCTTCGCACCGGGGAGGTCCTTGATGGTGGGCTGTTCGTCCAGGATCTCGTAGATCCGGTCGGCTGAAGCCGCCGCACGCTGGCCCATCATGATGAGCATCCCCAGCATCTGAAACGGCGCCTGCAGCATGACGATGTAGGCGCTGAAGGCGAGGATCGCACCGACTCCGAGATCGCCGTGGATCACCTCGTAGCCGCCGAACAGCAAGACGAGCGCCAGACCGAGCTGCGGAAGGTTCTGCACCGCGGGCGTGAAGCGGGCGCGGAGATCGGCATCCTTGATGTAGGACCACTTGAGCCGGTCCGCCGCTTTGGCGAGGGTGTTCACCTCACGCTGCTCTGCCACGAAGCTCTTCACCACCCGGACGCCATTGATGTTCTCGTCGACGATCGTCGCCACGTCGGCGAGCCGGGCCTGGATGATCCACGAGACCGGGAACATCGACTTACGCATCTGGACACTCACGAAGTACACGAACGGCGTCGTGATCATCGCGATGAACGCGAGCAGAACGTTGATCGAGAGCATGTACCCGAACGCGACGAGGGCGATGGCGCACTGGACGAGGATCGCCGGTGCGAACGTGAGGTACATCTGAACCGAGCGGATGTCCGAATTGGCTCGGGAGATGAGCTGTCCGGACTGGACGCGGTCATAGAACGAGAACGACATACGCGTCAGGTGGTTGTAGATGATGTTGCGTAAGTCGAATTCCATGGCATAGGCGGTCCGCATCAGATAGAGCCGCGAGATGTATGCGGACACCCCGGTCGCGATCGCAAGCCCGAACACCAACCACGTGTAGTGGGAGAGCGGTACCGCGTGGCGCACGAGGGAATTCGTCACCGCCTCGTTGAGGATGTACGGGATCTGGACCTGCAGTACGAGGCCGACGAACGAAAGGGAAAGGGACGTTATGAGCGTTCCCTTGTGCGCCATGACGATCGGCCAGGCGCGGCCGAGCCACGAACGACTCTTGTCGGGATTGATGGTCGCCTTAGGAGGGGCGTAGCGGGAGAACTCGTTCAGGGGACCGAGCGTCGAGTCCTCGGACGCGCCGGCTCCGGCGTCTGAGATCTCCGGCCGGTTGATGGGAGCGGTGGTCGTCACTTGGCCACCACAGCCGTCTTCGTCACCGTTTTAGTGTCTCCCTTCGATTCGGGTTTCGTTTCGCCTCCCTTGCCGGCGCCTCGGTTCACTGCCCTGTAAGCGTCGAGCGCCGCTCTCCATTGCTCCAGGCTTCCGAAAGCCTGAGCCGCCTGACCGGTGTGAGCCACCTGTCCCGCGTTGCCCGCTACTCCGTCGTCATTCGGCCGAGGAGCCCGGTCCGGCTGAGCGACGTAGGCGATGTCCAGCAAGCGCCGGTTGACCGATTCGTCGGCCTTGCGCAGAACCGCTCGCCCCTTTGCGGTCAGGTTGTGACCGACACGCCGTCGATCTCCGGGATCGTGATGGCGCTCCACGAACCCCTTTTGGACAAGCCCGTCGACGACGCCGGTGATGCTCGGTCTGCTCACCGCGAGCCGGTCCGCCAGTGCCGAGGCCGCTATTTTCGTCTTGTCGCCCTTGTGGAGCAACCCCTCATCGAGATGTATGAGCACCCGGTACTGCGGGAGCGACAGATCGACGTCGCTAAGAGCGATTTCTACCTGCCGTGCCAGCCGGGCGGCGGTGCGCCCGGGGCAGGGGGCACCAGACGATGATTTGAGACCCATATGATTAGGATACAGAATCAATCTGAGTGGTGAGTCACTTCACTGCTCCGGCACCCCGGTGGATCGGAACGGTCAGCCCGACCAGAGTGTCTCTGCAGCCGGTCCGTGGACCTGAGCGAACTTCCACGGATGGAATCGAAAGATCAGGTTTCCACCTGGCCGGAGACGACGGCCTCGCGATCGGAGTGAGGGCCCCGGACGACCCCCACAGAGCGGCTTCCATGGATCTCCTGAAGAAGGGCCCCTGCGAACGGAGTCAGCTCACTGTCGGAATCGGCCACGCGTCTGGCCAGGTAAGGCACATGACACGGCTTAGGATCACGCGCCTCGAGGAGGCGGATACGGAACTCGGTAGGCGGGTGGGTCCCATCGGCTCTGAGCATCCTCGATGCCGCGATGAAGCGTCGACGCCTCAATTCATAATCAGGGATCGAGTCGACGAACTCACGTTCGGAGCGCCATAGATCGGGCTGTCCTTGAAGGGACGCTGTGTTGATGGCTTGGATGCACGACTTCGTCATCAAAAGCTTCGTGAGTGAACTAACTGCGCCGCCTCTGCCGGCGATTCTGTACGAGAAGTCGTCCGCCAGGTATTCGGCGCGCTGTCCAGCCCTATCCGAAATGCCGTGGAGCATGCGTCCGGCAAGAGCGACGAGGCCGAATAAAGGAGCGAAGAGCAGAGCCGCGAAAACCTCTATGTAGGGCAGTAGACCTGGCAGTCCGCCACCACCTGCGGCAATCCTCCCCCGTGCTAGTCGCGTCGAAAAAGAAAGCAATCCGAGCCATTGGCGCAGGCTCAAAAGTGCACTGCCGACGAGCAGAGAATGTCGTAGGTCTCGGTTTACGTCGTGTGCCAACTCGTGTGCCAGGACTGCGATGCGCTCCTCCGGGCCTAGGACATTCCAAAGCGGGTAACCGAGGGTAAGGCGCCGACTCCTCTTCAATCCGACCATCCCGTAACTTGCGTTGAACCGGCCGTCGACGAAAAGAGTGTGTGGCGGGCGCGCTCCGACCATGGCACAGAGCTCGGTGACCACAGACCAAAGAGCAGGCGCCTGCTCCCGCTTTACCTCGATTCCCTTAGCCGGCCGCCCCAAGCGTGGTCGCACTTCGAACGCAAAGCCGACGAGCAGGAGTACGAGAAGCACCTTCAACACGATCCACACGGTGGAGAGAGCGACGAACACTGCCCCTGCGATGAGGGCGACTGTCGCCAGGTGGACGAGCACGGCACACGCCTGTCCCAACCTGCGCCAGCGATCGGGCAGGTTCCGTAGGTCAGGAGCCGTCTTGCAGCGCTCGAAGACCTCGCGCATGCGCTTGTCGCCACGGAGCGCCGCCCGCGTCCTGAATCGGCCTTTGGGGGGAGACGCCGCCTCCGGATCAGCGTTCAGTCCGCATGCGTGACACCAGGAGACGAAACGTGGATCAACCGGAGAGACGGCCTTGCAACTCGGACAAGTGAAATAAAGGCCCTCGACCGCCACTCCGGAATTATGGCGCCCGGCAATGGATCGGCGAGCAGAGGATGGGCGAGCAGAGGATGGGCGAGCAGAGGATGGGCGAACAAAGGATCGGATGCTCTCGCATGCCGCCGCGGGTGCGGATCAGTAAGAACCGATTCTGGATGAGCCCTCGACGGGCGAATTGCCTGGGGTCAGAACAGCACTCCGCCCGCGTGGCCCATCGTGATCTTGGAGAGCCCTGCGGTGCTCGAGCAACTGGTATTGAGGGCAGTGACATCCTCAGACGACTCGCTCTTCATCTTCACGACGCCCGAGGCGGTCGGATATGAACCTGTCACGGATATGGGCGAAATCGTGAAACTCACCGGATGGGCGAAGGTTGTGTCGGATGATGTGAGCGCGGAGAACGTGATGCCCGAAGGGGCGATGTTCGTCTGGTATTTGACTGTCCCCGCGAACGATCCGCTAGCAGTGACGGTGCCAGGAGGAGTGGTAGCGAAAAAATCCGCGCAGGTGTTCACACCTGTGCCTGTGATCGTGCCGGTCGCCTTCATTGTGTACTCGTGCGGAACAGGCGTACCGCTGCCACATGGCTTGCCCGCAGCCTTGATGGTCACTGTTTCTGATGAAGCTGCGCCCACGGTTAATAGCGGGGGGTTGAACTTGATAGTTGCATCGTCAATTGGACATTTCGTTATGCCGCTACCAACCACAGGCGGGTTGACGCTGGACCATTTCGAGTTCGAATGGGTAACAGCCGCTCCCGCCGCGACCGGAACCACGACCATGAAAGTAAGCAACAAAGTCCCCGCTACGGCCGCCCGTCGGATCATGGAATAAATCCCCCTTCTCAAGGTCTGGTAGCTCCCTGTGTAGTACCGAAAGGTTCTGTAGGCAACTGGCTTTTGATGGTCCTGCCTTCACCCTCATAAGCAACGAGGAGCTCAGCCACACAGGGGCTTGTTTCTGCGAGCTTCTCACCAAGTTCTCAATCTGATCCCAGGCAAAACTATGGGTGACTGCGCGCACTATCTATTTGGAGTAGCCAACCAGCCGTTTGGACTATTTGGAGTAGCCAACCAGCTGTTTGGAGTAGCCAACCAGCGACTCCACGGGCTTAACCGTTCGCCCGCAAAAGATCAGCCGGCGGAAGCCTCCGCAGCGTTGGTCGTGGTACTTCCTTCAGCTACAAGGTCGACGGCTCGCGAAGTCGACACCTCGCCAGTGTCGACGACGATCGTGTGCGTCGACGCGTTGTAGTACCAGCCTTGACGCTTGGAAGTTTGCGGCTCACCACTCAACTTCGTACCGTCGAGTGTCACGTCTGAAGGCCGGGTGAAGTTAATCATCTCGACAGTGAACACACGATCTTTCGGCTCTCTTGGGTAGCGACCTTTCGCGGCACCGATGGTTACCCGACAGGCTCCGCCGTCACCGGTTGGCGAGTCACTGATCTCGGTGTCGGTGTACTGGCCTCTCTCGTAACCGAGTCCGGATCCGGAGTCTCCGTACAGATCGAAGGTCCCCGCCGAACCCGAGTACACCTTCAATGTCAGGTTTGTGGACGCGCCAGAACTGGCGTTCGACTCAAGCGGCACTATCCCGCCGGCGCGGACGAACACGGGCATCTGGTCCAAAGGAACAGACAGGCTCACAGTCGATGGCCCGGTCACAGTGGCGCCGGTGAAGTAGTCGATCCATCGACCCGGAGGCAGCCACACCGTGGTTTGGGCCACCGTGCCGGGCGTCGTGACCGGAGCGACGAGCATGTTGGAGCCGAACAGATATTCCCCGGGGTGATCGTAGGCAGCTTCGAGCGACGGGTAATCGAGATACAGAGGCTGGGCAATGGGCATTCCTGTCCTGCTTGCCTCCGAAGCCAGCGTGTAGGTGTAGGGGATCAACTCCTCACGCAGGCGAAGAAAGCTCTCGGTAATGCCGCTCACCGGCTCCGGGTATTGCCAAGGCAGGCGATTTCCGTCGTCCGAATGAAGCCGGAGAATGGGTTGGAAGGTCCCGAACTGGACCCAACGGTCGAATAGATCCGGGGGATCCGGAGATCCCTGCGTAGGTGGCGGTCCGAGATAGCTTCCGACGTCGTC
This sequence comes from Acidimicrobiales bacterium, assembly GCA_049281195.1. Classification (GTDB taxonomy): domain Bacteria; phylum Actinomycetota; class Acidimicrobiia; order Acidimicrobiales; family CAVXTF01; genus JBAPRR01. Next base: position 12,791 of record JBAPRR010000311.1, read on the forward strand.
GCTGACGTACGGCTCACCGACGGTCGCTTCTGCAGGAGTGAGGGCCACCTCCGTCGCCAGCTGGGTCCACGTCCCCCAGGCATCTCCGGTGAATGCGATTGCCGAGGTGTGGTCGGACCATGGGCCGGCGGGGTACTCCTGCTCGGGACTCCCGTTGGAAGATCCGATACGAGTGAGAACGAAGCCACGCTCACCCTGATTGATCATCTCCTGCGCATAAAGGTGTCCGATCCACGCGTCGGGGTCGAGTCCTGGCATGGTCACCACCGAGTCGTCGCAACACCAGTCGAGCCACCAGAACGCGACTCCTTGGTTCAAGAAGCTTTGCTGCAGCACGAAGTTCGACTGCGCCTGCGGACGGGAGCTCCAGTCCCAAACCTTGCATGGACCGTCGGTGCAGTCTGATGACGGAGACTGCGCAAGAGAGTTTTGCGCGATGTGCTCGGCCTGCGGAAGCTTGGGGTCGTTATCGGCGATGCTCGAGTGAACGTTCAGGGTCACGCTGATCCCCTTGGACTTCGCCCATTCGAGAAATTTCGTCACATTCGGAAAGAGTTTCGTGTTCCATTCCCAACCGTCCCACGAATTCGGCGCTTTCCAATCGGTGTCGAGCGAAAGAGTGTTCAAGGGAACGTCGGCAGCCAGAAACCCTTTATAGACAGAGTTTTCGAGCTCTGCACTCGAATAGGGCGTGTAGTCGGAGTACCACACCCCAAAGGTGCTCCTGGGAAGCAGCGGAGCATCTCCCGTCAATTGGTAGAAGGTACGAAGTGCCCCCGAGTAGTCCTGGCCGTACGCGAAAAGGTATCCATCTTGCACATCGCCGTTGGATGTTCGAGGCGCCACCCAACCTTGTTTTGTCCACACGGCACTTTGGGAATCATCGAGCAGACGCCATCCAGCACGGTCGAGCAATCCATCCTGGTGTAGCGGCTCAATAGGATTGACACAATCCACGCCGGCGGTCCCCGCCGCACATGGCTGGTTCAACGGTGGCGAATATGTGAAGGTGTCGAAGCCACGCAGCCACCCACCGAGTGGATTCGTCTGCAGCGGTTGGGGAGCCGGAGATCCCGCTGCCGCTGTAGCAATGGTGTCGAGGCTGAGATCGCAACTGTCCCCGGGGGAGCAAAGGAACTCAACTGTGTTCGTCCCCGATGCGAGGGATGCTTCGGTGGTCACCTCTGACCACGGTGCCGCGTTCGACGTTTCAGGAAAGTCGACAGTGTGGGCGAAACGACCGTTGACCAGCATCGCGAGGGTGTGAGCGCCCGGTGGGCCGAAGATGTTCGCGATGTTGGAGTACCGGATCGTCACTCCCGCTGACCCCGGTACGGAACCGATCACGTTCCAGGTGGCGCTTTCACCCCGGGAAAGATGTCCCACGTACCCGGCCTGGCTCACGTACCCGGTCTGCTGCTGCTCGATCTGCGCGCCGCTCAGCACGGCATCTCCAGCCTGGCACGACTGGCCGTACGTGCACTCCCAATCCCAGGTCGGACGCACCACTTCGGGCTCGGACCCGTTTTCGAAGGTGAGAGATGTGTTGAGAGGAGAGAACGGTCCGGAATCGATCTTGTACTTGAGAGTCATGGAATCGGTCTGGATGGTCAACCAACCTGCGATGTCGCGCGAGGTGTATCTCGGAACCGGCAAGCGCCGATTCAGCACGTTCACCGTCGGGCTGTTCTCGAAGTTGGCGGAAGGTGAGTATTCGAGGCGGATAACGGTCGGAGCGAGAACCTCGAACCTCGCGTCTCCGGACAGCACCACGGCGCCCTTTCTGGCGATGCCATTCGACATGTTGACGTCGGTGGTGAGATCGACACCAGGTCTCGCTGCTTTCGATGCCAGTGATGAGGTCGTCGGGTGAGGATGTGTCGGGGAATTGCCCTGTTCCACCAGCACGACGACAACCAGGACCGCAACGACGACCGCGCAGGCACCGAGGATCAAGACCCGCGAAGTCTTGGAAGACCTTGGTGAGTCGTTACGCGGCTGGCCGTTTGTGCCGTGATTCATTGATCAATCCTCCGCCGGTCCCTACCCCCCGACGAGCGACGGCGAAATTCCCAGCGTGGCGGGCGTGACCGGAATGTCCGGCCTCAACGCCACCAACACGCCGATCTCCTCGGTGGAGTATCCGATGCCTTTGCCCTTCAACAGCGCCTCGAAGGTCGGGAGACTCCAGTTCAGCGGTCCGGGGGCAGTCGCCTGGAGGGCCTGGACCGCCGGCAGGTTGTTCTGCGCAGGGAAGAAGATCCACGCGGCACGTGGATCGTTCAACGCCGCCTTCTGCAAAGAGACCTGACGCACCACCCCCACTACTCCCACCTGCACGCGGCCGTCACTTACTTCGTCGAGCACGTTCGCGATCCAGTAACCGCTCCACGCCACTGTTATCCCGTGTGAAGTCATTGAGTCCACGGTTGCATTCAACGCATCTTCTGGATTCCCCCAATTTGATGCGAGCTTGGTAGGGCCGAAGCCGGCGGTTCCGAAGACCTGGTGCAAACCGAGCGCGCCGAAAAAGACGGCGACAATCACAGCCAGGGAGCCGAGCCACTGAATAGCCGCCCGTGGTCCCTGCGCTTCTGACCGACCGAACGAGCTCTCGCGCTTCGGAGCCAGTTCACCGACCACTGCAACGGTGGTCACCACCACGATGACCGGAAGGTACGGACCGTATCTCCCGTCCTCCCAGAAGAACGTGGAGAGCGGGATCGCATATATGAACGGGAACGCGATCAACCCGAGGACCATCAAACGGGCCACGCCACCCGCAGCCAGGCCGGCCAGCATCATCGCCACGATCAGAACGAGAACGACGACGTAACTGACCGGTCCGAAGTGGGTGCCAAGGACCCACTTCCCATCGCCGGTCAGAGGCACGACGCCCTGGCGGATCGGATTGATCAGTCCGAGTTGTTGGGGGAGCGCATGCTTGAAGAACACCCCGACCCTGAACAGATAGCTCGTCTGCTCCGATGGCGGAACCCCTGTGCTCGAAGCCTTCAACGATGCGAATCCCGAGCTGATGTTCGCCACCAACCAGGGGAGCGCACCAACCAGAAAGGCGGCCAAGGCGAGAACCGCCCTGGCTGAGAGACCCGTGTGCCGGTTGCTCCTTCTTGCCACGCCCGTCTTTCCGAACAGCAGGATCAATCCTGCGGGAACGAGGAAATACACGATCTCAGGAGAGGACCACCATCCGACTCCCGCTGCCAGGCCCAAGCCGAGGACAACAAGGAGCGACTCGCGGCGCGCGTCGATGCGAAGGGCGAATGCCAGGCACAACAGTCCGCAAAGGAGCGTCACCCCCCGGAATCCGAATTCTGTCGTCGAATGCCATACCGCTTCCTCGGGCCAAGCCCATACCGCCGTTGCCGCGAGAACGGCCACCAGCCGATCACCACAGAGGCTTTTGGCGCAGAAATAGCAGGCCACGGAGGCCAGCGCCGCAAGGATCGCCGCCGTCGCAGACATGGCGACGGCGCTTTTGCCCAGGACTACCGAAACAGCCGCCACCACGTACGATTCGGCGCCTCCGTATGACTGGCCCCAATAGAACGCGCTCATGTGACCGTGGAGAATGCTCGTCGACATC
>JBAPRR010000312.1:0-10004 GCA_049281195.1 Acidimicrobiales bacterium
GTATTCCCGTAGGCGACGGCTGCGACTCGAATCCGTAGCTACTTGAGGGAGAGATCAAGAAGTTGCTCTAGTTCCGCCAGCGCAGTCTCGGGGTCGCCGACCTTGACGGTCGTCATTCCGAGAGCGCGCGCAGGCTTCAGGTTCACACCGAGGTCATCGAGAAACACGGAGCGACTGGGTTCCACGCCGAGCCGCTCGCACGCGGTCAGGTAGAACTGCGGCTCCGGCTTACGGATCCCCTCTACGGCCGACTCGATGATCACATCGAACAGCTCGGGTAGCCACTCGAAGTTCTCGTTGCCGCGCACCGTGATGTAGTTGTTGGTGAGCAATCCAGTCTTGAAGTGCTGGTGGCATCGCTTCACCGCCTCGAGCATCTGAGGCCTGATCTTTCCTTGCAGACTTCCGATCAGAACCCGGGCGTCGACGGTCCCTCCGGCGAGGTTCGCCTCGGCTTCGAACAGGTCGCAGAAGTCCTCCATGCTGACTTCGCCGCGCTCGAGCTGTGACCATGCGTTCGTGTGGTGGTCCTTCGCATTCAACTCGCGTATGAAGCCGGCAGGGAGGCGGTTGGCGGATTCGTACTCCGCAAAGGCCTCGAACGGTCCGTCGGAGAGCACACCTCCGAAGTCGAAGAGGACTGCGTCGTACTCGCTCGATACCACCTGATCTCCGTTTGCCGCGTCGCTCGAAAGATCAGCCGGTGAAGCTCTCGCGAGCAAGACGTCCCCAAAGCTCGGTCGACAGCCGGAGCGAGTCGACATCCACACGCTCATCGACCCCGTGAAACATGGTGGCGTAGTCCTCGAAGGTCATCTTCTCGCTGAAGAGGCCGAACCCGTATGCGACGGTCCCGAGCGCGCGGAAGAAGCGGGCGTCGGTGGCACCTACGGTGAGGAACGGGACGAGCCGGCAGCCAGGGTAAGCCTCGGATGAAGCGCGCTCCAATGCTGTCCACAGCGGCGTGTCCGCGGGTGAGATCGTGGAGACGTCAGTGCAGTAGAAATCGATCTCGATGTCGCCGTAAAGATCGCCGATCGCATCGCTCAGCATCGCTTCTACGTCTGCGGTCTCCCATCCCGGCAGAGTCCTTATGTCGAGATCGAGCTCGACCCGGTCGGGAATGACGTTGATCTTGCTCCCGGCGCGAAGCATTGTCGGTGCGATCGTGGTGTGGGTACACGCATGTGCCTGTCGCGCGAGACCGATGGCGGGGAAGGTCTCGCAAAACTCCTCGATCTGATCCGGGTCCAACAAGGCGTTGGTGATCTCCTCGGGCAGGCCGAGCTCGCTTACGAACCGGGTCCACGCGGGATGGAGGTCGGCGCATGGTTTGTAGGCATCGAGCCTGCGGACGACCTCGGCCGCCTTAACCAATGCGTTGCCGGTCCGAAGCGGCTGCGAGGCGTGTCCCGGCTCACCTTTGACTGTCAGCTTGCACCAGTGCGCGCCTTTTTCTCCGGTGATGACAGGGAGCCGGATTCCACCAGGAGCGGCCATCGGAAAACCTCCGGCCTCGGTGATCAGGTAGTCGGTCTTCACTGCGTTCGTCTCGTGCTCGGCCAACCACCCGGCTCCGTGAGAGCCCAAGGCCTCCTCGTCGGCCACCGCCACGTAGACGATGTCACCCTCCGGCCTGAATCCCTCCAGGGCGAGGTGGCGGATGCTTATCGCCATCGACGCGGTCAGATTGAGCATGTCCACGGCGCCGCGTCCCCACACCTCTCCGTCGATCAGCTCGCCCCCGAACGGGTCGTGACGCCAGTCGGAAGGCTCGGCGGGCACCACGTCGGTGTGCCCGACCAGCGCTAACGAGGGGGCATCCCTATTCTTTCCCTCGATCCTGGCGACGAGGGACCGTCTCCCCGGCACCGGCTCGTAGGCCTCAAAATCGACGCCTGTTCCCTCCAGAACACTCTGGATGGTGTCGGAACTCCGATGCTCCTGCCCGGACTGCTCGGTCCCGTCGTTCACACACGAATTACGGATGAGCTGCTGTAGCAGCTCGGTTACCTCGCCGACGAGGTCAGATCCCATGCGGGCGATCCTACGAGCGTGGGGAGCATCGGTCCCTACGTCATTGCGGAGTGGTTGACTGGGAGCAGACATGCCGCCTACGAACGTCGTCGTTGACGGCTCGAACATTGCGACGGAAGGGCGTTCGACGCCCAGCCTTGAACAGCTCGACCAGGCCGTAAGGCAGTACCTGGAAGAGCACCCCGGCGTAAACGTCACCGTGATCGTGGACGCCACGTTCGGGCACAGGATCGACCGATCCGAGCGCCGCGGGTTCGAGGAAGCCGTTGCTCACGGAGAGCTGATCTCCCCCCCAGCGGGGGCGATCGGTCGCGGAGACGCGTTTGTCCTTCGCATAGCGGAGCGCATCGGGGCTCAGGTGCTTTCGAACGACTCGTTCCGTGAATTCCTCGAGGAGCACCCATGGCTGTTCGACGAGGACCGTTTGATGGGTGCCACCCCGGTTCCCGGTGTGGGCTGGATCTTTTCCCCCAGGCGCCCGGTTCGCGGACCCTCTGCCGCGGACGAGCCGAACGGTCGTAGACGCCGGGCGGCCCGTCCTACGACGGCTGCCCGGTCAGCTGACAAGGATGCCGCAAAGACCGCCGACGCGAAGACGCCCAGAAGGGGTCGGAAGCCCAAAATCGGGGATACAAAACCTGCCCCCGACAGCTCGTCTGATCAGGGGGTACGCGCTGCCATCGCGCAGGCCACCGAAGAGGCCCTCGGGCCCGGTCGCATCCCGCGCAAGAGGGGATCGGCCAAAAACAAGCAGGAGCCCATCCCCGAGGCGGTTAACGATCCGCTTCCTTTCATCACGTTCGCAAGCGATCACCCGGTCGGCTCCGAGCTCGAGGGGAAGGTGGTCTCCTTCACCTCGCACGGAGCGATGGCCCAGGTGGACGACATGCTCTGCTACGTCCCGCTCGCCGGCCTGGCGGATCCACCTCCCCGCCGAGCTCGCGACGTTCTCCGGATCGGCGAGGTGCGCACCTTCCAGCTCGTAGCGCTCGATCCTTCGCGCCGTGGAGCGCAACTCGCTCTTCCCGATGTGGTGGCTTCTCATGGCCTGGTAGCTGAAGGTGCCGAAGAGGCCGCCTCCGAGGTGAGGAAAAAACGGACCGGCAGAGGGTCTGTGGCCGGCGCGGTGGACTCGGAAGACACCGGAGAAGACCAAACCTCCGCCCCCAGGAAAGGTCGTTCAAGAAAGAAGGTCCCCTCTTCAGACGTGGCTTCCATGTCCGAGAAGGTCCCAGCTACAAGGCGCCGCGGGCGGACCAGACCGGTCGATTCACCGGGTACGCCCCCGTCGCCGGTAAAGGCCGCACCCACGAGAAAGGCTGCCGCCAAAAAGGCCGTGGCCGAAGCGGTGTCGCCTGCACCTACGAAGGTCTCCTCGGGCGCTGGAGCCTCGAAGAAGGCTTCGAAGGTTGCCAAGCCGGCCAAAGCGACCGAAAAGGCCACAAAGGGTAAAAAGGCAGCCGGCCCTGTCAGGGCGACAAAGTCGACGAAAGCGGCCGCCGGAGCCGGGCCGACCAAGGCGGTCAAGGCAGCTAAGTCATCGAAGGCGGCGCCTGTGGCCAAGCAGGCGCCTTCCAAGGTGCAGAAAGCGGCCAAATCCGAAAAGGCGACAAGGGCCGCCAAGATCCACAAGGCCGTTAAAGCCCAGAAGGCCGCGAAGACCCAGAAGGTGGCGAAGGTCCAGAAGGTCGCCAAGGTCCAGAAGGCTGCCGGAACCAAAAAGGTACCCAATGCTGCGAAAGCGTCTGCTGTGAAGTCGCCGTCCAAAGGTCGGGGCAGAGGCGTCTAAGCACTCGCGATCACCGGCTTTGTGCCCGATCGTCAGCCCCGGTTCATCAAAACCACGAAAAGTGGTTGTATCCCCTTAAAGATCGTCACTCAGAGTCCCGATGATCTGATCGTGATGGAACGAATCTCTTCCCGGTTCAGGAGGGGAATGGGACGCGGCCGAATCGTTTTGGAAGCCGCTCCTAAGAACCAATCATCCTGGCGGGCGAACGAAGCAAGCCGGCACCGACAGGTGCTTCAAGACAACTGGCTTTCCGCTCGCTAACGCCCTAACCGCCGACCTGCCGGGAACCTCGCCCCCGGTTCCCGGCAGGGTCTCGGCGGCCCGGTCTATGGTCAGCGGCCATGCTCAATCCTGAGGATGTGCTGCCTCACCGGGCACCGTTTCTCTTCGTTGACGAGGTCGTCGAAGTAGAGCCGGGCCAACGCGCCACGGCACGGTGGAACCTCACCAGCAAAGAGGCATTCTTCGCCGGCCACTTCCCGGGATACCCGGTACTCCCAGGCGTGTTGATCGTCGAGGCGTTGGCGCAGACGGGAGCTCTGGCCGTTCTGACCGACGAACGTTTTGCCGGCCGTGTAGTTCTGCTGGGCGGCGTCGACCGCGCCAGGTTCAGGCGCCAGGTCACCCCGGGCGACACACTCGACATGTCGACGACACTCGAGCGTCTGTCGTCGGGCGGAGCCGGATACGGGAACGGCAGGGCGACAGTCAACGGCGAACTGGCGTGCGAGGCCCGCCTCCTGTTCGTGTGCGCCGACCGCCGCTGATTACGCCGTACTGATTACGCCGTACTGATTAGGCCGCACTGATTCGCCCACCCCGACCGACACTGCCGCACGCGAAGATGGCCCGGTGAGGATCGCCACCTGGAACGTGAACTCCCTCAACGCCCGCATGCCGCGCGTGGAGGAATGGATCGGATACGCACAGCCCGATGTTCTGTGTATGCAGGAAACGAAGGTGGCGGACGCCGCTTTCCCCGAAATGCCTTTCGCAGCCCTCGGATACGAAGTCGCTCATCACGGCGACGGACGTTGGAACGGCGTCGCGATCGTGAGCAAGGTCGGGATGAAAGACGTCCTGTCCGGCTTCACCTCCGGTGCGGATGAGCAGGGATCCCGGATCGTTTCTGCGATCTGCGGAGGAGTCCGGGTCTATTCCGTATACGTCCCGAACGGAAGGCTCGTGGACAGCGAGTTCTACGATCAGAAGCTCGAGTGGTTCGGTGAGCTACGCGCTCACCTGGACTCGACAGCCAAGCCCGGAGACCCCATAGCGGTGTGCGGCGACTTCAACGTCGCGCCGGAGGACATCGACGTCTGGGATCCCGCCAAGACGGCCGGATCGACACACGTGACCGAACCAGAAAGAAAGGCTCTTCGCGAGGTCGAGCAATGGGGACTGACCGACGGCTTCAGGACCCAGTACGACCAGGGCGGCCTCTTTTCCTGGTGGGACTACCGGGCAGGGAACTTCCACAAGCACGAGGGAATGCGCATCGACCTGATCCTGCTGTCAGAAGCCCTGGGAAAGCGGACCACGTTCGCCCTGATCGACCGCAACGCCCGCAAAGGGAAACAGCCTTCCGATCACGCACCGGTTTTCGTCGACGTCGACGTCGACTGATTGACATCGACTGACCGACATTCACTGACTGTCGGGACTACTCGACGAGGGCAGCGTCTCAACCGGCAACGGTGAGCTTGGAACGAAGCTCCGCTATGTGCGTCGAAGCGGGCACCGGGTCGCAGTCCGCAACGACACGGGCCGCCAGACGGATGGCGGACAGGTAGGGCGAGGGTTCGCAGTTCCAGCTGCGGTCCTCTGTGGTCCGTTTTTCCGCCCACGAGCACCAGATCTCACGCTCCGCCCGGGTGAGTGCCACGTACAGGAGCCTGCGCTCCTCGTCGAGGGCCTCGGAACGGACCGCATGCGCGATCGGCACCATCCCCGACTCGAGGCCGACCACCGCCACCGATGTCCACTCGAGACCCTTGGCGCGGTGGAATGTCAGCACCTGAACCGCGTCTTTGGTTTTCTTATAAGAATCACCCGCATCTGCTGCGCCCAGCGCGCGCGTCGAGAGAAGCTGGCCGACATCGGCCTCAGGAAACTCCGAACAGATCGAGTCCACTTCACGCGCCAGCCATTCGATGTCCTCTTCTTCCGTGGAGATCGAAGCCAGGGCTTGGCGCAACGGAGTGTTCTTCGGTAGGGAGCGCAACGCCGCGAGCGCGCTCACCTCGGACCCCGTTGCCGCTTGTTCACGACGCACGAACGGGATTCCGGCCCGGGCCAGAGCCTGGGCCACCGGCTCCAGCCTGGCGTTCGTCCGCGCCAGAACTGCGAAAGAAGACCACGATCGGCCCGGGGCGTGATGGTCGCGCAGCCACCTCGCCAATGCATTCGATTCGCGCTCGTCGTCTTCGAAGTCGCGCACCTCGACCTGCCCGGTCAGGTCTTCTCTGGCGCTTCTTATCGACTCCGCGGCCGCGCCTCCGAGCACCGATCTGGCCACATCGACGACTTCGGGAGCGCAGCGGTGGTTGTCGTCGAGCCGGAGCACCGTCATGTCGGGCATCAACTCCGTGATCCGGTTCAGAAGTGTTGGATCCGCGCCGTTCCACGAGTAGATGGCCTGATGCGGGTCGCCGACCACAAAGACGTCGTCGCGATCGGCGAGCCACCCTCTGAGCAACCTCCACTGTGCGGGGTTCAGGTCCTGCATCTCGTCGACGAAGAAGTGGCGGAACAGCCAGCGTTGCGCGCTCGAGAAGGTGGAATCGGTCTCGAGCGCAATCGCGCAGTGCTCCATCAGATCGTCGAGATCCACGAGACCCTTGCGTTTCTTCGCCGTCGTGTACTCGCCGTAAACGCGTGACACCAATTCCGGGTCGATGCTTTGGCGGCCGGCGCGGCTTGCCTCCAGCCCGTAGCGGTCGGGATCGACCAGGCGCGCCCGAGCCCAACTGATCTCGTTCGACACCGCGTAGGTCATCGCCGGATCCGGGGGTCTGCCCGTGGCTTGGGCGATGAGCGGCCGAATGACCCGTGCCGGGGAATCGCACACCGCAGGGGGACGGACGGACATGTCGGCCCACCGCCTGCGGAGTTGCGCGTACGCCAGAGCGTGAAACGTCCCCGCAGTCACCGAGTGCGGCACACCCAGATGGCCGAGACGTGATCGGAGCTCGCCCGCGGCCTTGCGGGTGAAGGTGAGGACCATGGTGCGTTCAGGATCTGCGGATCCGTCGAGGACCCTTTTGGCGATCCGGTGCGTGAGGACCCGGGTCTTTCCTGAACCGGCGCCGGCGATCACACACAAAGGGGAGGCCTCTGAGGTGACGGCCTCATACTGCGCCCCGGTCAGTCCCCGGAGGACCCTGGCCATGGCGTCACCCTCGGAGAGGGGATGCGGCAGCTCTTCGTCCACGGATCGCACGGTATCGACGGGGTGTGGCGTAACGGGGGATCCGGAATCCGGCGGTGGCCGGCTTTCCTATTCGCCCGTCTCGCCGTCGACCGCCTCACGCAGCAGGTCGGCGTGGCCGTTGTGCCTGGAGTACTCCTCGATCATGTGACACATGATCCAGCGGAGACTCGGAGCCCGGCCGTCCGGCCAGGTCCTTTGCGCCAACTGGGAGAGATCGCCGCGCGCCAGAGCCTCGGCGAGAAGTGACCGCGATTTCTCACACGCCGCGTTCCAGAGCAGGAACAGCTCCTCAGGAGAATCTTCGGCTGCCGTCCTCAGATCCCAGTCCGGATCTTCCTTGAAATTCACCGCGTCCCACGGTGGTGCATAGGGGCGGTCGAACAGTGAACGCGAGAACCATGCCTCTTCGACCAATGCCATGTGCTTGAGAATTCCACCCAGGGTGAGGGTGGAAGCGGCGGTGGTGGTATTCAGGCCTTTCGATTCGAGACCACGGCATTTCCACCCGAGCGTTGACCGCTGATAGTCGAGATAGCCGGCCAGTGTTTCCTGCTCCCCGGCCGCGAGCGGTGGCTCCGGACGCCCATGCTCGTCGATGTCCGTCATGTGAGGCACCATATCGCCGGTGTCCATCCCTGCCTCGAGGAGTGCCCCGCGTTCCGACGGCCGGCATTAGCCTCGCCCGGCGATGCTGAGGTCGTTTGCCGGAGGAGAAGTCTTCGGTGAGGTGTGGGGAACGGAGCCGGTGCGCGTTCTCGCACTTCATGGTTGGCGAAGGACCCACGACGACTTCGCCGCTGTTCTCGGCCCAGCCTCTGCGGGCGGCGCATCGGCGAGCCTGGCTTTGGACCTGCCGGGGTTCGGCGCATCGCCTGAACCACCGGCGGTCTGGGGATCGGCCGACTATGCGGCCCTCGTGGCCCGGGTCCTCGACGAGGTGAGAGAACAGGGTCCTGCGCCCGCCGGAGGCCTCCCCGCGCAAGGCTTCGTGGTGCTGGGGCACTCATTCGGTGGACGGGTCGCCGTACACCTGGCCCAGTCGCGCCCCGATCTCGTCCGGGCGCTCGTACTGACCGGCGTACCTCTTGTCCGTTTGCAGTCGAAGGCCAAGCGCCCTCCTTACCGCTACCGGCTCGTCCGCACCCTTCGTAAAGCGAACCTGGTGCCTGAGTCGATGCTCGAACGGGCCAGACAGCACTACGGCTCCGCCGACTATCTGGCCGCGCAGGGAGTCATGCGCGACATCTTGGTGCGATTGACCAACGAAACGTACACAGAGCAGGTCGCCGCGATCAGATGCCCGCTCGAATTGGTGTGGGGCGACGACGACAAAGAGGCTCCGCTGGCAGTGGCCCGATCGGTGGCGTCGACCGTTTCCGGTTCGACCTTGACGGTGTGTCCTGGTGCCGGCCACATGACACCGCTCACAGTTCCGGACATGCTCCGCCGGGCCGTCGATCGCGCTCTCGACGCTCCGTGCAACGCCGGTGCTCGCTGACGCCGGGCGTATGGGACTGGGCCTCCTCGCCACCGCAACCTGGGAAGGAAAGCAGACAGTCTCGGGTGGAAGCGTCGGCTGGATCGCACTGGTCGCATGCGCATTGGCCGTTGTGCCCGCCGGGATCCGTTGGCTGCGGGTGGCTCAGCGCGAGCACTACCTGCCCGGATCGGTGTCCAGATTCGCCTGGCGCTGGTGGACCTCGCGACCTTCGGGGATCCTGCTCGGCATCGCCGCGGTGGCATGTTGTGCGGCCTCTGTTCAGTTGCCGATATTCGCGATCGGCGCGGCAATCACCGCAGCAGCGGGGCCGATAGGGCTGACGCTGCGCGGTAGGACATCGCCGCTCGTGTGGACCCCCCGTCTCACGCGTCTGGCGGTTGTTTCGCTGGTCCTCGAGGCCGCCATTGTCGCCGTTCTAGGCGTGATCCTGCGGGTCCCGGTCGTCGCGGCCGTGTCGGTGCTGGCGCTTCCGCGGATCATCGACGTGGGATGTCTGGTGGCATCCCCGATAGAGAAGCATCTGCTCAATCCACATGTGGAGCGCGCCAAGGACCGGATCGGTCTCGTCGGTCCGAGGATCGTGGCCGTGACCGGTTCTTACGGGAAGACGAGTACTAAGCACGCGATCGCGCACATGCTCTCGGGATCCGCCGTGGTGGTGGCGAGCCCGGCCAGCTTCAACAACCGGGCCGGTCTGGCGCGTGCCATAAACGAGCATCTGGCCCCGGGCACGCAGATATTCATCGCGGAGATGGGCACTTACGGACCGGGCGAGATAGCGGAGCTGTGCCAGTGGCTGGATCCCGAGGTGGCGGTGATTACAGCGATCGGTCCCGTGCACCTCGAACGTTTCGGATCAGAGGACCGCGTACTGGAGGCGAAGTCCGAGATCGTCGCGGGCTGCCGGGTGGCGGTTCTGGCAACCGACGACCCACGGTTGGCCGGTCTTGCCGATCGGCTTTCAGGACAGGGACGCCAGGTGGTCAGGTGCCAGACCACCGAAGCAATCGCTGAAACAGGCGGAGTCACAGTCGTGGTCGAACGCACAGGTGGACCATCCGGGCCGCTGCGCGTGTCCGTGGACGGAAATGTGTTGGCGGACGGCTTGAAGAGCGACGCCCGAGAATCGAATCTGGCGTGCGCGGTCGGCGCGGTGATCGCGCTCGGCTTCCCGGTCGAACAAGTGCAACAAGCGGTATCGCGCATCGAGACGATCCCGAGCACCTCGCACCGTCTCGAAC
>JBAPRR010000313.1:0-4808 GCA_049281195.1 Acidimicrobiales bacterium
TCGGCTTCCGCAACTTCGCCAACTACCGGATCAGAGTCCTGCTCTACGCCGGCAAACCGAACTGGCGGGTCCTGGGCTCGATCGTCGTCCGGTGAGGAGGGGTCACCCCATCAGAATCCGAAGAGCCGCTACGTCGCCGCTGACCAGCTCGAGGCCGAGGTCGAGGATCTCTACGGCCGCATCGAGGTGCCCGCCAACTGGGCCGAGGGTCTGCGCCAGGCGATCGCCACCGAGGTGGCGACCCATCACGAGGACACCACCGCCGAGCGCGAGCTGCTCGCACAGCGCCACGAACACGCCGAGTCCGAGCGCTACAAGCTCATGGAGGCCTACTACGCCAACGCCATCGACGTCGTGATGCTCCGACATGAACAAGAGCGCATCGGCGCCGAGCTACGAGCCATCGAGTCCCGCCAAGCAACCCTCGCCGCGAGCCTCGACGACTGGCAAGAGGTGATGGACCTCGCGCTGCGTTTCTCCACCCGCTGTGCCACCGCCTACCGGCGAGGAAGCGACCGGACGAGGAGGCTATTCAACGCGGCCGTACTCGAAGACGTGCGCGTCCGTGAGGGCCATGTCGTCGAAGCGGGGTACAAGGAGCCGTTCGATCTCCTCTTCTCTGTGCCGAAGTTCGAATACGACGATGTGGTGGGCCGTAGAGGACTCGAACCTCTGACCCCTTGCGCGTCATGCAAGTGCGCTACCAACTGCGCCAACGGCCCCTAGACCAGGCACGGTATCACCTGACTTTCCGACCCGGGTCCTAGCATCGGGTCCGAGATCGAAGGGACGGGCAGTGGATCCCAACACTCAGGCAGGCCATGCCGAACGGGTCAAAGAGGACGGTTACACGATCGTCCCCGGGGCCATCGAACCGTCCTTGTGCGACGAGATCGCAGAGGACCTGCTGAGGCTCGAGCAAGACCTTGGGATCACCGCGGCCGACAACGCGTTCGAGGGTCTCCGTACCACGCGCATATACAACCTGCTGGTCCACGGTCCGCTCTACGAGCAGATCCCCCTGCATCCGAACGTGCTCCCGATCGTAGAAAAGGTGCTCGACCCGGGACTTCTCATCTCGTCGCTCTCCTCCATCTCCATCGGGACGGACGAAAAGGCACAGCCAATTCATTCAGACGATCAGCTGATCGCGCTCCCAAAACCCCATCCCCCGCTGATCTGCAACACCATGTGGGCGATAACCGACTTCACCGACGCAAACGGGGCAACGCGCCTGGTGCCCGGCACACACCTTGCTGCGAACTCCCCCAGCTTCACCGAGCGGTACGAGTCGATTCCCGCCGAAATGAACAAGGGCGACGTTTTGATCTGGGTCGGGAGCCTGTGGCACGGCGGCGGGGCCAACACGACCGACACCCGCCGTGTCGGGATCGCGATGAACTACTGCGCCGGGTACATCCGTCAGCAGGAGAACCAGCAACTGGGAATCCCGCACGACGTGGTCGAGCGGTTCCCGAGGCGGCTCCAGGATCTGGTCGGATACTCGATATACAACGGGCTGATCGGCCACATCGACAAGCAGCACCCCGGAAAGCTCCTGTTGGGCTCCGAACGCCCGGCGGACCTCATATGGGACGCCTCCAAAGGCGGCTCCTCGTAGCCGGATCGGCAGCGCTAGGGCCCCTCTATCCAGGGATCATGCTCCAGCATTCCCTCCAGTTTGCCGATGTTCAGCCGATCGCGTGGCGTTGAGCGCGGCAGGGACGGACCAGGGGTAAACGTCCGGAGGTTGGCGAAAACAGATGAGTGACGGTGAGACGTTTCTTGACGACATCCTCGAAGGCGTAATCGTCGTCGAGGCACCGCAGAGCCTGCCCGGCGAACAGGATGTCGACATTTCGCGCCATACCCAACAGAAGCCCAATTCCAAGCGCTCGTCCGGTCGTACCCCCCAACCCCAACGCGTTGGAGGCTCACTTCCGAACGGAGTGACCAAACCCGCGCCGACGAAGGCACAGCGGACCACGAAGCCCACACCCAAGCCGGCGGGGGAATCGAAAGAGCGGTCCTCACAGAAGACCGCGCCGCAACTTGCCGAAGCGGCTCCTGGTGACATTTTGGGGATCCCGGAGCAAGAAGAGACTCCAGACGGTCATTTCGATCTGGCCAACGAGATCAATGCCGTCAACGACAATGCGATCGATGCACCGGCTCGTGAAGGAAGCGGACAGAAGATCCGGTGGGACCAGTCTTCTTCTTTCGCGTCGATCGCGAGAGAAATTGCGGCATCTGTAGACGCAGATACCTCTGTCCACAAGCTGACACAACGGCGTGTACAGAGCTCAGAAGACGACGAACACTCTCACGTATTTTTCGGCAAGAAAGGTCGTCGCGTCGGCCGGGTCAACCGGGTAACTGTCATCCAGGTGGTCGGCCTGCTGCTCGTTCTGGTGTTGGGCCTGGCCGCGGAATACAAATATGTGGGCCGCGATCAGACACCTGACGCAAATGCCACGACCGCTTCGCAATCCCAGGCCGGACTGCCCTCTGTGAAACTGCCGCCGGTCGTCCTGACCAAACCCGCGGGAACGCTGTTCGAGTTCGCCTCATCTGCTTCTGCTCAGTCGGCAACATTCGCCGTCTCAGGGTCGTTCGAGGTGGCCTGGTCCCTGGACTGCTCGACGCTCGACAGAACATCGCCCATCGGCTTCATCCTTCAATCAGGGAGCCAGAAGGCGGAGGGCATCGCCGTCGACATGACGGCTGGCGGAACGAAGAGCGGCGTCCGGCCGACCCTTCCTGCCGGGAGTTACGCCCTGACGGTCCATGCCGCTGGAGCGTGTTCGTGGACCCTGCGCGGTCTTCCCGCGCGCTGACCAGCCTCGCGGACCTGATGGCCAGCTACCTGGTCGATACCTGATCGCTTGGAGGCGGCGGGCGGAATCGAACCGCCGTACGGGGCTTTGCAGGCCCCTGCCTAAACCACTCGGCCACGCCGCCGGAAACCCGGGCGAGCCTAGGCCATGGGCGTCGACCCACCGAGCAGGCAAAAGGGTGATGCGATGCGCCCATCTTCGACCATGGTTGAATCGGGAAATGCGGATCGCAGTCGTGGCACCTCCCTGGGCTCCGATCCCACCCCCCTTATACGGGGGGATCGAGCTGATCGTCGACCAGCTCGCCACAGGACTCGTCGCCGCCGGTCACGACGTGACTCTCTTCGCCACAGGTGATTCGACCTCCTCGGTCCCGATCGACTGGATACTCCCAGAAGCCGAGGGGATGAGAATCGGCATGGCAGTGCCTGAGATGAGGCACATCATCCACTCCTATCGGTCGATAGCCGACTTCGACGTTGTGCATGATCACACCGTTCTCGGGCCCTTTTACGCCGAAAGGTTCCCAGGGATCAAAGTGGCCACCACGATCCATGGACCTTTCAACGAAGAGCTCACCGACCTGTATGGGGCGCTCGCCGGGCGCGTTCCGATCATCTGCATCTCGAATTCTCAGAGACGCGCCGCACCCGACCTTCCGATCGCACGTGTGATCCATCACGGGATAGATCCGTCCGCGTTCACTTTCGGCAACGGAGATGGCGACGACGACGGGGAGTATTTGTTGTTCCTCGGTCGCATGTCGCCCGACAAGGGTGCGCACAGGGCGGTAGAGGCGGCGAAGAAGGCGGGGGTCAGATTGCTTCTCGCGGCGAAGATGCGCGAGCCCTGGGAACGCCGGTACTTCGAGGAGTACGTGGAACCGTTCATGGGTGACACTGCGATCTATCTCGGCGAAGTGCCCCACGAACGCAAGCTCGAGCTGCTGAGGGGAGCCCGCGCTCTACTTTTTCCGATCCGCTGGCAGGAACCGTTCGGGTTGGTGATGCTCGAGGCATTCGCATCGGGTACGCCCGTCATCGCATTCCCCGAAGGAGCCGCACCCGAGGTCATCGAACACGGGCGTACCGGCTACCTGTGCAATGACGAGATCGACATGGCGGACGCGGTCGCCAAGCTCGACGAGATCGACAGGGACGCGTGCCGCCAAGCGGTGGAGGGCTACTTTTCGGTGGGTCGGATGGTCGAAGAGCACATCGAGTTGTACGAAGAGCTCATCCGCTGAGCTCTGGTCGGCCGAGCTCCAGTGGGCTGAGCTCTGATGGGACTCAGCCCCGGCTCTACTACCTTCGCCGGGTTAAGAACCGGACCAGGGCGAAGACGACGATCGCCAGGATCGCGATCTTGAAGACCCACAGAACCAGTCCCACGATCGCCCCGAACGCCCACATGCCGATCAAAACAGCACCGATGACGGCCGCCACCACCAAAACGGTGTCGACGGTCCGCATTGCAGATCCTTTACGGGTTTCGGGTTGATTGGCCATGTCTCGCCCTCCTGGGCTGTGGCTCCGGACCACCGGCGCCGTATACAAGGCTAAACGCCTAGCTGGGCTTTTGGAACGCGCGGGGACCCGGGGATGCCCCTGACGCGACCCCTGGAAACTCAGGATCATCCCCGACCTGGTGCTACGTTCGGCCGTGTCTCTGAGAGCAGCGCGCCAGGAGCTCCTTGACAACCTGTCGCTACAGGGCGTGGATTTCTGTCACGCCTACAGCGCCGTCGCAGACTCGGAACTGAGCGCCCTCCTCTCACAAGCAGCCGGAGGAGACCTTCAGGGACTCGCCCTTCTCGCCGTCGGCGGTTACGGCCGTCGGGAGCTCTGCCCTCACAGCGATCTCGACCTGGTCCTCGTGCACAAACAGCGCAGGGATGTGGCATCCGTAGCCGACTCGGTCTGGTATCCCGTATGGGACGAAGGCGTCCATCTCGATTACTCGGTACGAACC
>JBAPRR010000314.1:0-9642 GCA_049281195.1 Acidimicrobiales bacterium
CATCTGGAGTCATCACTCCCCTGATGTGGAGAAACCCAGACCCTTCGAGAAATTCCGAAAGAGCCGCGTCGGGATCGTCCAGGCTGAAGACCCGACCGAGGTCGAGCTGTTGACCGTCCCGGCCCAGGACTGCCTCCGGGTCGTCAAGGTCGTAGACCGGTTGTCCACTGAACGCGACCCGCAGCGCCGGCTCCCACCTGCCGAGGGAGGCGAAGCCACCGCGAGGGAAGCTCAACCGGTCCGCATAGAAGAGGGCATAACAACTTTTGAGCTCCCATTTGAATGCGCACCAGTCGTCGTAGGAGATCGAGACAATCGTGTCGGCCTGGTCGTCACCCGGCACCACACAGAAGCGATCGCCTTCGGGAACGTAGGTGTACGCCGAATCGTGTTCTTTCAGTGTGAAGGCGATCGGTCGCACGAGGCGCCGGTCTGTGGCTGTGAAGACCCTGGTACGGCTCTCGACAAGAGAAGGAAGCTCGAGCAGGTGAAAGTCGTCGAAGTCGATCGGACCGAATCGGTCGTTGGCCATAGGCAACGCTATCCGGGTCCAGCCGGATCGGCCCCGGCGATACGGTGCGGAAATGGCTGAATGCGTGCTTTACGACCTCACCGACCACGTGGCGACCATCACCTACAACCGGCCGGAAGCGATGAACGCCATCAATGGAGAGATGCGACGCCAGCTCAATGACGCCTTCGCCCGCTTCCGGGACGATGACGACGCGTGGATAGCGATCGTCACCGGTGCAGGCCGGGCGTTCTGCGCGGGAGCTGATCTCAAAGACGGTGCCGGATCGACCGGAGAGTTCAGGGGGAGCTTCTGGGAGAAGCCCACCGTCAACTCGTTCGAGAGTGGTTGGGAGATCTACAAGCCGGTCATCGCTGCGGTGAACGGGCACTGCCTTGGCTACGGGTTGACCCTCATCACGTGGTGCGACTTTGTACTCGCAAGCGATCGGGCGCGCTTCGGCTATCCCGAGGCTCTCCTTGGGATGCCGGCGATAGTCGGTGCTATCAGGCTCCCTCAAAAGATGGGTTGGGCCGACGCGATGGAGATGCTGATGACGGGAGAGACGATCGACGCCAACAAGGCCTCTGAAATCGGACTGGTATGGCGTGTCGTCCCGCACGAGGATCTGATCGACGAAGCGCGGTCGCTCGCAGCGAGGCTGACCAAAGGTGCACCACTCGCGCAGCGGGCCATGAAAGAAATGGCGATGCGGGCCCCTCATCTGTCATCGCCGGAAGCGATCCGCATCGGAGAAGCGATGAGATTGGTGGCCGGCTCGTCGGCCGACGCTAGCGAGGGGCTGACGGCGGCTGCCGAACGGCGACCGCCCAAATGGCTGGGTCGTTAAGGGCCTGCACCTAATTCATAGAGGCCGCCGAGCTGTCCGAAATCACTACAAAAAAGGCGAAGAGTTACGCCTAATCGCCTAAAGCCGCCCTCCACAGCGCCATGTCAAGGCCCCGATAGCGGGCGGAGACTCCGGCGAGGGTCTGTTCGGTCCAGTAGGGATGACCAGGCTTCGGGAATCCCAGGGTCGCCAGTTCGCGGGGGTTCGATCCATTTACGAAGTTGTGCCAGTCGGGCGACAAACCCTTGTAGGGCCAGGCGTGGTAGCCGCCCCATTCGGCGGCTCCTTTACGGAAAGACAGGTGCATCATGATCCGACGCCTGCCGGGATCCGACCAGTCGAGTGATCGGTGATAGACGTCGGGGCGGTAACAGACGATCGATCCGGTCTGACCCGTCGCCTCACCGGACTCCTCATAGAGCTCGGGGTACTCGCTGAAGCTGAGGGTGTGGCGTTCGACTGGGATGTGGGACGTCTTCTTCACCGAGACCAATCGGGTTGCGCCGTTCTCTCTCGTGACGTCGGTCAGATACAGAAAGAGCTCGAGCTGCTCGTATCCGCGGCGCGGGACCACGATCATGTGGTTGGGGAAGTCGGTGTGCAGCAGCTGATTGAAATGCGACGACTGGTTCGCGTATTTGGCGGTGATCAGGCCCATGTAGAGGCGGATGTCGTCCGTGCCGAGCAGACCCTCTGCCAGGTCGAGCACGATGGGATGAAGGGCGAGCCGGTTGAGGGACCGACTCCGGAAGGGGAACTCCGGCCAGGCTGCGTCCCAGATCCTGTACTTGGACGTGATCTCGTTTTCTGTGCCCGAGTCCATCTCCTCCGCCGTAGGAAAGAGGTGTGACAGCGACCTTGATGCCGCCTCGATGTCCGCCAGGGGGATCGCCTCCTGCCAGACGCACCAACCGTCCTCCTGCCAGGCAGAACGCAGCTCCGCAGGCACCAGCGGACCCTGTGAGATCGTCATCGGCTTGAGGTTATAACGCCATCCGGGAACAAGACCGTCCCGCCGGAGGTTCGAAAAGTATGGCTGACGACGTAAAGATCGCAGATTTCTGGTTCGATCCCCTCTGCCCCTGGGCCTGGATCACCTCGCGCTGGATGCTCGAGGTTGAGCAGGTGAGACCGGTGCAGACGAGATGGCACATCATGTCGCTCGCCTACCTGAACTTGAAGCAGCACGACGGGGAGGGGCTCTCAGGGGAGTACCTGGAGCGCATGCAGAAGGCGTGGGGTCCCGTGAGGATCTCAGCTGCGGCGGCCAAGGAGAGGGGCGATGAAATCCTGCTGCCGCTCTATACGGCGATCGGTACGCGATTTCACAACCTTCAGCGTCGCGAGCCGGAAGATGTGCTCGACGCGGTGGTCGAGGTAGGCCTCCCGAAGGAGATCGTCGAGGCCGCGGACTCGACCGAGTACGACGAAGCCATCATCAAGTCACACCATGAAGGCATGGACCAGGTGGGATTCGACGTGGGTACCCCCGTGATCTCGGTGGAAGGCAACGCCTTCTTCGGCCCGGTCATGACCCCCATTCCACGCGGCGAAGCGGCCGGAAAGCTGTGGGACGGTGTCCTCCTCGTCGCCGGGACCGACGGGTTCTTCGAGCTGAAACGGACGCGCGACCGCTCGCCGTCTTTCGACTGATCGAGGTGGCCTGACGGCCGTCCTTACCTGCGAGTGGCCCTCTTGACGGTTCTGGTGGCCGGTTTGCTCGCTTTCGTGGCCCTGGTCGCCTTCGTTGCTCTGGCCGTCTTGGTCGCTTTTGCCACCTTTTTGACCGGTGCTTTGGCGGCCTTCTTCGCGGGCCGTGCGGTCTTCTCGGCCCTGGTCGCCTTAGCGACTCTCTTGGCGGGAGCCTTGGCGGCTTTCTTCGCCGGCCGTGCAGCCTTCGCCGTCTTGGTGACTTTTGCGACCTTCTTCGCCGGAGCCTTGGCGGCCTTCTTAGCCGGCCGTGCGGCCTTCTTCGCCGCCTTCGCCGGAGCCTTGGCGACTTTCACCGTCTTCTTCGCAATACGAACCTTGGGCTTGCCGCCGATCGCCACTGAGCCGGTTCCTGGAATGATCGTCGACTCTTCCCCGCTCTCCCACAGGACACGCAAGAGCCTTCCGCTCACCTCTGTGACGACCCCTTCGCGAGCCGGTTGTCCAAGCTTTCGCGACGGGACCTGAACCCGGTCACCAACTGACGCCATCAGCACCTCCAAAGTTTCTGACGTTGAGTACACATACTTGCATCTTCAGGCCGTCCGTCCAAAGTGGGTCGTACTCTTAGAACATGCTGACAACGGGTGCGCGCTTTTTGACGACACACTCCGGAAGCTTGCCGAGACCGGCAGAACTCGCGGAGCTACACGGGCTCAGAAGCAAGGCCCAAAGCGTGGATGCCGAGGTCTTGAACGACGCAGTCGCGCAGGCCACCGATGCGGCAATCGCCATGCAGATCGATTGCGGGATCGACGTCGGAAACGACGGGGAACAAGCGCGGGAGAGTTTCCTCACCTATGTGCAGCACCGGATGACCGGGTTCGGACAGACGAGCGACCGGCCGTTGATGCGGGACCTGATCGATCATCCTGACTACATCGAACTTGCCTTACCGAAGTTCGCGCGCATCAAAGTGGATCTGCTGAAAGCACCGTCGTGCGTAGCCGACGTCACCTACGGCGACACTGCCGAGGTGGCGGCCGAGTGTGATCTGGTCACAGGCGCTGGTTTCGCCGAAACGTTCATGACCGCAGCGTCACCGGGCATCGTCTGTGCCGCGATGCGAAACGAGCACTATCCAACGATGCCTGAGTACATGTCGGCCGTTGCCACGGCTCTGGCGGTCGAGTACCGGTACATCGTTCACCATGGCTTCCTGCTCCAGGTGGACGCGCCCGACCTGGCGATGGAGCGCCACGTGCTGTTCGGAGACAAGCCACTCGGAGACTTCCTCGAATGGGTGGAGCTCGCAGTCGCGTCGATCAACCAGGCACTGGCGGGAATCGACCGGAACTCGGTCCGGCTCCACGTGTGTTGGGGCAACTACGAGGGACCTCACGACCACGACGTGGGGCTCGAGGAGATTCTTCCGATCATCTACCAGGCCGAGGTGGGTGCGATCGTCTGCTCGATGGCCAATCCCCGTCACGCGCACGAGCACCGTCTATTCGAGAAGTATCCGCTTCCCGATCAGATGGCTCTGGTGGTCGGGGTGATCGACACCACCTCCAACTACATCGAGCATCCCGAGGTGGTGGCCGACCGGATCGAGAATGCGGCAAGGTCTGTGGGCGACCCCACCCGGATCATCGCGGGGACCGACTGCGGCTTCGACACTTCTGCCGGGCTCGGCGAGGTGGCGCCGTCTGTGGTGCGCGACAAGCTCAGGTCGCTTCGCGCCGGGGCGGACATTGCAAGCGAGCGCCTGCTATAGCTGTTAAGAGGCGGTCGCCAATGAGGAGTAGGCGACCGCGCCCGACGGGGCCGGTACAGAGACTTTCCCGGCCCACCTGAACGTCGACTCCTCGGTGTCGTTCTTCTCTGAACCGGTCCCCTTCAGGGTCCCGTCCAAGGGAAGGTAGGGAGCCGACGTCGAGACGTAGAGGGTGGCAACGGCGGTATTCCCATTGGACGACTCCGACTGGCCCGACACGGGCACGACGTCATGACCTCCGAGCACGCGAGGCGCTCCAACCGTGAGACCGCTGACGGGGACGTAAGGAGTCACCTCCGACGTGGGAAGCAAAGTCTTCGCGACGGTCTCGTAAGGAACTTCCTTCGAAGTGATCTCTATCCACTTTCCCGCGTATTGGGCAGCAGTCGTCGAGGAAAGCCCGAGCGCCGACACCAGCACGTCTGCACTGCCCCTCAGGTAGATGGCCGAGTCCACCTGTCTCACGAAAAGGTCGCCGTCGGGATCGATCAATGACTGCTCCGCCTCGCCCTGGCCCGCTTCGCCGGAGAGCGTCTGGGCCTTGGAACCCGAACCGGTGACGTCGGCGAAGTGGAAGGAAGCTTCCCGCCCCATCGCCGCCTGGGCGGCGTCAATTATCTGGTTCGCCGATTCGCCGGATAGTCCCCCCGCAGAAGGTCCACTGCTGCAGCCGGCGCAGAGCACAACAACGCCTATGGCGGCCAGGATCGAAAGGGGGCGCAAGTGCAGGCGCATGCCGACAGGCTGCCAGGAGCGACCGCTCCCCGGCCATTCGACCAGGGAGCGAGGGTCCTCAGCGGCCGAAACCGCCGAATCCGGTAGTAACGCCCTGAGCGGTGTCGGCTACAGAGGAAGCGATCACGACGCCGTTCTTCTGAGTGGTGCCCTCTACGACGACCGTGTCACCGGGCTCGAGTGAGCTCACCGATGATTTGGCATTTCGGGTGACCGTGGTGGAGGGGCTCAGCGTCACCTCGACCAGGTTGCCGCTGGCGTTCGTCACGTACAGGGTCGACCCCTTCACCTCCGTGACGGTTCCGGTTGCCGCGGCGGCCGATGCACCACCGAATCCGCCTGCTCCTGCTCCGGTAGCGCCGGTCCTTCCGGTGGCCCCGGTGCGTCCGAACCGCGACGCGATAGCACTGGCGAAGGAACTTGCTCCCGAACTCGTGCCTTGGCTTCGCTGCAGAGCGGCGCCGCCCCATATGCCGCCACCGGCTATCAACAACACGAGCAGGACGGCCGCGAGCCACGGGACCCTGATGCCCTTGGACGGACCACGCGTGGGCCAGTCATCGGGCTCGCGCGACGGGTCGAAGGGCAGTCCTCCGGTCGGTGGCTGAGAAACTGCGACCGATACGTCGCGTGACGGGATCACGATCTTTTCGGTGACCGGATCTGCCGCCACTGCCGGCGTCTCACTGGTGACTTCTGTTCCCGACATTTCTTCTCCTGCCGTCATCACTCGTGGCGCAGCGCGTCGATCGGGCGAAGCGCCGATGCCCTGTTCGCCGGGTACGAGCCGAAGAAGATCCCCACGGCCAGTGCCACTCCAATCGCCAGCGGTATCGAATAGGCCGCCACAACGGGTTGGACGCCGTCGATCTTGAAGCGCGAACCGATCAACCCGACACCGACTCCCACAGCTCCACCTATCAGGGATATGAGCACCGCTTCGATCAGGAACTGGATCAGGATCGCCGAACGCGGTGCGCCGATCGCCTTTCTGATCCCGATCTCACGGGTCCTTTCGCTGACCGTAACGAGCATGATGTTCATGACTCCGATCCCACCGACGAGGAGAGAGATTCCGGCGACGATCCCCAAAAGAGTTGTTAGCGTGCTGGTGGTCGACTCCGCCGTGGACAGAAGCGATGCTTCGTTCACCACGGTGAACGGAAGGTCGGCCACCGTGGTGTTGTTCTGCGCGGCGAGGATGCTCTCGACCTCATCCTCGGCCAGGTCGATGGTGGAAGAGGACTTCCCCTGCACGAGCAGCTCGCTGAAGGACTGTGACTCGCCGGTCAACTCGTCTTGAACCGACGTGTAAGGAGCGATCGCCACCGCGTCCTCGTTGGTGAGACCGGTGGTCCCCTTCGGGGCGAGCACACCGATCACTTCGAAGTTGGAAGAACCGATCTGCACCTGTTGGCCGATCGGGTCGGACCCCGACGCGAACAGGTTGTCTTCCACATCGGCCCCGATGTCGATGACACGCTCGTGGCGTGCCACGTCAGTAGAGCTGATCGCCTGGCCCGCCTCCACCGTGTAGTCGTCCGACGCCAGATAAGAGGGCGTGGACCCGATGACAGACGTGGTGTAGGTCGCGCCGTCGTATGTCGCGGTCACCGACGTCGAAAGCACCGGCGACACGGACTGGACATCTGGAGCGTTCTGCGGGTTTTCGATGGCATTGACATCGGCGATGGTCAGGTCCGCCTGACTGGTCTGGGTCCCGGTCACAGCGCGGCCACGACCGAAGTGACCGCTGTTTATGACGGTCAGGGTGTTGGTGCCCAGTTGCTCGATCCGGCTCTCGACCTCACGCGACGTCCCGGTGCCCACTGCGACCAGGATGATGACCGAGGCGATGCCGATCAGGACCCCGAGAACGGTGAGCAGGGACCGGAGCTTGCTCGACGAGATGCCCCGGAGGGCCATCCCGATGCTGTCTCTGGCCCTCATCGGGGCGCTCCCACGAAGTTCCTCGTGTCCTCTACGACCTCGCCGTCACGCAGCCTCACGACGCGGTTGGCGCGCTCGGCTATCTCGGGGTTGTGGGTGATGAGGACGACCGTCCCCCCGTCGCGGTGAATGCCGGAGATGACATTCAACACCTCGTTGCTGTCGACCGTGTCGAGGTTTCCTGTGGGCTCGTCAGCCAGGACGAGCGAAGGATTGGTGACGATCGCACGTGCCACGGCCACCCTCTGTTGCTGGCCGCCGGACAGCTCATTCGGAAGATGGTGGACCCTTTGGCCGAGCCCGACACGCTCCAGCGCCGCGGTGGCACGGGCGCGGCGCTGTTTCGTCCGCACTCCCGCATAGGTGAGTGGTAGCTCAACGTTCGCCTGCGCCGACATGCGCGGCAACAGGTTGAAGCTCTGGAACACAAAACCGATCTTCCGGTTGCGGATGCGCGACAGGTCGAACTCGTCGAGACCTCTCACGTTCACCCCGTCCAGCCAGTAATGGCCCTGGGTCGGCACATCGAGGCAGCCGATGACGTTCATCAGGGTTGACTTTCCCGAACCGGACGCACCCATGATGGCCACGAAATCGCCGCGTTCGACGACGAGTGTCACTCCCCTCAAGGCGAAGACCTCGGTGCCGCCCAGCGAATAGCGCTTGACCGCATTGATGAGGGCTATGACCGGAGGTGGACCACCCGTGGGCGGCTTGACCGGCTCGGCTGCGAGCGTCGTCACCGGTCAGCCCCCGAACCCTCCGCCGCCCCCGAACCCTCCGCCGCCACCGCCGAAGCCTCCGAACCCGCTGGTACCGGTACCGGTCGACCCGGTCGAGCCCGTAGAGGTGGTGCTGGCCTCCTCCACCTTGTCACCGGCGGAAAGGCCACTAGTGATCTGGGTGTCGGACTCACCGATCAAACCGATGGTGACGTCCCTGGTAACGGTGGTGCCATCTTGGACCAGTTGAACTGTCGAGGTGGTCCCGACCGTGGTCACCGCGGCGTTAGGAACTTCGAGAACGTTGTGGGCGATCGACACGATGATGCTCACGTCCGCCGTCATGCCGTCTTTCACGGTGCTCGGCGGATTGCTCAAGGAGATCGTCACGTCGTATGTCACGACATTGCTCACCACGGTCGGCGTGGAGGAGATGGCCGTGACCGTCCCTGCGACCTCGGTGTCGGGCAAAGCGGCGAGGGTGACCGTTGCTCCCTGGCCTACCGCGATCGACGTCGCGTCCGCTTCGGCGAACCCGGAAACCACCTGCAGGTCCGACAGGTCGTCGATGGTGATGAAGCTGGACGAGGAACTGTCGTCGCTCGATCCAGTGCTCGTAGTCGAACCCGTGGAACCCGTGGAACCGGTTGACGTCGGGGAGGAGGATGCACCGCTTCCGGACGAACCACTCGAAGCGGCCGAGCTGTCGGTCGACCCACCTCCGTCGACGGTGTCTCCCACCTGGTCGTTGACGGCAGTAATTGTCCCGCTTATCGGTGCGGTGAGAGTGGTCTCGGAAACGGCCTTCTGGTCGGCGGTGACGTTCTCCTGAGCCTGCAGAACCTGGCTCTCGTCCTGGATCACCGTCGAAGAGTCAGGGGCGTTGGACTCGTTGGTCGCGGCGATGCTCTCTTCTTGGGCCGCGATCTCTCCTTCGTCGTGCTGCACCGTCTGCTCGTCCGTCGTCACGGTCTGCTGTTCTGTCACACACGAGCTCTGAGCCGTGGTGAACGCGACTCCCAATCCCGTTGCGCTGCCGTCTGAGTTCGTGGCGACCACGCGGAATATGTAGCCGGTGTCGACCTTCAAACCGGTGACTGCAGCGGTGACCGTCGTCGCGCTCGATCCCGATGTCGACTCCGACGCTGTGTGATCCGCATACGCGTCGGTCGGCCCGTATTCGAAGACGTAAGTGGTGGTGAGCCCTCCCGGGTTCACGCTCGCACTCAAGACGGCGGAGGTGGTTCCGACGGAACCTGCGGAGCCGGTGGTCGCCACGGGAGCAGCATCGGTCGTGGTCGTTGTCTGCTGCTGCTCTTCACCTGTCGAGCCCTGGCTTCCGGTCGATCCTTCGCTTCCGGTCGAACCAGTCGAACCCGTGCCACTCGACGTTGGGGCCGGGCAGCCGAGCGACCGGTCGCTATTGAGGTCAGTCTCTGCGTCGGAC
>JBAPRR010000315.1:0-19113 GCA_049281195.1 Acidimicrobiales bacterium
GCATCCATCAGGCCCGCGGCGCGATCGCGATCATGGAGTTCGATGAGCGGGTCCAACAACTGAGGGTCGTCTGCCATTTGCGCCCATGCGTCACCTCGCTCGCGAAGGCGCTCCGGCACCGTTTGGATTGTCAGTTCGTCCGGGTCGATGCTCTGAAGTTCGTCCCACGCGAAAGGGGTGGATACCTGAGCCCCGGGACGCGCTCTGACCGACCACGCACCGAAGATCGTCTTGTGGGGAGCGTTTTGGTTGAAGTCGATGAAAACCTTCGAACCCCTCTCCTCTTTCCACCACGCTGCAGTGATCAGGTCCGGTCGGCGTCGCTCGAGCTCACGCGCCACCGCCACGGCTGCGGCGCGCACCTCGTAAGAGGTCCACAGCGGTTGCAACTGCGCGAAAACGTGAATCCCTCTGTTCCCCGTGGTCTTCGGCAATGCGACGAAGCTCAACTCTTCGAACAACCGGTGCGTCTCCTGTGCCGCTTCTTGGATCATTGCGAAGGAAACGCCTGGACTTGGATCCAAGTCGATGCGCAGTTGATCTGCGTGCTCCAGATCGTCGGCTTTGGATGGCCAGACGTGGAAGCCCAGGCACGCGAGATTCACGGCCCACAGCACGTGTGCAAGGTCGCGAATGACCAAAGCTTGGGAGTCGGTGCCGTTTGGAGTGGAGACGATCGCGGTCTCGAGCCACTCGGGATGCTTCTCCGGAACACGCTTTTGGAAGAACGACGATCCGGTCGCCCCGTGCGGGAAACGCTGGAGCATGACGGGACGGCCACCGACCGCCCGAAGATGAGCATCCGAGACGGCCTCGTAATAGCGGACCAGGTCCAGCTTGGTTTCGCCGCGCTCAGGAAAGAGGACTTTGTCCGGGTTGCTGACCGTTACCTCGTGTCCCGCTGCTTCGACGAGAATGCTCCCCGCTTCGTCTTTTTTGGCCACGGGCAACGACAGTAGAGTGCAACAGTCGTCATTCGCCATAGTAAAGGCGACAAAGGGGCATGGCCGTCTTGTTGAACGAGTAGATCGGCGTCGACGTGCTCGAGTGCGGTCACCGCAAGGTCGACCATGGCGAAGGATGGCAATCGGCAAGCTGTACTCCGAGGTCGAGCAAACCGTCATCAACCCCTGCAGGGTCTCGGAGAAAGGCGACTATTCGCACCGCGAGGGGATCGCAGCCGATGCCGGCGAGGTGCTCCCGCAGCAGATCGGCTGCCCGTTCTGTCTCACCGGCGCTGGCAGCGCGGACCACTTCGACGTGGTGACGCTCCCAGTTCATCAGTCGTGCACCGGATCGCTCCGCTACCCGTCCGCTCAGGGCCTCCAAGTCGGCGACAGCCAGCCCGAAACCTGCGTTGGAGTCGATCGCCCGCAGAAGTGCAATCGTGGCTTCAGCGCGGTGGACGGCTCGTTGCGCCTGGCGGTACGACGCGGCCGCCAGTGGGTTCGTGCTGACCGCCCGGCCATGGTCTTCAACCGCCAGCGGGCAACCGATCGGTGATCTCGAGGTCTGCGTCGCGATGGCTGCATGACCCCCGCTGTGAGGGGATCGACTGAGGTGCCACTGAGGCGATGCTGAGGTCGGCCGTGGCGATTTCGGGCTTGCACATCTCGAAGTTCTAATGGCCACGGCGCACGGCAGAAACAATTCTTCTTGCGTTGTTAACGCGGAATTCTTTCAGAACGGTCCTTGGGTGAAATCATGGCCGCTCTTTCCACCGCCCCTTCACGCCAGACACCACGTCACTTAGGATTTAGATAACTTCTGGCGCGTAGAACCGATCGTTTAGGCGGCGAGTCCGGTCATGAAAACTGCAACTAAAGGCGAAGCGAGACCAAGAACGGCAACCTGCGACGTCGTGCTACCCGGAACCCGGTCGCCGCGCGATCCCGCGCGGTCATTGCCCCCAGGAGGACACGGGCTGTCCCGAGAACATGTCGCCGAGGTGCAGAGAGATCGTCTAGTCGACGCGATTGTCCAGGTGGTCGCCGACAAGGGCTACGACGGCGCCACCGTAAAGGCGATCGTCCATCAGGCGGGCGTTGGCCTCAACACGTTCTATGAACACTTCCGCTCAAAAGAGGACCTCTTTCTAGCCGCTTATGACCGCGGGGTTCCGACCCTGTTGGAGAGCGTTTATTCTGCTTTCGAGCAAGGAGGAGCCGACTGGGAAGCGAGGGTTGAGGCAGGAATATCGGCCTTTATGACAATCCTTTCTGCAAATCCTGGTTTCGCCCGGTTCTTCACCGTTGAGGGCACTCGGGCCGGGCCTGTCGTCAGAGATCGTATTGACGAAGTCTTCGAGAATTCATTCGCCGTCTTCGGTGCGGAAGGATCTCTTGTCGAATCCGTTAACCGCGATCGCTTAGGAATGCTCCCCTTCGTTATTGGGGGTATCTACACCCGTGTCCACCTGTGGGTGCGATCGGGACGAACCGATCGGTTGCCGGAACTTGCCCCTCAACTTACTCAGTTCGTCATCGCCGTCTTCAGATCCGAGGCCGAGCATTCGAAGCAGTCCGGCTAAACGGGCGGCGGATCACTCGGGCTCATCGCCAGACGGTGGATCCGACTTCCCATGACCCAGGGGGGACTCGGTGGGGAGCCAGCAGTGTCCGCCCCAGGTCGATGGGTTGATGTCGTTGGCCGGATCCCGACGACTCCCCACAATGACCACGTGCCAATCTGGGGTGGTAGTTGTCAGCTCGCTTTGACCGTCTCCTTGTACTGCGAGCTCGATGCGTTGAAGTTGTTCGAACCGCCGTAGCTAACATTAACGGTTTCGACGCCAGATTTCGGATAGCTGGTTGTGCAACTTGCAGTTCCGGCGCTCGTGACCGCAACACCGCTGCAACCCTTGATGGCTACATCGCCGTTCGAGAAGGTGACCCCGCCGGTGGCTGTCCCCACCCCGGGTGCCACCGTCGAGACACTGGCGGTGTAAGTGACCTTCTGGTTGACCACTGCCGGGTTGTGCGACGAGGTCACCTCGACTGTCGTCGAAGCTGGTAGCTCTTGATACGAGAGCGTCGCCGTCTGTCCGAGGTAGCCGTTGGTGGCGGAGTATGTCGCCGATATCCGATTGGTGCCGGCCTTCAGGCTTGATGTCGTGCAAGTGGCATTGCCAGTAGCCGAGACCGGAACACTGATGCAGCCGACGATGTTCTTGTCACCCCGACTGAAGGTCACGGCGCCCGTCGGAACGGGCAAGGCCGGTGCGCTCACGCCAGACGACAGGGTGTCCGTAAGTGTGACCGACTGCCCGTACACGAGGCCCTTCTTGGGGGACGCCGTCAGCTTGCCCTGGCTCGGAGCGAGTTCCACCGCACCGATGGTGCACTTTCCTCCGGCAGCGCCTGGACGTGCGACTCCACGCTGGTCGGTGGAAGGGCACAGAGCGACGCCGTCCGGATTGCCAGTGGCGGTGGCAGGGATGTCCCCGACTGCTGGACTGTCAGATGCCGGGGCTTCGGTGGCGGTCGGTCCACCGTTGTTGCCAAGTGGTCCGAGGTCAGGTTCGACGTCCACCAAGTCGGCCCGGAATACGGGCTGCATGCCACAGGCGGCGCTCGTGGTGTCATCCGTCAGGTTGTAGCCCTCACTTGTCGGAGCTGTACCACCGCAGTTGCCTCCGGAGTTGTCGGCGATGATGGTGGCCCCGATTGTCATCGTGCCGCCGCCCGCGTTCAGCACACCGCCACCTTCAGATCCTGCAGAGTTATCCGCAATCGTACTGTTGGTGACTGTTGCTACTCCGGAGTTGACCAGTCCACCACCGCCTTGAGCGGGAGTTGAGTTGTCGGCAATGGTGCTGTTCTCGACTATCAGCGTGCCGCCATTGTTGATGCCACCGGCACCGAGGGCACCAGTGTTATCGGAAATGGTGTCGCCGTCGAGAGTCATCGTGCCTTGATTCAGGACTCCACCACCCGCAAATCCGGCCGAGTTGTCAGTGATTGTGCTGTTGGCGACGGCGAGGGTGGAGCCTGCGTTGTAGATCCCGGCCCCGAATTGATATGAGCCGTTCTCGATGACCAAGTTGTCGAGGTTCACCTGGAGGCCAGGGGTGATCACGAACACCGCCTGACTTGCACCGCTGCCATCAACCGTGGCCTGAACACTTGAGCCGCCGGCGATGGTCGCGGGGATCGTGATCGTCACATTTTGTTGGATAGAGCCTGATACATCGATCGTGTCACCAGGACCTATTTGGGTGAGGGCGTAGGCGAGGGTGGCGCACGGGTTCGAGGAGAACGAGCATGTACCTGCGTCAGTACCACCCTGAGCCACGTAGTAGGTGGCTGCATTCTTCGCGGCGTACAACGTGAAGCTCTGCGTGGTCGAGCCTTGTGAGTTCGCAGCTGTGATAGTGATCGGGTACGTGCCCTGGGTTGCGGGTGTGCCGGCGATGGTGGCAGTCCCGTCACCGTTGTCCGTAAAGGTCACCCCCACCGGAAACGGTCCGGATTCCGTCAACGACGCCGTGGGATTGGCGTAAGAGTCGACGGTGAACGAACCGGCGGGTCCACCGACATCAAACGTCGCGACCGAGCCACTGGTAATCGTGGGTGAGGCCAGAGGAGCCACTTCGACAGATCCGATAGTGCATGCACTGCCGTCGGAAGGCTGGGGGCGAGACACTCCTCGCTGATCGGTACCAGGGCAAACGGACACCCCGTTTAGCGTGGTTCCGGTGGGAATCTGCGCCACTGTCGGACTGTCGCTTGCCGGCAACATCGTGAAGGTCGGGCCGCCATTGTCGGAGAGCGCTCCAACGTCGGGATCCGTGTCGACTATGTCGGTGGACTGTGAGTCGAAGCAGCTGCTGTCCTCGTCGGTGAGGTTGTAGCCCACACTCGTGAAGTTCCAGTCAGGACATGTACTTGGATCCCCATTGTCCGCAAGAATTGATGCGCCGATGGAGGCGTCCCCGGACAATCCGTTCCCATTCCCAACGATTGTGTCAGAGGTCAATATGGCCCCACCAGCGCCGGATATTGCCGTGCTCTGGTTGTTGGCAATCGTGCTGTCGGTGATGGTGATGGAGGCCTCTCCCCCACCGGGTCCAGACACTCCGTAGCCTCCGGTGTTGTATGTCGGATCGTTGAGGTTTCCGGAAATCGTGCTTCCGACGACTGTCAGAGTTGAGCCGGCGGTCACGGAGATGCCGCCTCCTTGACCGGTGTTATTTGAAATCGTGGAGTTGGTGATGGTAGCTGTACCGCTGTTGGCGATGGCACCTTGTCCGGCATCGCTGCCACTTTCAACGGTGTTGTCAGTCACGAGGCTGTCTGTGATGTTTACGGTCCCTGTGATGTTGTTCACAGCACTGCCGCCAGAATTCGTTCCTGTCCCCGAAGCATCGTCTCCAGATAACGTGCAGTTGATCACATTGACGGTGGCGCCGATGTTTTCGATCCCGGACCCGCTAAAGCCCGTGCCGTCAATCGACAGATCGTCCAATGTGACGTGTGTACCGGAGCCGAAGTTGAAGATCGCACCAGAACTCTGAGTTTCAACGATCGCCGGCGAGTTCGTGGGCGCGCCGGCACCACTAATTGTCAGGTCATCGAACTGACCGGGATCGTAAGCGTTTGCCGGCGGGTCTGTGATGGTGTCCTCGATCGTTCCTGACACATAGATCGTTTGCCCAGGGACACCGTCTATGGCATGTGTGATGGTGGCGCAGGGGTTCGACTGGTCTTGACAGTTGTTGTCAGTGTCGGAGCCGGCCTGTGCTACATATTCCGCAGGTGGTGCATCGACTGTGTAGTCAAGACCTGCAGATGTACTGCTCGAGTAGTTCGTGTCTCCCGAGTACACCGCTGTCAATACCATGTTGCCAAACGGTAGAGCTTGCGATCCGAACTGCTGCAGGATAGGGGTAGTTCCTGTCGAGAGCTGAGCACTGCCTCCCTGAACGGATGCTGTTCCGAGACCGTATTCCGTTCCATCAGGAGAAGTTGCGAAGAAAGCAATCGTACCGGTGGCGTCCCCGGCAGGTCCGCCTCCGTTCGTCTTGAATATTCCTGCAGCCAGACTCACCGGCTGCCCGCTAACCCCAGGAGTCGGGTTGACGGCAACCACCGTCGTCGTCGGAACGATTCCGGCCGCTCCGAGTGACAGAGTTCCATTCAGGTTGAGGGTGATGTTGTTGTTGGTGCTGCCGGCCACACCATACGGATATTGACCCGAGTTGAGCGGCTCTTGGGCCAGTCCGCAAGAACCCGGATCATCGGGCGTGCCAGTGAAGTCGGGGATGTCGAAGCCGGAAGAGGAAATCGTTACATCATTCGAGTTGAGGTTGTATGGCGAAGTCGTGGTGAACGTCATCGGGATCGGTGTCGACACGCAGGTGGCGGTGATCGGCGTCGTGACGTTCAAGGTGAGCATCATCGTGTCGGTGAGCGTCATCTGGCCGTCCAGGTTGAACGTCCCCGTAGCGGTGCCCGGGTTGACCTCCGTATAGGCAAATGTCGTGCAACCTCCGGCTGCACTGCTACACACGTTTTGAGAAGGGAGTGTCAGCGTGGCATTGCTGATGGTCCCGCTGGAGAAATCTTCGTCACCGGTAAGGGTGGTCGTAGTCTGGCTCGGAAATTGGTTTGGTGTATCGCCGCTGCTCAGGACCGACCAACTACCGGACACCAAGTTAAGGCCGAACTGACACGTCCCAGGAGACGCTGTAGTGCAGTCTGGATTGCTGTCGGCTGACGCAACCCCCGCACCCAGGACCGCCACACTTCCTACCACGGCGAGCATCACGGCTATGACGATCGTCAGGTGGGCACCAAGTCGCTTCTTCATCTGTTCAGTTCCCCCTCGCTCAGCAAGCCCCATCAAGCACAAAGGTTCAAAAACCCGGGCTTATACAAACACAGTGCTTTAGGCGGTTCAAGGGATCTGCATTTGAAAATATTGATTTTCTCAAACTTGCGCTCGCAACTCGTACAGAGTTATTTGAAAATGTCGGTTTTCAACGAAGTCGGCTGAAGGCAGCTCAGAAATGCATGTGAAAACCGCCGTTTTCCGGTAGTCATCAAAAAGTGCCTGCTGTTGTTACTGATCCACGTTCGTCTATTGCGAAGCCATCGATCTCTTCAGTCCTTCACGTCCACTCCATACC
The DNA here is from genome assembly GCA_049281195.1 of Acidimicrobiales bacterium. Lineage (GTDB taxonomy): Bacteria > Actinomycetota > Acidimicrobiia > Acidimicrobiales > CAVXTF01 > JBAPRR01. The sequence continues at coordinate 7,130 of JBAPRR010000315.1, forward strand.
CGAGTAGGACGCCGACGAGAAACGATGTCACTTCTGGAGCGAGTGTCGCGAGCTCCGCTGCTCGATCATCTCGCACGCATCTGGCGAGGCGATGCAGGGTCCCACCGACGACGTAGGTGCCCAGGGAGTGCGGGTCGATGTCCTTACGAAGATTGAGGTCGAGGCCTCGATCAGATGACTCTATAAACACCGCCTCGAACTCACCGACCACGCTGTCGAAGTGCTCGAAGACCTGGGTGCCCGCCCTCGGAACCTCGACAATGGAGAACTTCGCAAACGTCGGATTGGCTGCCAACTGGCCGAACATGGAGCCAAGGGTCACCGTAACTCGATGCGACCACGGACCCTCGGCCAGCGCAAAGACGCGGATCGCCTCCCGGCGGACGAGTTCGGCCCCAGTGTGAAACGCCGCAAGAAGACAGTCCTCTTTCCGTTTGTAAAGGTTGTAGAACTCCCTCGTCGAGATCCCCGCGCGGGAGCAAACGGCAGCTACTCGCGCGTCGGCTACCCCAGTCTCTGCAACCACCTGAACCATTGCATCAATCAAACGTGCCTGTTGGAGAGGGATGATTTCTTGGCGATCGACTCCGTGACGACCCCGAGGTACTTGTCGCTGAAGGGTTGAAGGCGCGGTGCTTCCGGGCAGTGCCACCGGCTCGCTCGCCTCCATCACCGTTCCTCCCGCCGCTCAAGATCATGCTTCGCGCATTGCAACGACGAATCAGCACACGACTGCAGAGGCGCAGCCCGACACCTGTAGGAGATGCAAGCGCATACCGCCCCCCCGACAGACGAGCTTGTTCACATCATGGACGCGCCATGTCGGAGTCTTCACCGCATAGACGAGCGGAGACCCTTGTGCTTGAAGGGCATGGACCTGGGACAGCTGCCCCCTGTTACTCCCAGGTCTGCAATACCCTCAGTACCGATTCACTCCCATTTCCTCCAAGGGAGCCGTCGTTGGAAACGTCGCGTTATCCAAACATGGAGATCGGTAGGAGTTCAATACATCCTTAATTGAAACTCTGCATTTTCAATTTTTGTGTGAACGTGTGGTCTCCGCGGCCCGAAGCGCGCGCTCGTGCCCCACGACAAATGCGGTCAGAAAATATGTCACCTCTGGCAAAACAGTCATGAGTTCGCTTCCTCCAGAGTCACGAACGCATCGTGCCATCCTCTCCATTGCCCCGCCGATCAAGACACTTTCGAGGCCACAGGGGCCTAAGCCCGGCGTTTCTCCAAATTCCGGCACGGCGTCTTCGAAGAAGACTCTCTCGAACTCTTGGATGAGGTCGTTGAAACGCTCCAGCACATGGGCACCAGCTCGCGGCATCTCCAACAGAGAAAACTGCGCAAACGCTGGATTCACGGCCAGATCCTGAAGGATCGCACGAAGTGCCGCTGCAACACGTTCTTCCCACGGACCACGAGCTTCGACATAGGCACGCCGACCCTCAACGCAGACGGCGTGGGCACCCGTGGTCAACGCGGCGAGAAGGCACTCCTCCTTGCTCGCGAACACGATGTAAAACTCACGCGTCGAGATTCCCGCTCGCTTGCAGACAGCAGCGACGCCGGCCTCTTCGATACCAGCCTCGTCCACCACCTGCACGATCGCATCGATCAGTCGCGCCCGCTGTACCGCAACGATCTCTTCGCGGCCTCGGCCATGACGACCCCGTGGTACGCATCGCCCAAAAACTCGCGGGGTCAACGTACCCGGCAAAATGGCCGGAACGTCTAACACCCTTCAACCTCCCCACACCACAACCCTGTCCCTGCTGATTAGATAACCACTGTTTTCTCATTCTCACAACTGATGTTGACAGCAACGAATCGTGCTAGCAGCGATCAATTCGCATAGCGCAACAAAATTGGCGGAGCCATCTTGAGTGAGCGGTAAGGCAAACGCGGACAGTCGAGCGATCAATTCGTTCAGTGCGGAGCTCGCAAGGCCTCATTTCCGGCTGTGCGCCATGCGACTTTCGAACCGCCTGTTCCGGTGACGACCGGCGCTAAATCTGTGCAGTCAGTTCGAACTGGACAGTCGCTTACAACTACGCCGGTCACGGGCCAACTTGGCGGTGAGGCGCCCATCGAACCGACGAATCCAGCATCGCCGAAGGCGAAGATCCCACCATCTCCTGCAGCAAGCCAGTAACCCTTGCTGTCGGAGGTGGCGACCATTCCGACAACAGGCTTGTTGAGATGCTTTCCCCCAATGGAGCCGTAGAACGACGCATCACCGAAGGAGAAGATCCCTCCGTCGGAAGCGACCAGCCAGCAAGCGAATCCCACAGTTGACATCCATCAGATTCTGATACATCATTTTCTGATATGAATCCGATGTCGCTGTTTCTCCTCGGCAGGAGGCTGATGCAGATCGCCAATGGAGCCCTGCCGGAGGGCAAGGCGAATGCGAGTGCCCGATTGATATTCGTCGACGTCGCCTACCACCCCAACAGCACGATCACCGAGATCACCGAGCGAACCGAGTTCCCTCAGAGCCTGGTGTCGACGGCGGTGGCGAGGCTGCGGGACATGGGACTGCTGGCGACCGAACCGGACCCCGTTGATCGCCGTCGCACCCTGGTGCGCACGACCCCGGCAATCGGGGCCGTTGAGGGACGTCTGGGCCGGGTTTCGATCGACGACATCGTGGCCAAGGAGATGGCTCCCGAAACCCGCGACGAGCTGCCTGACGCGATCGCCGCGCTCGACCTGCTTTCGCGGTTGCTGACGCCTGAGGTGCTCTCCGACGGAACACGGACATCACGGTCACGAGTGCGAGCCACTTCGGGAAGGAACGCCACGTGAGCGACGATCAACAATCGCGACGGGGCGCCGTCTTGGATGTCCGCGACCTCTCCGTGTCCTACCGGACCAACAAAGCAGTCGACAACGTAAGCTTGCATATAAACCGGAGAGAGATCTTCGGTCTCCTCGGTCCGAACGGAGCGGGCAAGACGAGCACGCTCAGTGCCATCGAGGGATTGCTCAAGCCGGACTCCGGGACGGTGCTGATCGACGGCGTCGATGTCCGGCGCCACCCCGCTCAGGCCAAATCCAAGATGGGCGTGCAGCTCCAGGCCACAAGCTTCCAGGCGCAGCTCAGCCTCAGACAGATCGTCCAGCTCTACGCGGGGTTGTACGGAATTTCAATGTCTGAGGTTCAGATAACAGAAGGCCTCGAGGGCATCGGGCTCGGTCACGAAAAGCTCAAGCTCTTCAAGCAGCTTTCCGGAGGACAACAACAGAGACTGTCGCTTTTCATCGCACTAATCAACGACCCGGTACTACTGCTTTTGGACGAACCGACTTCGGGGCTCGATCCTCAGTCGCGTCGTCAACTGTGGTCACGCATTGAGCACTTGCGCGACCAAGGCAGCAGCATCCTTCTCACCACCCATTCGATGGAAGAGGCGCAGGCCGTGTGTGACCGGGTCGCCATCATCGACCATGGCCAGGTCCTGGCGACCGACACGCCGGGCCACCTGATTGATAGGTACAAGGACGATCCGCTCGTCCGTCAGGCCGCGCGTGGCCCGGTGACACTCGAAGATGTCTTTATCGGCCTTACCGGGAGCGAGATCCGTGACTAGCGCGCAATCCGATACCACTGCACCGAGCACCCGCCTGATCTTTGCGTCTCTCTTGCGGGCTGACTTCATCATCTTTTTGAAGAACCGACGATCGTTGATCCTCAGCATCTTGCTCCCGTACGTCATCCTCGTGTCCACGAACTCCAACAAGGGCACGGCGAACTTGGGGGGCTCGCTATTCGTCATAGGGCTGAGCATCACCTACGGCATCGCCTCTACCTCGATCATGGGTTATTCGCTCGCAGTGGCACGCGACCGTGAAAAGGGTGTGTTCCAACGCCTACGCGTCACGCCGGCCTCCACGGCGGCCATCATGATCAGCCGGCTGAGCGTGCAGGTCCTGGCGAACCTGATCATCGCGCTCGTCGTGGTGATTCTCGGTGCCCGGGTTCACCACTTGTCGCTATCCGTAGGACAATACGGACTGGTCCTGTTGATCTCGATCTTGGGCGGATTGATGTTCTTGTGCATCGGCCAGGCGCTCGTCGCCCTGGTCAAGTCCTCCGAAACGGTCAACTCGACAGCGCGCTTCCTCTATATAGGACTCATCTTCCTAGGTCTCTTCGGTCAGAGTGGTTCGCTCGGCCACACCTGGGCTACGGCGGCCAAATGGAGTCCAGTGGGAACAGTCATGACCCTCTTCGCCGGGGTGTTGAAACTGTCCGCGTGGAACGCGCGCGACTACGAGTCCTTATTGGCCGTGGTCGGCTATATCGTCGTGTTCAGCGTCGTCGGCATCCGCTGGTTCCAATGGGAAGTCCGATGACATCTCGATTCCATAAGGAGGTGACGCCATGGTCTTCCTTATCCGAAAGCTGATCGCTCTTATCAAGACCCGCCGCGCCAGTCGCTGAGGCGGCCCTTGAGATATCCGCTCGGACTTCGGCTATCCTCGCCGACATGTGTCAGCCGCAAGCAACGACGACGCCGGTTCTTCTCCGGCGCTAGCGTGCGGAACTGACGCACTCATCCAGCCCCGGAGCATGGCTCCGGGGCTTTTTTTGGTTCCGGGACGATGCTCCGAGGCCCCAACCCAAGGAGCATTCGTGAGCACATTGCCCGAGCAGGACGACCAGGCACTCGACTACCGCGATCTCAACGGCGACATGTCAGTCTTCGCGAGCGATCCGCTGATCGGCGCCGGCTTACCTCTGTGGTTGCCGGCCGGAGCGGTCATCAGGCGCGAGTTGGAACAGCTGGCCAGGGACATCGCCCATCGCGACGGCTGTTTGTCGGTGTACTCGCCCGTACTCGCCAAGCGTGCCCTTTTCGAGCGTTCCGGACATTGGACCAAGTTCAGCGAAGAGATGTTCCCACCCATGCAAGTTGGCGGCGAGGAGTTCGTTCTGCGACCGGCCAACTGCCCGCATCACGCGGCGATCTATGCCGCTTCGGCCCACTCCTACCGTGAACTGCCCATCCGATTGAACGAGCTGGCTCCAATGTTCCGCTCCGAGCGCTCAGGCGTCCTCTCCGGCCTCACCCGAGTCCGCCAGATCAACCTCGATGACACCCACGTCTTCTGCCGACCGGACCAGGTGGCTTCTGAAGTGGCTAGGGCGCTTCGCTCAGCCCTGGATGCTCAGCGGGTCCTCGGTTTGCCGGTTGACTACGTGCGCCTGTCTCGACGCGATGCGAGCTCCACATACCTCGGGACTTCCGACCAGTGGGTTCAAGCCGAGGAGGCGCTGCGCTCAGCTGCCTCCGAGGTGCTCGGCGGCGACACCATGCCGTTATCCGAAGCTGAGGGCGAGGCCGCCTTCTACGGTCCCAAGCTGGGCCTCCAGATTCGTGACGGACGTGGCCACGAAGAGAGCATCGCCACTGTTCAGCTCGACTTCAATCAGCCCGACCGCTTCGACCTCACCTATGCCGCAGCGGATGGCAGCCAACAGCGTGTCGTGATGATCCACCGCGGGACCGTCGGCGCCATGGAACGCGTCGTTGCAGCCCTGCTTGAGCGGTACCAGGGACGACTACCACTGTGGCTTGCTCCAGTACAGATGTGCGTGCTGCCCGTCGGATCCGACCAGGACGAAGCCGCAAGGAATCTGGCCGACGAGCTGACGGCATCTGGGCTTCGGGTCAGAATTGAGTTCGACGGATCGCTTGGTGCTCGTATCCACGCCAGCAGACAACGCCGCGACGCTCTGATCGGCGTCGTCGGAGCGCGCGAAGCGGCCGCCCATACCGTGCAGGTGACCGATATCAGTGCTCGGTTCAGAGGACCGATAGAACAGAGGTCACTTGTTCTTGCGCTTGAACATGCCTATACCACCCGCTCCGCGCAGGTCGCCTGGCAAGAACACACATCGCAAGAAGGGAGGGAACCGTGACAGCAACACCTCCGGTCCCGCCGTCGACAACAAGGTTCGGCTATCCCAATCGGGTCAGTATGTTCCGGGTGATCTGTTCGATCTGCGGGTCTCGTCCTTCCAGCCCGTGAGCCCAGTCGGTCGAGCCCGACGTCACCACGGTGGCGCCGGCGGTGTTCGTGTAGGCACCGAGCACCGCATGGCCATGGCGGATACGTTCCAAGGCCTCGGGTTCACGCGTCCCGAACACCCGTGAAGCGATGTACTCGAGCTCGCTCGGCTCCCCCGGTTTCGGCGGGCGAGGCGCGCTGGCGCGTGTGAAGTGCTGCGTCGGGCACGTACCGAGGATCTCGAAGGTCGACGGAGTCCCGTCCTCGCCGGTCGGGTAAGGCAGCCCGTCGCGATAGGTGAAATCGCATCCGTCGCATTCGTAGCCGACGACTGTGGCACCGGCCCCGAGCACGTCGCCGTAACCCAGCCCGGTGTTGTCGAAGATCCAGTGGCCGGAGCGGTGGACGGTGTAGCCACCGAGGCCTGAGGTCACATTGCGACCTATACGGTGGTAACCACCCCGGGTGAAACTCACGCCGGTCATCAAGTTTTCGGGACGACCGATTACCACGTCTGACCAGAACGTGGTGACCTCTGGTTCCCTGTCGGTCCCCATAAAGGGGTCGTCCTTGAACTGCCCCTTGTACCCCACCATCACGTCGTGATCGTCACCCTCGATACGCACCTGCCACAACGAGGTATTGCCCGAGAAGAACGCCGCATTGCCACCGCCTGCGATGAATGCTTCAACCGTGTCGCGCATGGCGCGTGTCCAGTACTCGTCGTGACCGACGGATAGATAGAGACCGGCGTCATCCAACACCTCGGGATGCTCCTCCAGATCTGCGTTCGTGCACACGCCGATCTCGAAACCCTGGCGTTCGGCCCACTCGATGAAGGGAAGCTCCCAGTCGGGCCAACCCGCCGAGCCTGCATAGCCGGATAGATGGTTGATCTGGAGGTAGCCGACGTGCGCGGCATTCTGCGGATCGGGTGCGCCCGTTCCCGTAACCCGACGTCCCTTGCCGGCGGGCTTGTACAGGTAGCCGGGAGACATCGGCCGCTTAATGGCGACGTGGGTGGCGCCGGTGTACAGGTTCTGTCCGCCAAAGTCGTTGTAGGCGTGCCAGGTATTGGTTGCGAGCGCCAGCACCATGCGCGCTCCAGAGGTCGGACGCACGACGAAGAACGCGTAGTCGCGTCGCACCTTGTCCCCGACATCGATCTCCAAGACGACCTCGTAGTAGCCGGACCGCCACGTCGCGTCGACATCCAGCGTCACAGCGGCCGGCCAGCCGCACCCTTCGACGAGGCGTCTTCGGGTACGTCGTGTTCGTCGGCGGCGATCGCTTCAGCCCTGAACACGACCTGCCGCTGCGAGCCCACCCGTGCAACCTCGACGCGCACTGGTCGCCCACCAGAAGATGACAGGTGCAGGCCGACCAACTCGCCGGCAACCAGCGACTGCGGCCAGCAATAACCCGTCACCACCTCGCGCGGCATCTTGTGACGATAACTGGGAAAAGATCGGCGGCTGAATCAGGACAGGAAACGCAGGATGAGGTAGTCGACTACCTCGGTCATCGCTCCGTTGAAGACCCGAGGTGGCCCGCGTCCAACAAAGCGAGGGCCTTTTCGAAAGGCTCGAGCGGCAGCCTGGTGAGCCCCGCTCCGATCTGGCCGATTCCCGCCAGGCGATGGGCCACGCCGTTGTTGACCATGGGGGCGGTGCGCGAGGAGACGACCCGCCTCACGTCTATGGCGATCGGAGCACCGGCGAAGTCCTCGAACGGATTGTTGAAACGTGTGCTCGTGGCGCGGCAAATGGTGCGCATTTCCTCGACGACGGCGTGTCCAGTCGAATTGTCAGTACCGAGGAAGGAACCGATGGCGGGCGCGGCCGACAAAGAGAAGGCTCCAAGACCTATTACCTCTGTGATGAACGAGTCGCCCATGGCTGCTTGAGCATCCGCGATCGTGTAACCCTCGAAGCACCTCACCCCGGTAAGAGGTGCCGGGGCACAGAACCACCGCTCGCCGAGGCCGCTTACCTGTATTCCGAACTCCACTCCGTTTCCAGCCATCGCAGTAACGGTCGGATCACCGTCGAATCCCTGCGCAGACAGCGCAACTCCTTTGGCGGACGCCATGGAGAACGGAAGGAAGAAGTGAGGATTGCCGGTGGCCCAATCGAGAACCTCCGCCAACAGCGAGGTATCGGAATTGGCTGCGACGATTCCTCGGACCAGTCGCAGCAGTAAAGCGGCGCTGGAAGCGACATTCCGGTTGTGGCATTCGTCACCGCGACGTAGCCCCTCTTGTTGCAGGGCCGTTACGTCGACCGGGCCCGTCTTTCCCACTCCCCGATCGAGCACGGGCATGGCAACATCGCGCAACCACCTCAATCGCTTCAGGGTCTGTTCATCGGTCGTGCCGAACCGGAGTGCCTTCCCGATGCCTTCGTTCAATGCGCAGAACGTCGTCTGCCCTGAAGAGCTCTCGAGAACACAGACAGGCATCGACGGCGACGTGATGCCCGCCATGGCGCCGACTCCTCCTACCGAATGACACGGCGACAGCTCGACATCTCCGGCATCAACGATGCGCGACGCCTCATCGAGATCGGCGGCGTCACCTTCGAAGACCAGGGCTCCACAAAGTGCCCCCCTCATGGGTCCAGGAATCAATCCGATGTCGATCGGCGGGCCAGCGTGAAGATATCGACGTGGACCCACCGGCGCGACCTCGTCAGCCCTTGCGAAACCGACAAGTTCGCATCGCGTCGAATCCAGAGCTTCGACCGGCGCGCCCGGCGCGCTCACTCGAGGTTCAGAGATCCCGCCACCACAGGCCGAACACCCGCCACCTCGACCGACAACCCTCGAAGGGCAAGATCGACATGCCTACTGGTGGAATTCACTCCACCAAGATCGGTGTTCGCTCCGAACGCCAGGACCACGCCGCCCGAGGCGCTGCGGACATCGGCTCCACCCCCACCCTTGCCCGCGTAACGCTCCAACGCGTACCAGTCGGCCCGGGGGTCGCATCCCCAGCCGACATGCGAGGTGTGCCTGGCCTGCTCGTCATCTTTATGAATGAGGAGCTCTTCGATCAACGCCTTTTCGGCGCCTCCTTCGACTGATGCGATCGCACCGCCGGCAAGATGGAGTGTCACGGGCTCGGCCACGTACCTACCGATAGTCGCACTCAGGAAGATCACGTCACCGGGCGAAAGCACCAGATCGCCTACGGCCGAGTTCTCCAAGGGCGCAGTCACGACAAGGGCGGTGCCCCAGTGATCCCAACGTCCGCGATCGGCCGAATAGCCGTACTGCAGCGATATGGGCCGGTCGCCGGTGACGAGCGTCACGTCGGTGCCGTGCTCGGAGGTGATCCTGACCTTGTCACCGTCGCCGAGGATCTGTCCGCTCCGCTCGACCGATGCGCGGACCTCAGGAGTCGGGAATAGGCGGGCCAGGCAATCGACCGGTTCCCGCGCCCTGAGTATCCGGGTTCCGGTCGCCAGCAGCTCCGCTTGGGTCGACGAGTGCAACATGCCTCGAGCGGTTACGTCGACGAGCAGGTCCGCGTCGGCGCACCATTTGATCAACGACTTCGGAACGCTGGTTCGCCTCGGTACGCCGCCCACCGACGCCACCCCCACCGCCGGGAGCACCGCCTCGACGCATTCCGCGCCCAGCGACTGAGAAGCAGCCAGCAGGGCCGCCCCCATCAGCGCGTGCGTATCAACTGTGGACACGATGAGAACAGTCTGAGTCTCGTCGACTGCACAAAGCTCGAGCTCGCGTGTGGCCAGAACGGTCAACTCGGCAAGAAGCGATTGATCGGACATCGATGGGTGTCCGGCTAAGGGATGGCGACTTCGGAGCCGCGCGTACCGTGCAGCAGCGTGATCGCGTTCGAGGACATCGCGCCGTCGTCCACGAGCCTGACGCCGGGGTTCGTCTCGGATCTACCCGAACCCGTGAGCTCTGCCACGTACTCGCTCGAGTGACCCGGAAAGATCGCCACTGCTGTCAGCACAGGCCTTCCATCCACCGAGTAAGTGATGCGTTCGCTCGCCAGACACGGTGATCCGACCCGCAAGTCGAGAAGTTGGGCGTCCTCCTTGGAGGCGGCCACAGCGCGGATGACCTGTCTCGCGCCACCGATCTCGATGGGGAGAAGGTCGTAAAGCGAATGCTCCTCTACGTCGGCGCGCGACAAGGAGGAGCCCAGGTCGTCCGGGCACCAGGTGGTCACACAGGCGACGGGCTTTTCGTTCGCAAGATTCACCCGCTTGGTGCGAAGGACCATGTCCGAGCCCAGGACCGCTTTCACCTCAGGGGTGGCCGGCTCGAACGCGAATTCGAGGATCTTTCGGCGCGATACCAGGCCCATCTCCAACACGCTGTCTTCGATCGTGTGGAGCTGACCGATCTTCTCCCGCAGAAGGGTCCCAGCGACGAACCAGCCGAAGCCTCGTTTGGCGTCGATGATTCCTTCCTGGCGCAGGATGTCGAGCGCCCTTTTGACCGTGGGCCGGCTCACATTGTGTGCCTTGGAAAGCATGCCCTCGCTCGGCAGGAGCATCCCGCTTTGGAACTCCCCGCGAGCGATGCGATCGCGAAGCTCGTTCACGAGCTGCTGGTACAGATGAGAGCGGGCCGGTGCCCCGCGGCTGCCATCTTCGGCGCGGTTCATGAGTCGTTCACTCCTCTCGGCCGCCTATCTTGCGCCAGCGCTGCCGTTCACGCGTTGATCCTCCTCGAGCGACGCGAACCAACTGGCCTCGAAGGCCAGATAGGGGCGCTGGCCCTCCTCGTCGATCCTCGTCGTGAGGTGGTAGAGCGCGAGCTCCGGCTCTCCATCTTCGAGCAGTCCCTGGGAATTCAGGCGCGTGTATGGATCCAGGGGCGGCGCGAAAGCCTGGAAGGTGGTGACAGGTCCGTCCCCGCGGTTCCAACCCCAATGAACTGAGTTCGCCGGGATCCGGTAGAAGTCACCCATCTGGGCCAGGAAGGCCTTGTCGTCGATGAATACCCAGATCTCGCCCTCGGCCACGTAGTTGATCTGTTCTGACATGTGCCGGTGAGGTCGAGAGTGATAGCCGGCCTCACGGGTCGCCACCATCAAGGAACACTCAGCCCCGTAGACCGCCTTGGTGACCATGCTCCCGTTAGCCGTTTGCAGAACGTTTGAGCCCTCTCCCAGCTCCGAACCGATTATGTGCAAACCCATCTGCTACTCCTCCCGCCCCGGCTGGCTTGCCCGCAGTCGGGTGCATCAACACCACTTCTCAGATCGTCCGGTCCTTCGTCACAATCGCGTTATGCCGCGATCTTGAAGACGCGCTTCGCCGTCTCCCCGCCTATCTTTTTCGCTACCCGGTCCGGTACGTCAGCCAATGACTTCTCCAAAGTCGTTCTGCTGTCCGGCCACATGCCGTCATTGTGTGGATAGTCCGATTCCCACATCAGGTTGTCCTCACCGATGAGCGGGTAGTTGGCGAGGCCGAATTCGTCGGTCACCACACAGGCATAGATGTGCTCTAGGAACACTTCTTTCGGGTGCCGGGTGGTTCCGGTCTTCGCACCGTGGATACCGAACTGCTTTTCAGCCTTCTCCATGATGTAGGGAACCCATCCCGCTCCACCTTCGGACAGCACCATGGTCAGGCCGGGGAACCGTTCGAAAAGCCCGCTGTAGATCCAGTCCACGCAAGTGACCATGGCGTTCAATCCGTTCAGCGCCAGGGTGACCGGCCACGGTGCGTCGGGGGAGCTGGTTATCAGTTGGGTCGAGGATCCGATGTGGATGCAGATCGGCAGATCCACCTCGTCGACGGCCTCCCAAAGCGGATCCCAGTGCCTGGTGTGAATAGAGGGAAGTCCCATCTTCGTGGGATTTTCGGTGAAGGCGATCGCCTTGGCTCCCTTTGTCGCAGCGCGGCGGACTTCGGCAGCCGACCACTCGACGTTCCACATGGGAAGAGCGCCGAGCCAGCGCCCAGAGC
>JBAPRR010000316.1:0-4923 GCA_049281195.1 Acidimicrobiales bacterium
CACCCGCAGGACGAAGCTGCCGCGGAGAAGGTCGCCCGATCTATGTCCGGAGACGTGGTCATGGGCCTGGGCCCGACCACAGATGGCGCAGATGTCACGGTTATCACCGGAACGTACTTTTCGGTGCTGACCCCTAAGGGTTCTGCCACGACCACGACGACTACGGCATCTGCTCCTCCCACCACAGCGGTTACAAGCCCCCCGTCGTCAGCAGCGTCACAGATCGACCCCCCTTCCTCCAACAATCAGGTACTGGCGGCGTTCGACCCGAGGTCGTGCACGGCGACGGGCGGCGAAGGCAGCTGATTCAGACGGGTTGAGGATCGGGAGCGATCATCGAGGAACGCGAGATCGCGAAGACGCCTCCCACCACCATGAGGATCCCGAGGATCTCCCACAGCGGGGCCAAACCCCGGGTGTGAATCCTCTCTCCGAACATCGCCAGGCCGATGCCTACCGCGATGAAGGGTTGGGACACCGTCATCGTCGGGAGCGACAATCGCAAAGATCCCGCGTTGTAAGAGGACTGCGTGAGCAGGAGTGCGACGGTTCCACCCACCGCGAGGGCATAGGGCTCCCAGGTCTCGAGGGTGTGCACGATCCCGCCGTCGAGGACATGTCCGGTGCGTTCGGTCAGCGCCGCCACGTATCCGAACGCCACGCCTGATGCTGCAGCCAGTAGGACGGCCCTACGCCTGTTCGGACCCTTGCGTCCGGCCATGATCAGCACGAGGCATATCACCGCGATCGCTGCCGACAGGGCCAGCCACGCCAGGTCCGACGCACGGGGAAAGCCGAGCCCGGGGCGGCCCACCCTCAAGAAGACTCCGAGACCGACTGCGATGAATCCGGTCGGAACCCACTCAGACGCCGCGATCCGGCGATGATCGAGCAACGCCGCGACCGGCAGAGCGAACACCAGACTGAGGATCAGTAGAGGTTCTACGAGGACGAGAGAGCCTCGGCGCAGGGCGAGGAACTGAAACAGGTACCCCACTCCGTCGAGAGCGTTCCCGACCAGCCACATCGGTCTTCGGACCAGACCCTTCAAGAGTCCCCCGCTCATCAGTGGCTGCGCCGGCTCGCGTATCGCGGCTCGGTGCTGAAGGACCGCCGCCATTCCGTAAGAAGCTGCGCTGACTACGGCGAGCAGGACGATCGTGACCAGCCCACGAGTGATGTGGTGGTGGATGATCGAAAGGGCGCTCGTTGCCGCCGGAAGCATGCCGAACCTTGCCAGCCCCAAAAGGTCCCCGCCAGCACCCTGCGGTATGGCTCCGGAGATCACTCCATTGCGAGGAGCAGCGCTGTCCTCGTACCGCTTGCCGTGGTTCTGAGAACCACACCGACCTCGCGGGGGTAGTGATCCCGCCGGTATCTCCAAGAATGATCCCCGGTCGAACCCCAGGAATTATCCGGAGCAGAGCGGAGATCGATAACGATCACATCGGGACAGGGACGCTGTCAGGGCGGATCAGCGCATCGGTGCCACCGTCTACGAAAAAAACTGATCCGCAGCAGAATCGGGCACCCGGCCCCAACAAGAAACAGACGAACCCGGCGAGCTCCTCTGCTGTTCCCTTTCTCCCCACCGGGATGGGGAACGCGTCGATGAACTGCCCGATGGTGGGGTCCTCTCTGGTCGCTTGGAGCATGGGCGTCTCGATTGCTCCGGGGGCAACGGCGTTGACGGCTATGCCGCAGCCCGCCCAACGTTCGGTGGGAGCGTTGCGCCTCACCCACCGGGCCAAGGCCAGCTTGGTAGCCGGATAGGTCCCGAGCGATCCCACCTCGTCTGCAAGCGCCCTGCTCGAGGCTTCGTCGCCGCCCAGGAGTTGCTCCACAAGGGACATGGGAACGCCAGGCTGGCAGGTCGTGGAATTCGAGCTGATCGCCACCGCGGCCGGCGCTTCTGCAGCTGCGAGCTGGTCGTGGAGGCCCTCGAGCAGCTCCACCGTTGCGAAGAAGTTGACCGAAGCGAGAAGGCTGCCCGGCACGTCGGTCAGTCCGGCCACTCCGGCCCAGGTGGCTATGCCGTCGATCGCTTCAGCGGATTCACGGATCGCTCCGATGGCCTCGGATCTTCCTTCCGCGGTCGAAAGGTCGGCCACTACCTCGGCGTCATGCAGATCGACCCCGATGACCCTGTGGCCTTCGCTTCGTAGCTGCGAGACGGTGGCGGCACCCATCCCGGAGGCTGAACCCGTCACCACGAACGAACGCTTCGATGAGGATGGCATGGCGGGCTTAACTTACTCACGTGAGCAGAGATCTCAGGTGTGCAGTGATCGGGGCCGGGATGGCCGGGATCTTGAGCGCGATGAAGCTTCCGGCGAGCGGGATCACCGACTTCACCGTTTACGAGAAGGGTGATGGCGTCGGAGGTACCTGGAGGGAGAACACGTATCCGGGACTCTCGTGCGATGTTCCTTCGCACCTGTACTCATTCTCGTTCGAGCCATCTGCGGAATGGAGTCATCATTTCGCACCGGGTAACCAGATCCGGAAGTACCTCGAAGACATAGCAGAGCGCCAGGGGATCCTCGATCGGACGCGCTTCAACGATGCGGTCACGAGCTGTCGGTACTCAGAAGGCAAGTGGCACATCACCACCGCCAGCGGCCACACCGACGAGGCGGACGTCGTGATCGCCGCGACGGGGGTCCTTCATCATCCGAAGTATCCCGACATCGAAGGGCTCGACACATTCGAAGGACCGACGTTCCACAGCGCATTGTGGGATCACGAAGCCAAGCTCGAAGGAGCGAGGGTCGGGATCATCGGGACCGGTTCGACTGCGGTGCAGATCACTTCTGCGATTGTCCAGGACGTCGCGCACCTGTCGCTGTTCCAGCGCACTGCTCAGTGGGTGATGTCGGTAGAGAACCCGCCTTATTCCGAAGACGAGATCACTTCATTCAGGGCGCAACCCGATTCACTCACCGATCTCCGCCGGCAGCAGTCCGAGTTCTTCGACATCTTTGCCACCGCAGTCGTCGATTCAGACTCAGACGAGATGAAACTTTTGGAGCAGGTGTGCATCGCCAATCTGGAGAGCAGGGTCGGCGATCCGGACCTTCGCGAAAAGCTGCGCCCGGATTACCGACCGGCGTGCAAGCGTCTGGTGATCTCGCCCAACTTCTACGAAGCCATACAGCATCCCAATGCTGAGCTCGTGACGGACGCCATCGACCACGTCGAAAAAAGAGGCGTCGTGACCAAAGATGGTCGACTTCACGAGCTCGATGTGCTGGTCCTCGCCACCGGGTTCCACGTCGATGCATTCATGCGGCCCATGGAGATCATCGGGCGCAACGGCGTCACGCTGGAAGAGGCATGGACGCCGCGTCCCGTCGCATACCTTTCGATCTCGATCCCGGAATTCCCGAACCTGTTCATGATCAACGGTCCGAACGGACCTGTTGGCAACTTCTCGCTGATCGAGGTGGCGGAGCTGCAGCTCGGCTACATCCTCCAGCTGATCGACCGCATCAGGTCCGACCGCGCGGCCGAGATTTGTGCGACGTCCGATGCCCTGGCGGAATTCGAGGTGGCCAGGGAGGAGGCCTCGAAGCAAACGGTGTGGGTGACCGGCTGCAGAAGCTGGTACCTCGACGACAGGGGCATCCCCGCCGTTTGGCCGTGGTCTTTCGCTCGATTCCGCGAAGTGATGAAGACCCCGGACCTCTCTTCCTACGATCTCAGATAAACACCCTGAAGCATTATCATTCTATTTGAATACAAAAACGGGCCTGTCGCGCATGAACAGAACGTGATTGTGACAGAAGCGCTGCAGGAAATTGCTGAATCGGGCGATGACTAATTCCGAGCAGTCGTCATGGGTGTCGAAGTGGGTAGTAAAAGAGGAAATCGCAGGCGGCGGCCAGCGTCCGCGTGAAGAACGGGAGGTTCTGTACATGGTGCCCGAGTCCGGAGGGGGCTCGGAGTTTTTCGGATCGACTGACCAACCGGAAACTCCGAGGGAGACAGACCAAAGTCACACCACGCCCGAGGCATGGACCGGTGCCAACGCGGGGTCGGGGATCGAGGCCTCGGCAACCGTACCCACGGTCGAACCTCAACCTGGACCCGAGTGGGCACCACCGTCTACCGCGAAGCTCCCCTCCACCCCGAAGAAAACGCTCTGGTGGGTGGCGTCGGCCGCGGTGCTTGTCATCGCGCTTGTGGTCGGCCTGGTGGCAGCCTTCAGCGGCAACGGAAACGGAAAGTCGACCGCGGATTCAGGGCTCGGTGGAGGTCAGAGCCAGCTGCTTGCGTTCGTTCAGCAGGGCGCTACCAAAACGATGGCGGAGCGCACTGCTGACGGTCAGATCAGTGGAAACATCGCCGTCGACGGACAGTCGATACCGATCTACGGAACCGGAGAGTTCGATTTTCAGTCCGGGGTCACTTCGGCCACCATGTCCTACAAGGTTTCGGGAGAGTCCTATGACATGACCGAGCTTTATTCGGGCGGGAACATGTACATGAGTATCAACGTGAATGGCCAGAATCTCTCCCGTCTGACCGGAGGCAAACAATGGATCGCACTGCCGCTGGCCGACAGCATGCAGGGATCCTCTTCGTTCAACATCTCGAGTCTCAAGTTCATCGCCGGGAACGGAAGCAAGGTCACCTCTCTCGGAAAGTCGACGATCGACGGAGTGAGCGTTACCGGCTACGCAGTGACTCCAAGTGCCGCTGCCGAGATCAAATCCATCAAGGCCGAGGAAGCAAAGCTCGGCGATTCCAGTGCGGACGCGGTATTCAACTCCGAGGAGAAGAATCCTCCGGTCATCACGGAGAAGGTGTGGTTCGACAGCAGCGGCCTGTTGCGACAGATGGACATGAACCTGGGGCTGTCATCTGTATTGAATCGCGCCGCCGGCAGCGGAAGCGGTTCGGTTGTGATGACACTTGACC
>JBAPRR010000317.1:0-2868 GCA_049281195.1 Acidimicrobiales bacterium
CGTCAAGTGGATGATGCAAACCTGCGACGGACCGGACCCTGAGCAAGTCCTCGCCGAGCTCCTGCGCCGGCCGGCGTGGATGGACGACGCGGCATGTCGTGGAGCGCCCTCGGAGGTCTTCTTTCCGACTCGGGGTGAGAGCTCGGCCCCGGCGAAGTCATTGTGCGCCCAATGCCCTGTCCAGAGCGAATGCCTCGAGCTCGCCCTGTCAGTCGAACTGACCGAAGACATCGGCGTCTGGGGCAACCCGAACGCCCGAGAGCGGCGAGCTCTACGTGCGAAACGTCCCCCTCGTTCCGAGCGACCCGCCAGCTGCGTCACGTCCGGTTGTAGCGGTCCTATCTACGCCGGCGACCGTTGCCTGCCCTGCTACAAGTACCGGGCCCGGCATGGCGTCGACCGGCCGTCAGAACTGATCGAGCGGTCCAAGCTGGCTAGAGCTGCAGAGCTGGCGAGCTAGTCCTCGCGAAACGACCAGTCGACGTCTCTGCGCCGGAGCCGACTCTTGCGGCCACCAAGCCGGCGCAACTCGCTCATCCGAAACTTGTAATCGGGCGGCTGGCCCGTGAACTTCCAGGGCCTAGAACTGGGCGAGGCGTGTCTCCCATTGTGGCGGCGCTTCTTGAAGTTCGCCATTGTTCCTCCAGATCCCGCGCCGGGTCCGTCCCGGCTGGGGTTGGAGGATCAGAGGTCGCATCCGTCCAGTCTCGCACGCCGCCCGGCGAAACTTTTCTTAGAGGGGGAAATGGCCGCCGCGCCCAGCGTGAAGGCGAACTGACTCGGGGCACCACCGCTTGAGCCAAGCGGCCAGTTGCGTCACTATTTGTTGGCCCCCGACACGAAGGGAAGCAGGAGCTATCGTTCGATCTCAGAGGCGGCAGTACACGGGCGCTTCAGTTCTGTATCGGGCTCACTCTTGCCCTCTTCCCATCGTCCGACGCGCGAGTCAGAGCGGCGTACGGCCTCTTCCCAGCTGGTCTTTCGGCTTCCCTTCCGAAGCAAAATTGCGTTCTCTGCGGCTTCGCGGCTTTCAGGGCGCTTGCGGCTACGCACTGGCGTTGCCTCTCTCTACTAGTCGACCGATGGCATTAAGACGGTCGGACATCAGAAACTCCTCGATCTCGTCAATCGCTGCTTGGACATTTGGTTCCGGGTTCTCAATTTCTAAGAATGTTGCGGCCTCGTTCCGGTCAATCACAAACCCATGCTCCGGATAATGGTTCACCAAGCGACGTGCGATCTCGTCAGCTTGCTCGCTCTCATACTTCGGCCGGAGCAGCCGCGTTGCATAGTCTTCCGCAACCTTCAGCAAGCGTGACTGTTGGGTGTAGTGGACCGTGTCGATCTTCTCGAGAAGGGGCCTCGCCATATCGGTCGCGAACTTCATCGCGTGTGGAAGCAAGGTTTCGATCTTCTTCCCTGTGCGGGGTAGCAGCATGAACATCGCCTGATCGAACTGCTCGAGCGCCGCTGCATTGAGACGCTCGAGAGCCTGGATCATGAGTCGCGCTTCGTAGCCGTCACAACCACGTCGTAAACTCAGCGATTCGACCCGGCCGGAGGTAGTTAGAGGCCGGGTCTTTTCGCGTCTCTAACGCCGAAGCGACACGCGCCTCTGACGACGATCTGGTGAAGGTTGACGTTCGTCGCTACATTCCCGTTGATATGGACTTCGCCGCGATCGTCATCGCCGCCGTAGCAGCTGTGTTCTCAGGCTGGGCAGCTTGGAGCGCTCACGGTTCAAAGAACAGTGCGAAGCAGTCCGTTGAAGAGGTCCGGAAAGCGCGCCTGGACAGCCAGGCCCCTGCAGTTTTCGTCGAGAAACCCGAGCCTCAGCGCGAGCGCTGGAACCTGGTTCCTCTGGGCGACTCTGGTCGCCACCACCCACCGGTCGCCGACCCGGGCCGAACCTTTGAGTCTCCGGGCAACGATGACGTCCGGATTCTCATTGGAGCGCACCTGACGATCCGAAACGAGGGCTCCGTATCGGCACAGATGTCCGTATCCGGCGCCATTCGCGTCTACCCACTCGACGAGATGGGATTTGGGATACCGACGAAGATCGCTATCGACACGCCGCAAGCCGAGTACACCCTCGGACCGGGCGACACTCAGGAGATAGAGGTCTGGTCGGGCCCACGCTGCGCGAGTGGATCGATGGAGGCGACCACCCTTACCAGATCAGCGTAGAGACGCGGACAACGCCTGACGGTGCAAACGACACGTGGGCACTGACTTTGTCGGGACCTCTACTTGACCCCTACACCTCGAACGCGAGCACCTTCCGCGTCGTTGCACACACACCGATCGATGCTCATCTAGATCGAATGCCTCGTAACTATCCGGGTCGCGCCTAAGTCGTTCGACAATCCGCTACCATCCTCCCGCTCCAAGGAGCAGGAACGGCCCCGGTCGAAAGGAGTTCGCCCTCCCAGACCGTGGCCGTTTCGCGCCCTCACAGCGGTTGCACCACAAGCGCCAGACCGCCAAAGGTCGTGGTGCCTGACGAAGAAGAGAACTTGAGGGCGAAGGTGTGCTCTTCGTTAGGGGTGAGAGCGCCTTCAAAGTCTTTGTAACGCCGTGCGCGAGAAGTCGGCGGAGAGTGCCGCAGCACCGGTGAAGCCGAGGGCGCAGAACTGTTCCGGCGTCCCGCCGTCGACGACGCTGTAAATGGTCCCGGTCACATCGCCGGTCACGGGCAGCCCGATATAGGCGCTGATCGTCAGAAGGCAGTCCCCCGACGCCCCGATAAAGCAGGTAACCGATGGGCTGTCGGTGAGAGACACGGGCGTGGAGCTCGCCGTCGATAAGGCGGTGGTGCCGTAGTAGTCGCTCGACACCGGCCAGATCTCGTTCGTGACCTCCATC
>JBAPRR010000318.1:0-25866 GCA_049281195.1 Acidimicrobiales bacterium
GCAGGGATCTACTGATGCGGTACGACCGGTGAAGGGCGCGGACGCTCTGGCGGAATTCGAGGAGGATGTCACCTTTTCGAACTTGGAAAAGGTGATGTATCCGCAGACCGGGTTCACCAAGGGTGACGTCATCCGCTACTACGCGGAGATCGCCCCCTACATGCTTCCCCACCTGGATGGGAGGGCCCTCACCCTCAAGCGATACCCGAACGGAGTCGCTGAGAAGTACTTCTTCGAGAAACGTTGCCCGAGTCACGCTCCCGACTGGGTACAGGTCGTGTCATGGAAGCCATCGAGCAAAGACGACCCCATTCGGGCCGTCGACGCCACAGACGCCCGCACGCTCGCGTGGCTGGGGAACCTCGCCGCCATCGAGCTGCACCCTTCGCTCGCAAAGGCCAAGGTCGATGACCGCCCCACAGCCATGGTGTTCGACCTCGACCCCGGTGCCCCGGCTGCGGTCGGAGAGTGCGCCCAGGTGGCGGTGTGGCTGCGCGAAAAGCTCGAAGACATGGACCTCGAATCGGTGCCGAAGACATCGGGTTCGAAGGGGCTGCAGATCTACGTGCCCCTCAACACCGCGGGAGTCGACTTCGAAGTTACGAAGACCCTGTCGCATGCACTGGCGCTCATTCTCGAGTCCGAGCATCCGGAATTGGTCGTCTCGAGGATGAACACACAACTGCGCAAGGCGAAGGTGTTCATCGACTGGAGTCAGAACGACCGGTCGAAGACGACGGTGGCGGTTTATTCGCTTCGTGCACGGGACACGCCCACTGTGTCGACGCCTCTTCAATGGGACGAGGTCACAGAAGTAGCCGACGGTGGTGATCCTTCCAAGCTCGTATTCGAAGCCCCTGACACGCTCGCCAGGGCGAAGGCACACGGTGATCTGTTCGCGCCGGTGGAGCAGGTCCGGCAACGTATTCCTGCAGCTGTGAGACGGGCCGTGGCCGATGTGGTCGAGCGCGCCAAATGACCGGGGATCTGGACTCGCAGGAGCAAAACGCAAGTTCCCATATAGAAAATTCAGACCCCGCAAAAACCAACGGCTCAGTAAAAAGTGAGGCGAAGAAGGACAATCCCATCAAAACGGTGATGCGCAGGGTGGATAGTTTCCAGCGCAGTTACAGGCCCACCGCCTTTATGTACGGCGTTGTCAAAAAATATGGCGACGACAACGGCGGTTCGCTGTCGGCTCTCCTCACCTATTACGGCTTCCTTTCTGTGTTTCCCCTTTTGCTCGTGGTTGTGACGGTGCTCGGTCTGATCGCACCACCACACAGCCACCTCGAGAGCCGCA
The DNA here is from genome assembly GCA_049281195.1 of Acidimicrobiales bacterium. Taxonomy (GTDB): domain Bacteria; phylum Actinomycetota; class Acidimicrobiia; order Acidimicrobiales; family CAVXTF01; genus JBAPRR01. The sequence continues at coordinate 1,304 of JBAPRR010000318.1, forward strand.
TCTTGAATTCGGCCCTCACCCAGTTCCCCGTGATCGGCGACAAGCTGGCGGCGAACATCTCGAGCCTTCACGGCAACAGCCCCATCAGCTTGACCATCGGGATCCTCGGTCTTCTATGGGGCGCCACCGGCGTGTCGCAGGGCGCTCAATACGCGATGGCCCAGGTGTGGAACATTCCGAAGATGGAACGTCCCGGGTTCCTCCCACGCCTGGGGCGTTCCGGACTGTTGTTCTCCGTGGGTGGAGTGTTCCTGATCGTCTCTTCGACGCTGGCCGGTGTCGCCACATTCAGTGGGAAGCAGGGCCTGTTGTTCCGCATAGGCGGCGGTGTCCTGAGCGTCCTCGTCGACGTGGTCCTGTTCGTTATCGTCTTTCGGATACTCACCCCCAAGATGATCCCGTGGGCGAACCTGCTGCGGGGATCGATCGCCGCGGGAGTCATATGGGCGATCCTGCAGTCGCTGGGCGTTTTTTTGATGGACCATGAATTGCGGCACATGAGCCAGGTTTACGGCTTCTTCGCCATCGTGCTCGGCCTTCTGTGGTGGATATACCTCGCCGCGGAGGTGGTCGTGTATTGCGCCGAGGTCAACGTGGTGCGGGCCAGACGGCTGTGGCCGCGAGGCCTGGTGCAGCCTCCTCTCACCGCGGCCGACATGAAGGCTCTGGACATGTACGCCATGGTCGAGCACAGGCGGCCCGAGGTGACCGTGATGACGCGAGATTCGACCGGTAACTCAGAATCAGCTTGAAATAGAGGTCATGCAACGAGTTCTGGGCGGTTTGCGCGTGCTCGACCTGACGCGCAATTTGGCGGGCCCTTACTGCACCATGATGCTTGCGGACTTAGGCGCGGACGTCGTGAAGATCGAGCAGCCTGGCATCGGGGACGACACGCGAGTGTGGGCTCCCCCACTTTGGAACGGGGTAAGCGCCACCTTCCTCGCCGCCAACCGGAACAAGCGGAGCGTGGCGGTCGATCTGGACCGCACGGAGGGCTCCGCGCTCGTCCGGCGGCTCGCCTTGTCTGCGGATGTCCTGGTCGACAGTTTCAAGCCCGGATCCCTGGACAAGCGTGGCCTCGGGTACGAAGAGCTGAAGGACCTCAACCCACGCCTCGTCTACTGCTCGGTATCTGCATTCGGAGCAGTTGGCCCACTGGCGGGAGCTCCCGGATACGACCCGGTGCTCCAGGCCTTCTCCGGGATCATGAGCGTCACCGGCGAAGCCGACGGCCCACCGGTCAGACTCGGTATCGGCGCCATCGATCTCGGAACCGGACTGTGGGCCGGCATCGGGATCCTCGCCGCGCTGATGGCGAGGAGCACTACGGGCGTCGGTCAGCGAGTCGAGGCCAGCCTCTACGAGACGGCCACGTGGTGGCTGTCGTATTCAATCGCCGGGTATCTGGGATCGGGGGTGGTGCCCCGCCGGCAGGGAACCACCGCCCCGTTCATCGCCCCTTACGAGGTCTTCGATACAGATAGTGGTGGTCTGATGGTCGCAGCGGCGAACGATCGGCTTTTTGCCACGTTCGTATCTGTTCTCGGTGACGCTGAGTTGGCGAACGACGAGCGCTTCATTACGAACCCCATGCGGGTGGCCAACCGTGACGCACTCAGGGAGATCATCACGAAGCTCCTGTCCCGTCGGAATGCAACGGAATGGTACGAGCTGTTGAGTGCGAGATCGGTGCCGTGCAGCCCGGTACGCAGCGTGGCCGACCTGGTCGAAGACGAGCAACTGGCCGTTCTCGGTCTGATGGGCGAGTCGGATCACCCTGAAGCCGGAAAGGTCCGCCTGGTGGGGATGCCCATCAGGCGTGACGGCCACCGGTCCGTCGTTGAGGATCCCCCACCGCTATTGGGCCAGCACACCGACGAAGTACTCCGTGAGCTGGGACTGGACATCACCGAGGTTCAGGCGTTGAGGGAGTCGGGCGTGGTGGCCTGATCCGACGGTTCTCCAGACCCTCACCGGTTTGGCGACCTCCACGTCGTAGCCTCTGGCGGGCGCCTAGTTCGAGATGAAGGGAGCACCCATGGACCGTCGTCGTTTCTTGGCTTTGGGTGGAGGTGCAGTGAGCGCCGCCGTGCTCGGGGCCTGTTCGACGTCGGGAAATTCGGGATCGAAGACGACCACGACCACGTCGAAGGGATCATCGTTTCCCATCGGGGCGCTCAAGAGGGCGCCGAGCAAGCCGATCCCCATCACCTTGTGGCACTCGATGCAGAGCGCCAACCTGACATCGCTTCAGAGCATGACCAACGCCTTCAACTCTTCGCAGAAGGACGTGGTGGTCACCCTTGTGAACCAGAACAGCTACACGGACACGTTGACGCTCTACACGGCCGCTCTCTCCGGTGGAACGTTGCCCGACCTGGTCCAGATGGAGTCGGCCGATCTGCAGCTCATGATCGACAGCCAGAGCGTGGTCCCGGCCCAGTCGGCGGTGGAGGCCGACTACTACAGCCTGACCGACTTTCTGCCGTCCGCCGTCAACTACTACAAGGTGGACGGGACCTTGTGGGGCATGCCCTTCAACATATCGAGCCAGGTCCTGTACTTCGATCAGGACGCGTTCACCTCAGCCGGCCTCGATCCCTCCAGCCCCCCGACGACTCTCACCGAGCTGTCGGACGCGTGCCAGAAGATCGTGAGCGATCACGGGCCCGCGAAGTACGGGATGAGCCTCAAGCTGTCGCCTTCGACGTTCGAGGAGTGGCTGGCCATGGACGGACAGCCCCTGTTGAACAACGGGAACGGGAGAACCGGGCGAGCCACTTCCGTCGTGTTCGGCGGGTCGGAGGGCCAGACCCTGGCGTCCTATTACGAGCAGCTCTACTCGTCCCGTCTGGCACAACCGACATCTGCGACCACGTACGACAACCTGTTCGCGATAACCAACCGCATTGCTCCAATGACCCTCGAAACGTCCGCTGCCCTGGGCACAGTGGTGAGCCTGTTGAACTCGTATCCCGACGTGAAGCTCGGCGTCGGACCGATGCCGGGACCTATAGCGACAGGCGGAGTGTTCATCGGCGGTGCGGCTCTGTACATGGTGAGCAAGTCCTCGCCCGAGCAGCAGGACGCTTCGTGGAAGTACATCAAGTACCTGCTCGAACCGGCGCAACAGGCCACGTGGGCGGCGGCATCGGGGTACATACCTGTTCGCAAGAGCTCGATCACAGAACCTGTTCTGGTCAACAGGTGGAACCAGATTCCGCAATTCAAAGTCGCATACGACCAGATCCTTGCGAGCCCGGTGTCTGCCGCCGCCGCGGGCCCGGTCTGCGGTGTTCAGTCCGAGATCGACAATGCGATCCAGGACGCTCTGACCGCGATCTCAGACGGGACGCATGCGACGAGTGCCCTTGCGAGCGCCGTGAGCACCGCGAACTCGGACATCTCGAGCTACAACGGCCGCCTCTAGTAGGACTCCGGTCCCGTGACGGCTCCCACATCAGCGTTCGAGTCCGAACCGAGCTCCGAGGTTCCGGGCGACTCCGGTCCGGGCGACTCCGGAACATCGGTGCTTTCGCGCCTCGACGCCACGTCCGTAGGACTGGTCGAGGTTACCAAGCGCTTCGGTGACGTGGTGGCGGTCAATTCGCTCTCGCTCGAAGTGCACGCCGGGGAGTTGCTCGTCCTGCTCGGCCCCTCCGGCTGCGGGAAGTCCACGGTTCTGAGACTCGTAGCGGGCCTGGAGGACCCCACCCAAGGGTCGATCACCATCGGCGGCCAGGTCGTGAACGACGTCGACCCGTCACAGCGTGACGTCGCCATGGTGTTCCAGAGCTACGCGCTCTATCCCCACATGACAGTGAGGAAGAACATCGAGTTCCCCCTACGGGCGCGTCATGTGGACGCCGAGACCCGTGACCGGCTGGTGAACGACGTGGCCCGGAGTCTCCAGCTCGACCAGATGCTGGACCGCAAACCAGGGCAGCTTTCCGGTGGACAGCGCCAGAGGGTGGCGCTCGGGCGGGCGATCGTAAGGCGGCCGCGGGTCTTTCTGATGGACGAGCCGCTTTCCAATCTGGACGCCCAACTCCGCCTCGAGATGCGCGCCGAGCTCGTGGAGTTGCACGCCCGGCTCGGGATCACCCTCATGTATGTCACCCACGACCAGACCGAAGCGATGACGATGGGCGATCGCATCGCGATCATGAGTGACGGAGTGCTCCAGCAGCTGGACACACCGCAGCAGGTGCACGACCTACCCGCCAATGCCTTCGTGGCGGGGTTCATCGGCTTTCCACCAATGAACATCATCGCGGCCCGTCTTTCGGATCAGGGGGGTTCGATGACCGCGCAGGTACGTGGGGGCTCGTTCGAGCTCCCCACGCCGCTCGCAGTAGCCGCTCGCCGGCTCGGCATCGGAGAGGCCCTTTTGGGTGCGAGACCCGACGCGCTTCGCATCTCGCCACAGGGAACGGTCGACGCAAAAGTGAGCCTGGTCGAGTCCTTCGGGCGCGAGCACCACGCGGCGTGCAGGCTTCTCGGTGGTCAGCTCGTGGCTGTCCGTCTCGACGACGGAGACACATCGATCTACAGAACCGGAGACGCGGTACGGATCGCGGCGGTTGGCGATCTACATCTGTTCGAGCCACTCAAAGGCGAAAGAGTGAGCGCCTGACGTGCACAGGCACGAAGCGAAGCCCGTAGCGGAGGACACTTCGGGGCGGCCTGCAGCGAAGCGACGGCGGCGTACCCGCCGTTCTGTGCGCCAGTCCCTGACCGGGTTGGCCTTCGTCACCCCCGCGCTACTGATCTTCGGAGTCTTCGTCTTCTACCCGCTCGTGCGCGCGGTGTGGCTCGGTTTTTATCAGACGCCACCTTTTCCCAACCTTCCCTCCCATTACGTGGGGTTCTCGCAGTACAAGTCCGTGCTGTCGTCCTCGCTCTTTTTGAGCAGCCTGTGGAGGACCGTGGTCTTCGTACTGCTGACGGTTCCTTTCGGAATCGTGCTCGGAACGGCGCTTGCCACACTCGCCAACCAGAGGATCGCCGGGATCCGGATCTTCAGGACCATCTACTCGTCCACCGTGGCCACGTCGACAGCAGTGGCGTCGGTGATCTTCTTCACCTTGTTGAACCCGATCGTGGGGCTACTCAGCTACTGGCTCGGGATCCGCGGCGGAAACGGTGTCCTCGAGAACCCCACGTGGGCGCTACCGGTCATCGCGGTCGTGTCCATCTGGCAGAACATCGGCTTCATCTTCATATTGATGAGCGCCGCTCTGGCCTCGATTCCCGAGGATCTACTCGAAGCGGCCAGGGTCGACGGCGCATCGACGTGGATGAGCTTCAGGAGGGTGACGTTGCCGCTTCTGTCCCCCACGCTCTTTTTCGCATCTGTGGTCGGGGTTATCGGATCGTTTCAGGCATTCGGTCAGATCGACCTTCTGACCCAGGGCGGACCGAACAACCACACTCTGGTCCTCATCTATTACATCTACGAAGCGGCGTTCGTGAACAACAATTACGGGCTCGCCGCGGTGATGTCGGTGGCCCTGTTCGTCATCCTGTTGGTACTGACGGCCGTCCAATTCCGGTTCGTCGAGCGGCGGGTCTTCTATGCCCGCTGACGCGAGCGTGATCAACGCTCCTGTGATCAGGAAGGCACCGCCGGCGAGACGGCCGAGGCACGGTGGCAGCTGGTTCGCCGGACGCGCGGCGCGTTACGTGCTCCTGGTGATCATGGCGGTGATCGTCGCCTTCCCCATCTACATCACGGTCGTGAACGCTCTTCTCACGCCCGCTCAGATCGCTCACCGCCCGCCCGTCTTGTTTCCCCTACACCCCGTGTGGTCCTCGTTCTCACAGGCGTGGTCGGCCGCCAGCATGGACGTCTACCTCAGAAACAGCGTCATCGTGTCGGTCGCCATCAGCGTCTGCGAGGTCATCACCTCGGTGCTCGCCGGCTATGCGTTCGCCTTCATCCGGTTCCCGTTGAGGCGCGTGATCTTCGTGCTTTGTCTGGCCACGTTGATGGTGCCGATGGAGGTGATCATCGTGCCCAACCGTCAGACCATCGTCTCGCTCGGATGGTTCAACTCGTTCCCCGCCCTGATCGTGCCGTTTGTGGCGAGCGGCCTCGGCGTCTTTCTGTTCCGCCAGGCTTTCATGCAACTCCCCCACGACCTGTTCGACGCGGCCCAGCTCGACGGCTACGGGCACCTCAGGTTCCTCACGCGGGTGGTGATACCGATAAACCGACCCATGATCGGAGCGTTCTTGCTCTATGCCTTTCTCGGAGCGTGGAATCAATACCTGTGGCCGCTGATCGTGACCGATACCAACAGCGTCAGGACCGTGCAGATCGGCTTGCGACAGTTGAACTCTCTGAGCGTGGACCAGATCAACGTCATATTCGCGGGCACGCTGCTCGCCTCCCTTCCGATCTTCTTTCTACTGCTGGTCTTCCAGCGACAGCTGGTACGCGGCTTGACCGCAGGCGCGATCAAGGGCTGACCGGTCCACCTGAGCAGCCGCGGCGAAACGGGGCGATAATGCCTCCGGGGAACCAGACCCAGACGGGCCTGCGAGGGGAAGGAGCTCGACATGAGCCAGGGCAGCACTCCCAGAGGGCATAGCAAAGTGGCCATTGTTGTTCTCGTTGCGGTCACGGTGGCGATCGGATTGTTGGTCGTGAATGTAAGACCGGCAGCGGCATCATCGGGCCCCGGGGACCCGCAATTCGCCGGTTATGAGATATCCGCACAACAGACCACGACAGAGTCGGCTTCGGTGACTGTCAACGTCCCTAAGATTTATTGTGTGAGGAACTCGAATCGGAAGGAAAGGCAGTACTTCTTCCTTTTTCAGGAACTGACGGCAGAAGGTGGGGACAGCTGGGCGCAAGTCGTCGGCCAGTGCCACCTGGGTGAGGAAACGTACGTCGCAGAGGGCATCGCTTGCACCAGTTATTCGGGCTGCAGTACGTGTCCTGTTGATGTGGCCTACGGCGATTCTGTAACTCTGTCCGAAGACGTGGGTGCGCTACCGGACTCAGACATAGGGGCCTCGGTAGATGACACCACGAGCAACATGTCGACGAGCTGTCTTTCGTTCGATGCTGGTTCGAATGGCGGCAACCTGTACACGGGATCGTGCGCCATCGACTACACCCACAATCTCTTCGTGGATTCCAGACCGAATCCAGGCCAGTTCTGCGGCCCAACCCAGGTCCTACCCTTTTCCAAGGTCTCGTTCACCAACGCGACACTGAATGGCGAGGCGTTTCAATCAGGTGAGAACTTCAACATGACGTACAACGGGCGGGTCGAGGTGAACACCGGAAAGCTCAAAGACGGAGGCGAGTCCTTCAACGAGTTGTACGTGTGACCGCCGGTCGCAAGCTCGTGACGCGACGGTCCGGTGTAACTGTCGGTTAGGGAGTTGCCGGCCAGATCTCCTCGGGTTCTTTGCCATTGGTCTCCGGTAGAGCGAAGAAGACCAATGCGATTAGAACGCTTGGTAAGAAGGTGACCGCCGCAGCCACCCCGAACCGGTTTCCGATGTCGGCGATCAGTCCGAAGACGAGCAATCCGACCGCGGCGCCGAGGACACCGGCCGCCACGTTCCAACCGCCCACAGACGCTCTCACCTCGGTCGGGAACAGCTCGTTGGCAAGCGCACCGGCGGCGGGAGCGAAGGTCGCGGCGATCCCCACCCCGATGACATAACCGGCGAACATGCCGGTCTTAGAGCCGCTGTAGGTGACGACCTGGGTGACCGCCAGGAGCATCATCATGAACGAGGCCGTCTTTCGCCTGCCGAAGTGGTCGGCCGACCAGCGTCCGGCAAAAAGGCCGAGTAGCCCTGTAGCTCCGGCACAGACGACCATCAACGCGGTGACGGTCCCGGCCACATGAAGGATGTTCTGTGCGTACAGGAACACGAACGTGTTCGCCGGACCTGTGACCACTGACAGGAAGAAGGCGAGCAGCGCCACGATCAGCATGCGGCTGCGGTACGGCGGCCTCATCGCGGCGAGGATCACGCTCGTCTTTTGCTTGCCCGCAGATTGACGTTTCGCTCTGGCCTGAGCCACCCCGATGAAGCGGACGGGCTCCTTCAGCTTTCGTGCTGCGAAGGGCAGCGTGGCCAGGGGGACCGCCGCGAGAAGGCAGATCCCGCGGAACCCGAGGGTCGAACCGGCCAGGCTGTGGATTATCGCGGTGACGCCCGCACCCACGCCGTAAGCCGCGGCCACCGCGGCCATGGCTTTCGCCCGGTCCTTGGATGACGTCTCTTCTGCCGCCAGCACCGAGCACAGCGAGTTGGCCGCGCTCAGCATCGGCCGGCCCGTGGCGAATATGACGACGAACCACCAGTAGCCCGGGCTGGCCGCGGCGATGAGCGTGATGGTGAGACCGACCGTGGTGATCGCCAGCAAGACGATGCGCCTCCCCAGGCGGTCCGCGATGGCCGCCAGGGGAAGCGCGCCGAGCGAGGCCAGGCGGATTATGGCCAGGCCGAGACCGAGCGACGAGCCTGAAAGGCCGGCCTGGTTGGCGATCGTGGCACCGCTTGCGATGTGGCCGAACGATTTGGCTACGTCGCCGAGGGCTGCCACCACCCCGAACTGGCCCACGCCGGACGCAAAGGAGATCCACGCGATCGCAAGCACCGGGACCGAGGTCCAACGGTTGAGCGACAGTGATGGCGGGGCCTCCTCCATCGCACCCGTTTACCAGGTGCAGGACCGTCCGGTCCGCCACCTGGGGCCGAGATGTGGTCACCCCGCCGAGATTCAGCCCAGAAGAGGTCCTAACCCTTGGCCGTATCCGGCTGGTACACGTACTTGCCGCCTCTCAGCCACGATGCCCAGGCCGCGACCATGCAGGCGATGACTGCGAATATCAGGGCCTCGTGGAGCCCGTTTCTGAAAGGCGCCTCGATCAAAGAGGGAAAGAATCCCCGGCCGGTGATGGTGGCGGCGTTCGCTTTGGGCAGATGCGAGAGAACCGACGACCCGAGCAGGTGCTGCATGGGGTTGTAGCCCAAGAATGCGGCGAAAAGGATGGAGACAGGCGGTAGATGGGAAACGCGGAGTGCCGCGGCGGCAGGGACCCCGTGAGTGACGAGCCCGTGGTACATGGTCGCGGGAAGAGTTCCCGACAGCCCGACGATCATCAGTGTGAAGAAGATCCCGATGGAGAAGACCTGCGCGGAGTTCTGGAACGTCGAGTTCATCCCTGAACCCACTCCGCGGTGTTCGGCCGGAAGGCTGTTCATGACCCCGGCCCGGTTCGGGGCGGCGAACGCCCCCATCGCCAGCCCGTTCATGAAGATGATCAGTGCGAAGACCGGATACGAGAAGTTGACCGGCAAGAAGTCCAGCAAAAGAAACGACGCCGACGCGGCGATCATCCCTCCTGTGGCGAACGGCCTGGATCCGTAGCGATCGGAAAGGATTCCCGAGATCGGGCCCGCGAGCAGGAAGCCCCCGGTCAACGGCATCATGTAGATGCCGGCCCAAAGAGGCGTATTGGTGAAGGCGAAGCCGTGCAGGGGCAGCCATATCCCCTGTAGCCAGATGATCAACATGACCATCAGGCCTCCGCGCCCGATCCCGGCCAGAAAGCTCGACAGGCTCCCTGCGGTGAAAGCGCGTATCCGGAACAGCTTCAACCGGAACATGGGATCGGACACGTTCGTCTCGATGATCGCGAAGCCGGCCAAGCACGCCACTCCCCCGGCCAAACAGCCGATCACGAACGGACTCGTCCACCCCATGTTGCTGTGCCCGTAGGGCTGAATCCCGTAGGTGATCCCGACCATGATGGCGATCACGCCGAGCGCGAAGGTGATGTTGCCCGGCCAGTCGAGCTTGGCCTTCGTCCGGCGCGGGATCTCGCGGAGGCTCTTGTATGCCCAGACCGTCCCCAACAGCCCGATCGGCACCGAGACCAAGAAAATGAGCCTCCACTGGATGGGCCCCAGCAATCCTCCGAGAACGAGGCCGATGAACACTCCGCTGATTCCTGCGACCTGATTGATACCGAGCGCCATCCCGCGCTGGTTCTCGGGGAAGGCGTCAGTGAGGATGGCTGAGGAGTTGGCTATCAGGAAGGCCGCTCCCACACCCTGGAAAACCCGGAACACGACCAGCCAGATCGCCCCTGCCGGTCCCGACAGCCACGTGACGGTGAGCACGAGGGAGAAGAACGTGTAGATGGCGAAGCCGAGGTTGTACATCTTCACCCGGCCGTACATGTCGCCCAGCCTGCCGAAACTGACCACCAGCACACTGCTCACGATCAAGAAGCTCAGGATCATCCACAGCAGATAGAAGCTGTTCCCCGGAACCAGCGGATCGATATTGATGCCCCGAAAGATGTCCGGAAGAGAGATGAGCATGATCGACGAATCGATGGTCGCCAGCAGGATCCCGATCGTCGTATTGGTGAGAGCGATCCACTTGTAACGGTCCTTGTCTTGGGCCGTCGCCACAACCTTCGATGTGGGTCCCGGCGGAGTCGTTGCATCGGCGACGCTTCGGGACATCAACCCCGATCTTACCGTTCACGTGAACGTTGCGATGGCCTGTGGCACAGAGATTCCCGCGGTCGAGCACGGGGGACGTGGTTAGCATCGCCGGCCGTGGCAGAGATCGTCGACAGATACCTCGAAGCGGTAGTGACGCACGACTGGGATGCGTTCGCCTCATGTCTTTCCGAGGACGTCACCCGCATCGGTCCGTTCGGAGACACCTATAACCCTAAGGCGCCCTACGTGGAGTACATCTCCAAGTTGATGCCGACGCTCGAGGATTACTCGATGCACGTGGACCGCATCAGCGACACGGAGAACTTGACCGTCGTCGAGCTCACCGAGTCAATGCGCTTCGGGGAAACCCTTCATGTGACGCCGGAAGTTCTCATATTCGAGATCGGCGCTGACGGGCTCATCTCGAAGATCGACATCTTCATCAAGCGACTAGGAGACCCTCCGAAGCTCGTTTGAGCTATCCGACAAGCTCGACGCTCTTTCCTGATTCCCAACGCCGCAGTACCAGATAAGGACCCTTCAATGCGGCGTGGTCGTAGTGGCCGAAGCCCATGACGGTTCCGGCGAGTCCGCTCGCAGCGGGCATCCTCTTCACCGACTCGAGTCCGAGGCGAAGGCCGTCGCGCGTCAGGTGCGCGGTACGAGCGAGCCCCTCACCCACGATTCGGCCGACGTCGTAAGCAGCGACTCCCACCGGTCCGCCGCCGGTCTTGCGGTCACGAGCGCGGAGATCGGCGAGGGTCTCGTTGGTGTCCGACAAAGTGTCGACATAGGTCCATCCCTCCCACAGAGCACGCCAGTCGCGGTGCAGGTAGGCGAACATCAAAGCCGAGTTAGCCACGACGGGGATCTCCCACTTGGCTTCGTCGACCGCATGGGCCAGGCCTCGGGCGCCCACTCCCATGCCCAGATAACAGATCGCCGAGGGCTCTGCCGCCCGGATGCGGTCGACCGCGCCTTTCACACCGGCAGCGGTATCTGCGAGCGGGTCAACGGCCACACTCGCGACCACGCTTACCGATGCAGCCTCTGCCCCGACTGTGAACGTGTCGGCATACCCACGACCGACGGGAGTCCGGTCGTACACGACAGCCACGTCGCGGTGACCTTGGCTTCGTAGATACTCGAGCAGAACCAAGGGCTCTTCTTCGAGCGAGCCCACCTGGTAATGGAACATCCACGAGCTACGGGTTCGCTCTCCTCCGGTGTAATTGATGCAGGGCACCTGCGCGGACTCGGCGAGCTGGCCCACTACGAGTCCGTTGTCGCTCACCGCAGGCCCGATGATCGCCAGTACTCCGGAAGAGACGAGCTCGCCGAAGCAACGCTCGACGTCGAAGATGCTCCCGGCAGGAAGCCCATGGGCCTGGCGCGCGATCAGCTCCACGGGACGATCGAAGCGCTCCCCCACCTCGGAGATGCCGAGCATGATCGCGGCCTCAACCGACTCTCCCCCGTCGTGCTGCAGGAAGTCATAAAGAACGCCTATCCGTGCCGGCGCCTTCGTGCCCGCCGGTGGTGCAGAAGTCTTCTCGTCGGCCATGTCAGCGGTCGATGCCGCGCCGGCCGGCCAGATCGCCGACCCGAATCTTCTTGGTGGAGGCCCTGTTGGGCGCTGTCGGCCGGTTGGCGGTGTCGACGTCCGTCGCTGTGGCCCGTAACGCGCCCACCGTGCACTCCTCACGGGACCGGTAGCTGAACGGGTCGTAGCGAAAGTGGCGCATGGCGTTCAGGTGGGTGATGGCGTTCACGTCATCGTCGGGCACGCCATCGAGAGATTTCATGAGCCGTTCTGCCGAGACCGGCCACGTCGAGTCCGAGTGCGGGTAGTCCGCCTCCCAGCAGATCGTTTCGAGACCGACCTGATCGCGCTGGGCGATCCCTGCCGGGTCGTCGATGAAGCAGGTCACCATGTGCTCGCGGAAGACCTCGCTGGGCAGGCGGTTCCCGAAGTCCTGACCGGTCCAGCCGTGTTGTCGTTCATATGTCCAGTCCATCCTCTCCAGGAAATAGGGAATCCAGCCGATCCCCCCTTCGGAGAGCGAGATCTTCAGATCCGGGAACTTGCGGAGAACCGGGGACCACAAAAGGTCTGCCGCGGCCTGAATGATGTTCAAGGGCTGGAGCGCCAAAAGCACGTCGATAGGTGCGTCTACGGCCGTCATCACTAGGGACGACGACGAGCCGATGTGCAGGCACACGATCGCCTGCTCGTCCGAGCACGCGGCCCAAAACGGGTCCCAGTGCTCCGAGTGGAAGCTCGGAAGCTTCAACTTGGCGGGGTTCTCCGAGAAGGAGACCGCGTGGCACCCCTTGGACGCGAGGCGGCGAACTTCGTCCGCCATCTGCTCGGGATCCCAGATCGGCACCAGGCCCAAAGGTATGAACCGGCCCGGGTAGCTCCCGCACCATTCGTCGACGTGCCAGTCGTTGTAGGCCTGGAGCACGGCGAGGCCGAGCTGGCGGTCGTCGGTGGCCTTGGCGAACAGCTGACCGCACAGGTTAGGGAAAGACGGGAAGCACATCGACCCGATCACGCCATTCGCGTTCATGTCACGGATGCGCTCGTGGATGTCGAAGCAGCCGGTCCGGATCTCGTCGAACGTGGTCGGCTCGATGCCGTACTCCTCCACCGGACGGCCGACGACCGCGTTGAGGCCGATGTTTGTGGCGTCCATCCCGCAGAACCGCCACACCTCGGTCCCGTCCTCACGGCGCAGCACGCGGGGCGCCTCGTCAGTGAATCGCAACGCAAGCCGTCCCTCGAACATGTCGGGCGGTTCGACCACATGGTCGTCCACGCTCACGAGCACGAGATCCTCGAGCTGCATGGAGACCTCCCCAGTCCAGTCAGTTGAATGACACAGCCTGGCCAGTTCTATGACACGCGTGTCGGAGATCACACTATCGTCGCCCGGATGAGCGGGACCTTGGGGGCGGACCAGCCGGCCGGCGACCCCCCGATGGCGCTTGCCGGAGTCCGGATTCTCGACTTCACACGTCTCGGGTTCGGCGCGCAGGCGACCCTCATATGCGGGTGTCTCGGAGCCGAGGTGATCCGCGTCGAGAGTACGACCCGCCCGGATCCCGTGCGGGTGATGCCCCCTTTCCTGCCTGACCCGGGCACGAAGTCGATCGGGTTCGGGAGCGCCACCCTCGCCGACACCAAAGCAGCGACGAGCGCCAACCGGGGCGCTGTCTTCTACAAGTACAACACCGGCGGCAAGAAGAGCATCACGGTGGATGCTTCGCACCCCAAAGGTCTCGCACTACTGAAGGATCTCGTCAGCGTCTCCGACGTCGTCACCGAGAGCTTCGCTTCGGGCACACTCGATCGTTGGGGACTGTCCTACGACGAGATGCGAAAGCAAAGAAGTGACGTGATCTATGTGTCGATGTGCGGGTTCGGTCATTCCGGTCCCGACAAATCGCACGTGACCATGGGCCCCACCGCCCAGGCGCTCACCGGGCTCACTTTTCTGGTGGGGATGCCTGACCGGCCTCCGGCGGGTTGGACGTTCTCGTACCTGGATCACGTGGGCGGATATATGGGAGCGATCGCGATCCTCACCGGCCTTCTCCACAGATCGACAACCGGCGACGGGCAGTACATCGACGTGTCCCAGTTGGAGCCCGCCACCGCGCTGTCGGGGTCGATACTTCTCGACGCGCTTGTGAACGGCAGACCGGCCAGGCGCGCCGGATTTCCGACCGGAAACCGCAGGGATTACCCACCGACCGCTCCCGGAGGTGCGTACCGCGCCAACGGAGACGACAAGTGGATCGTCATCTCTTGTCGCACAGAAGAGCACTGGCGCGGTCTGGTGAAGGTGATGGGTGATCCGGCGTGGTCGGCGGAGCCGCGCTTTTCAACGATCGAACAGCGCGTCTCGAACGCGGAGGAGTTGGACACTCTGGTCGAAGCTTGGACTCGCGACCTCGACCGTTATGAGGCGATGGACATGCTGCAGGCTTCAGGTGTTCCCGCCGGCGCCGTCCAAGATGCTGCGGATCGCCTCGAACGCGACCCTCAGCTCGCGGCCCGTGGCCATTTCTCCATGCTCGGCAACTCCGAGGTGGAGCCTCTACCGCTCGAAGGCGTCCCGTTCCGGATGAGCGCCACCCCGCCGGACACCGCAGGTGCGATCCACCGGGGACCACCGCTTCTGGGCGAGGACACCGATCAGATCCTGAAGGAGATCGTCGGTCTGGGTGACGAGGAGATCAGCTCACTTCGCGAACAGGGCGTGCTCCGGTGACCGGCGCGCTCGAGGCCCTGCGCGTCGTCGAGCTGACCGATTCCTCGGCCGACTACTGCGGTCGGATCCTGGCCGGCCTCGGCGCGGATGTGGTGAAGGCGGAACCACCCGCAGGATCATCGGCGCGCTCGATCGGTCCGTTCTGTGGGGACGTCGAGGATCCCGATCTGAGCCTGTCTTTTTGGGCAGACAACGTGGGCAAGCGCTCTGTTGTCGTCAACGACGATGCAGAGGTCCTCGCCCTGTGCCAGTCGGCCGACGTGATGGTGCACACGCTGCGTGCGTCGGAGGCGCGGTCGCGAAAGCTCGACTACGCGACCTTGAGCGAGTCCAATCCCCGGATCATCGTGTGCGCAGTGACCCCGTTCGGACAGGACGGACCCTGGGCGGATTACCAGGCCGACGACCTCGTTCTCATGTCGCTGGGCGGTTCGATGGCCGCGTGCGGCTACCGCCCCGGTCCTGATGGCGAATACGACACTCCCCCTCTCGCATCCATGGGCGATCAGGCCGAAAGGACCGCATCGACGTATGCGGCGATCGCGATCATGGCCGCGCTCGTGGCACGCGGAACAACTCCGGGCACCGGCCATATGACCCCGCCGGCCACGGGCCAGTTCATCGACGTGTCGGCACACGAATGCTCCGCGAGCATGACCGAGTGGCACCTTCTCTCATACATCTGTTCGGGTTTCAACTACAGGCGCGCGCCCCATCCGACACTCACCGCCTCGGACGGGCGCCGGGTGGCTGCCCTAGTGCCGGACTTTCTGGGAACTCATGTGTTCGACAACCTTCTGGCCATGCTCGAGCGAAATGGCGTCGCCGGAGTAGTGGCTGAACCCGAGTTCCGCGATCCGATGCACAGGGCGAAGAACTATTCCGAGCTGTGGCAGGCCCTCAAACGGCTGGCCTCGTTGCACGATGGAGAGAGTCTCTACCGCGAGGGCCAGTCCGCCGGATTGCCGTGGGGTGTCATCCGTAGTCCTGACGAAGTGGCGACCGACCCACATCTGGCTGCGCGCGGTCACTTCGTCACGCTCGAGCATTCCGAGCTCGGTCGGGATGTGACGTATCCCGGTGCACCCTTCGTCGCTCACGGCTCGCCGTGGAACATGACCAGGCGACCTCCTCTGGTAGGAGAGCACACACAAGAGGTGGCGGCGGAGTGGGGCTCGAAAGGAGCGAACAGTTGAGCGAAGCAACCTACGGATTGCGCCGTTCCGTGCCCAAGGGCCGCCGGGCGGTGATCGCCGGTGTGGCCACCTCCGACTACCCGTACCTGCCCGACATGTCAGAGCACGGTGTTCACGCACAGGCTTCGCGCCGCGCTCTTGCCGACGCTGGTTTGTCGTTCTCTGACGTGGACGGTCTCGCCACGACCGGTTTCATCCCCATGTACGCAGTGGGGGTCGCCGAATATCTCGGACTCGATCCCGTGTACCTCGATGAGACCAACACCGGTGGTTCGTCGTTCGAGGTCCTGGTCGAGCACGCCGCCACCGCGGTGGAGGCGGGATTCTGTGAGATCGTCCTCGTCACCTACGGGAGCGTGCAGCTGTCCTCGATGGGCAGGATGCTCGGAACCGGCGGAAGGGGTCCTGTACCGATGGGGCCTATGTCGTTCGACGCACTGTGGGGAAACACACTGGTCGGCAGCTATGCGCTCGCGGCGCGCCGCCATATGCACCAGTACGGCACCACGCCCGAACAGCTGGCCGACATTGCGGTCACGATGCGTAAGCACGCCGAGCACAACGCGATGGCCCAGTACCGCGACCCGTTGACGGTAGACGACGTTCTCGCCTCGAAGCTGGTGGCGGACCCTCTTCACAAGTTGGACTGCTGCGTCATATCGGATGGGGGTGGCGCGTGCATCGTGACCACCGCGGAACGGGCCGCCGATCTGCCGACCACGCCCGTGTACATCAACGGCGCCGCGCACGCGATGACCCACCATATGAACATGTCGCAGATGGCCGACCTGACCGTCACCGCGGCCGACCGGAGCGGCCCGCGGGCATTCGCGCAGGCCGGTATCACCGCGTCAGACGTCGACGTGGCTGAACTCTACGACTCGTTCACCATCACGGTTCTTTTGACCGTCGAGGATCTCGGCTTCTGCGCCAAGGGTGAAGGCGGTGACTTCGTAGCGGCTGGGGGACTGGGGCTCGGAGGCCGGCTTCCGACGAATACCGATGGCGGCGGGTTGTCGGCGTGTCACCCGGGGATGCGCGGAATGTTCCTTATCGTGGAAGCGGTCCGCCAGTTGCGCGGGCAAGCCGGTGCTACGCAAGTCCCCGATGCACGAATCGCAGTGGCACACGGCACCGGCGGCTTTCTTTCCACTGGTGCGACGCTCGTCTTGTCAACGGAGGAATCTCTATGACCGGCACGGCCTCATGACCGGCACAGCTGCAGATCCGCGCCCGCCCAAGCCGCGTCCGGCGCCGATATCGGAGCCGGATTCCGCCCCCTATCTGCAAGCCGCGAAAGAAGGACGGCTCGTGGTGCAGCGTTGCGACTCTTGTGGTCATCACCAGCTGTACGGCCGCGCCCTGTGCGCGTCGTGCGGTGGCGACGTGACGTGGATCGACGCTTCGGGGTACGGGACCGTTTACAGCTGGACGGTCATCCGGCAGAACCATTCGCGGCCGTGGCGCGACATGATCCCGTACGTGGTGGCACTGGTCGACCTCGACGAGGGACCGAGGGTCATGACCAACATCGTGGGATGCGATCCGGAATCGGTCTCGATCGGGATGAAGGTCGTGGCGCGCTTCGAGAACGTGGGCGCCGACGCCGAGGCCGCGGTGGCGCTGTTCGAGCCAGCTTGAACAGGCCGCTCGCGTCAAGCCACTCGGATCAGGGGGTGGGGATCGCCTCACGTCCGTGGTCGGGATCGATGTAGCGCTCGCCTCTCAAAAGCGACGCGACCGCCGCCAGTGCGCCGAGTCCGGCGGCGACGGCGAACACCACGATGAGCCCTTGGTGAAACGGTGCCGAGATCAGGTGGGGGAAGAACTGGCGCCCGGTGATCAACCGGCTCGCGGCATGAGGAAGGGTGTTCAACACCCCGCTCGGCTGGAGCAGATGTTGGAGAGGGTTGACTCCGAGCAGGGCTGCGAAGAGCGAGGAGACCGGAGGAAGCGTTGCCACGTGGTGGGCCACGCTGAAAGGCACTCCCTGCTTGGTGAGGCCCTTGGTCATGGTGGTCGGGAGGCTGGAGGAAAGCCCGGCGATCATCAGCGAGAAGAAGCATCCGATGGAAAGTGCCGTTCCTGAATTCATGAAGGTCGACCGCATCCCTGATGCCGCGCCCCTCTCGCTCGCCGGCACGCTCGACATGATCGACGAGGTGTTGGGCGCCGCAAACATTCCCGCACCGATTCCGTTCAGGAGAATCAAAAGGGCGAAGACCGGATAGGCGAAACTCACCGGCAGGAGCATCAGCCCGATGAAGCTGCCGGCGAAGACGACCATGCCGCCGGTTGCGAATCCCCGCGCACCGAAGCGGTCTGACAGCTTGCCGGAGATCGGGCCCGCTACCAGAATGCCGAGGCTCAGAGGCAGTAAGAAGATGCCGGCCCAGAACGGAGTCTCCGAGTAGGCGTACCCGTGGAGCGGCAGCCAGATCCCCTGTAGCCAGATGATGAGCATGAACTGGAGCCCGCCGCGTGCGACGGCTACGACGAACCCGGCGACGCTGCCTGCGGTGAAGGCTCTGATCCTGAACAGTGCAAGGCGGAACATCGGCTCCGCGACGCGCGACTCGATAATCGCGAAGATCGCCAGCAGCACTACCCCGCCCGCGATCATGGCGATCACCTTCGGGTTGGTCCATCCCATGGTGTGGCCGCCGTACGGTTGGATGCCGACTGTGATCGCGACCAACAGTGCACCGAGACCCACGGCGAAGGTGATGTTGCCCCACCAGTCGATGCGGCCCCCGCCGCGCTGACCGTTGTCGCGGAGCTTGCGGTATGCCCACAACGTTCCGAACACGCCGACTGGAACATTGACCCAGAAGATCGCCCGCCAGTCGATCACCGCCAGGACGCCGCCGGCTACGAGACCGATGAATTGGCCTGCGAGTCCGGCGACCTGGTTGATGCCGAGCGCGAATCCGCGCTGATCCGCCGGGAATGCATCGGTGAGGATCGCGGGCGAGTTTGCCACCAGCATCGAACCGCCGAGCGCCTGGACCAGGCGCCAGCCGATCAACCACAGGGCGCCGTGAGTGGCGAAGAAGGGATCGAACGAGAGGAGAACCGACGAGGCGGTGAAGACAACGAAGCCGGCGTTGTATATGCGAACCCTCCCGAACATGTCGCCCAGGCGGCCGACCGTTACGACTAGGACGGCCTGGATGAGCCGGTAACCCATGATCATCCACAGCAGGTAGACGACGTTGCCCGGGCCTAGCGGATCGAGCCGGATGCCTCTGAAGATCGCGGGGAGGGCGATGATGACGATCGAGCCGTCGAGCTGCGACATGAACACCGCGGCCGTGGTGTTGGCCAGGGCGGTCCACCTATAGCGGTCTTCAGACCTGCTTTCGGTCATTCAGGGCCAGGATCAGCGTCAGACGCTGGGCGGCACGATGCTTTGAGCGAGACGATCCAGAAGGGCTGCCGCCACCCGGAGCTTTTCGATTTCTTCGGAAGTGAACCTTGTGGAAAGCGCGTGCGCCAGCTCTTCCACACGCTCGTTGCGGCGGCTATTGAGCATCTGGAGACCTGACTCGGTGAGCGACATCACCACCCGGCGCGCGTCGGCGGGATCGCTGCTGCGTTTCAAAAAGCCACGCGCCTCCAGGCCGGCGAGCGTGGCCCCCATCGACTGGGGGCTGATCTGTTCGGATCTGGCGAGCTCGGCGGAGGTGCCGGGACCTCCCCTGTCGAGCTTGGCCAGAGCTGCCGCCTCGGGGAAGGTGATCTCGCCTTCCCGCGTCACCTGACGAAGGCGCCTCCTCAACTGGCCGACGCTCAAATGCAGCGCCGCAGCGACCTCGAAGGTTCGGTCTCGCGGCGTTCCTGGCCGGTGAGGTTTCGGCTCGAGGGTTCCGGGAGGTTGAGCTTTTGGCACGACCATAAGGCTAGCCTGATCAGTCCAGCCTTACTAACTGACTGAAGGGCTCCCCGATAGGTAAAAGAGAGGCCGACATCTAGTCGGAGGTGAGAGCTTGGTGACGCTCAACGAAGTGATGGACATAGCGAGGGACGATCACTGCCTGGCCGTTGTGGCGACGCTTCGCCCCGACCTCACCATCCAGTCCACCATCGTGAACGCCGGTGTTCTCCCCCACCCGCGCTCAGGTGATCCGGTCGTCGGCTTCGTCACTTACGGCCAGCGCAAGCTGGTGAACCTCCGTACGAACAGGCGGGTGACCATCACGTTCCGGGCCGGGTGGAGATGGGCGACAGTGGAGGGTGAAGCAGAGATGATCGGTCCCGACGAACCAAAACAGCCCCTGAGCCCAGAGCAATTTCGGCTTCTGTTGCGCGAGGTCTTCACCGCTGCGGGTGGGACCCACTACGACTGGGACGACTACGACCGGACCATGAAGGAGCAGCGTCGCGCTGTGGTGCTCGTGACTCCCACCCGGATCTACAGCAACCGTCCGAGCGGCTGATCGACAGCGCGTGATCCCGGATTCGGTGACCCTCGACCGCTGCTTCGGATATGCATTGACCTGGCGTTCTCTCTAGTGTCACCCCGGTGGGTGGTGAATCGGGCGAAGCGACGGTGCACGAACCCCCTCCGTCCACACTGGACGGTCGTTCCGCGACAGAGGATTGGATCGCCGACCACGGGATCACCGAGGTGATCGTGAGCGCAGAGGATCTCGAGCGCCGAGTGCTCGAGATCGGACGCAAGGTCACAGAGGACTACGACGGGCGGCCCCTTCTGTTGCTCGGGGTTCTGAAGGGTGCCTTCGTCTTCATGAGCGACCTGGCCAGGGCGATCGATCTACCGGTCGAGATCGACATCATGGCCATCTCCTCGTACGGCGCCGGGACCACCTCGAGCGGGGTGATCAGGATCGTCAAGGACCTGGACGCCGATCTCACCGGCCGCCACGTGCTCGTGGTCGAAGACATTGTGGACTCGGGGGTCACCCTCACGTACCTGAAAAGGAACCTGATGGCCCGCCATCCCGCCAGCCTCGAGGTGTGTGCCCTCCTCGTGAAAGAGACGGCCCACGCCGTGATCCCGACCATCAAGTACGTCGGGTTCCAAATCCCGGCGGATTTCGTAGTCGGATACGGCCTCGACGTCGCCGAGAAGTACAGAAATCTCTCCGATATCCGCAGATACGAACCCGTGCCCAGCGGCACCGGCTCACCGAGAGGCTGAGTACATGGTCGCCCGCGACGGTATTCACTCCACGAAGGTTGGATCTCAGGACATCGACCTCCCCCTCGTCAGGATCGCAGAGAATCTTTCGATAGCCCTGTTGATCACGGTGGACTTCGGTGTGGCTTTCGCCGAGCGTGCTGCTCAGGAATTGGCGGAGCAGCTCCGCGAGCTCGACGTCGACATAGTGGCTTCCGTCGCCACCATGGGCATACCCCTTGCGATCGAGGTGTCCCGGGCGCTCGGGCTCGACGACTACCTGATCTTTCAGAAGACGCCGAAGATCCATCTTGCGGACGCCATCACGGAGCCGGTCAGGTCCATAACCACCGACAGCAGCCAGAAGCTCCTGTTCGATCGGGCGCGTGTGCCCGCGGCGGCGGGACGGCGTGTGGCGCTCGTGGATGACGTGGTGTCGACCGGCGCATCGATACGCGCCGCGATGCGGCTGCTTCGCACGGTGGGTGCGGAGCCTGTCGCTATCGGCGTGCTCCTCACCGAAGCCGCCGCGTGGCGTAACACCCTGGGCGAGGATGCAGACCTCGTCCGGTCCCTCGGGGCCATCCCCTTGTTTCGGCGTAATCCCGACGGCAGCTTCGAAGAGGACTGGGAAGGTGCCGCAGGGGAGGTCGGAGCCGCTACGAGCAAGCCACACGAGGCGTAGTCAGCTGCGGCGGTCTGAGGTTCAGCCCGCCTGGTCCAAGAGGGCGGTGTGCTGTTTGGCTTGTCGGCGCACACCGGGTCCTGCGATCAACAGGTACGCGAGCCCACCTACTCCGAGACCCATGAAGATGCTGAAGTCGGCACCTCCCGTCGCCATGGTGATCTGGCTCGAATAGAACGTCGTGCTGAGCGCCAGCACAGCTGCGACCGAGCCGAGCGCCTGGGCGATGATGCCCGGCCAGTGAATGCCTCCGGTACCCCAGTAGATCGAGGACCTGTCGGTCTTCTGGAGCTCTTTGGGCACGTAGCGGAAGCGCCGTAGCGCCCAGTCGACGAGGAAGATCGCGCACCAAGGAGCGATCCAGCAGATGACGACGTCGACGAAGTCCTCGAGCAGCGTCGAGAAAGACGAGTCGAAGATCGCATAGATGGTGATGCCGCAACAGATGACCGTGTCGATCAACACCGCCTGGTAGCGCTTCACCTTGAGACCGAGAGCCTGAAGGGTGACGCCCGATGAGTACAGGTCGAGGCTGTTGACGGCGAAGATCTGCACGACCGAGAAGGCCAGAAAGACACTCACGAACGAGCCGGGGATGGCTCCTCCGTGGATGAAGGCGGTGAAGGGAATGGGGTCGCTGCCGAGGCCGGTCAGGTAAGTGCCCACCATCGCGCCCAGGATCATGACGAGTATCTCGGGGACGGCCGTGCCCAAGAACACCCATCCGACGATGGCCTTCTTCGAGGAATTACGCGGCAGATAGCGGGAGTAGTCGTTCCCGTTCTCCGTCCAGCCGAGCCCGCTCAGGGCGATGGTGAAGGCGAGGCCGACCATGAAGGTCTGCCAGTTCGCGCCGGTCTTGACCGTCAGGTCGAGGTGCCCGGCAACCAGGCCGCCCAGGATCGCGAACATCACGATGAACGGCACGATCAGGTATCGCAGAACCTTGATCATCGTGGCGTGACCCAAGAACGGGAGGACCGCCTGGAAGGCGACAGCCACAAGGATGATCACGACCTTGAACGGTGTTCCCGGGTCGAAGCCCGCCTTGTCTCCGAGCACGAGCGCGGCACCGACGATGAGGATCAGGCCTTCGGTCTCGAAGCCGATCTGGGTCAGCCAGTTGAACAGCGCTATCAGCCGGCTCCCCCTCGTCCCGTATGCGGCCCGGCTGGTGCCGAAGACGGTGGTTCCCGAGTCGGGGCCCTGCAGGCTGCACAGACCGAGCAGCAGATACGACAGGTTCCCGATGACGATGAGGATCACGGCTTGGGCGAAGGTGAACCCGAAGGTCATCAGGACTGCGCCATAGACGAAGTACTCGATCTGGACGCTTGCTCCGGCCCACATGCCGAACAGATCGCGGGGTTTGGCCCACCTCTCGGAGTCCGGGATGTAGTCGATGCCGTGCTGCTCGACGTGAAAAGCCTGATCCGATTCAGGCGAGGCTTGCGGGGGTATCGCAGAGGGGCTTTCTGCCGTGGTCGTCAACTCGCCTCCCGTTGCGCTCTGCACTCCGATTATCGGGTTGTCCGGATGCGGGCCGATGCCGTCGTGGCCTGCAAGCCGCCAAAGGTGGCCTATGGGTGCGCTCGTCGTCAAGCCCCGCGGTTTGCGCCCTGCCGGCGTGGATGGTTCGCTACGGCCCTGAAATCCGTGAGAGGAGATATTGATGGTCGCACCGGTGGAGCGCGTTCGGTTGGGTGTGGTGGGTGCTGGGAACATCGCCGATCTGAACGTGGCCGGATATATCGAGCACCCGGGTTGTGATGTGGTCGCCGTGTGCGACGTGCACGAGGAAGCCGCTCGGAATGCCGCAGAGCGTTGGGGCGCGCCGAAGGTCTACACGGAGCTCGACAAGATGCTCGAGGACCCGGAGATAAACGCCGTCGAGGTTCTCACCCCGACCCATCTGCACTTCGACCATGTCTTTTCGTCTCTTCAGGCGGGAAAGCACGTCTCTGTCCAGAAGCCGGTCACCAACAGCGTGGACGAGGCGCGGGTGCTGGCCAGGGCAGCGGCCGAGGCGGATCTCACTTTCCGGATCAGCGAGTGCTTCGTGCACTACCCACCGCTCGAGCTCGCCAAAAAGTTCGTCAAGGAGGGTGCTATCGGGCACCCCACCGCCATACGCATCAAGACCGTCGTGGGCCAGACCGATGCCGAATTCCAGGCCAATCTGAATGCGGACGGTTACGGCTGGCGGCTCGACACGCGCAGTCCGGGCGGGCACCTGTTCGACGACATGGTCCACAAGTTCGCCATGGCCATGTGGTTGGTCGACCAGGACATCAAGTCGGTGCAGGCCCTCGTCAACCGCCGCGACTATTTCTTCGAGCCCTGCGTAGCCATGTTCGAGTACGAGGATCCGGAGCTTTTGGGCGTCCTCGACGTGCAGTACGCCCCGAAGATGTGGATGCGCTCCAGCTACTACGGGGCTGACGAGTTCTTCGAGATCCAGGGCGACGAGGGGATGATCTGGGTGACACGGGCGACCGGCGAGATGCTCGATCTACCGCCCGTTCTGCTCTACCAGGGCACCGAAGGTGATTACGGCACCAAGGAGATCCGCGATGTGGACTCGGACTGGGGAGCAGGTTTCAAGCGCTCTTCCGCCCACTTCGTAGATTCGCTCATCGCCGGTACGCCTGCCCAGATGACGGTCGAGTCCGCCATCAAGGTGCTCCAGCTCTGCTTCGCCATCTACCAGGCTGGGTTGGAGCGCCGACCGATCGATCCTTCGACGATCACCGGATATG
>JBAPRR010000319.1:0-12355 GCA_049281195.1 Acidimicrobiales bacterium
GTCACACAGACCGTGCTCGGCTGGGCCACGGGGATCCCGGCACTGGTGATCGGCATCCCCCTCGGCTATCTGATCAGCAAGGCACTGACACGCAAGCAGGTGGCGATCCTGATGCCGGCTCTGGGCGCGGTGCTCGCCCTATGTCAGTACTTCGTTCATGCCATCTGGCAGTCGGTGGTGTTGGCGTTTCTGAGTGCGCCGTTGCTCTCGGCGTTCGTCATCTCTCTGGCGCCGATGCTTCTCCAACTCCTTCCGACGTCTGGGGGGTTCGGGGAGCTGATCGGCAAGTTCCTCGCCCCGTTCAGCCTGGCCGGGATCGCCTTCTCCATCCTCGCCGCGCTGGTGGTGAACGAAACCCACAACTACAGGACGATCTGGCTGTTTCCTGCCGCGGCGGGACTGCTCCAGGCGCTGGTGATGACCCGGCTGTGGATCCCCGATGGCCAGAAACGGGTCAACCATGCGGGGCTCGGAAACAAGTTCATCGATTCTGTCTACGGCCAGATCACCGAAGGGGACAGGAGGCTCTTCGGCGGAGTCGTAACGACCGAGGATGCCGACGGGGCGTCCCTGTTCCAGGCTGCGAAGAAGATCCTGGGCAATCCGTACGCGGATCCCGAACCGAAAGAGGAGTCTTCTGAAGAACCTCCGGAGGAGCTCGAGGAGGCTCCGGAGGGTTCAACCGGAGGTTTCCCCGAGTGACGCTGCACCGACGCTGATCGGCTGAAGGGTCACCGCATTTGCCGGAGAGACCGGTATATGGAACCTGGCCACGACCCGGTCGAGCGACTGGTCGATGATCGCCGCGTTCCATTCCACATCCACGGTGAGCAGCTGGTCGTGTCCCGGAACACCGGCGATCAGAACACCGTCTGTCGCTCCTACGTTGATCGGAGCAAGTGCGCGGTCGGTCGCGAGCTCGACGGGCACGACTTCGAACTCTCCCGGAGAGCGGTCCTGAACAAAGACATAGGCACGCCGGTTGTCGTTCGCCACGACGACGTTTCCTACGCCTCCGGCTGCAAGGTCGACGATCGACCTCACCTTGCCTGTCCTCACGTCCAGTACGAACAATTGTGCACGGAAGAAGTTGTTCGACAGCTCACGTTGAACGCTGACAAGGGCAGTGGTCCCGTTGGATTCGAACGAGACGTTCATGGCGACCCAAAAGCCGCGGACCCCATCGACGGTGGAGTCCATGGTCAACTTGATGGTCTTCGTGACCCGGTGCGTGAGCAGGTCGATGATCCGAATACCACCCGCCGGTCCGAGGCAGGTCGCGACCGCCGTCTTTCCGTCGGGACTGATGGCAAGGTCGTTGTAATACCCGTCGGACGGAGCGAACGACCGACCGATCGCTCCCGTCGAAAAGTTGATGGGAATGATGTCGTTGTCGTACGCGTACGCCGTATCCGCGTTCGGTGATGCAGTCACATTTCCCAAGGGTTCCGGGCCGCTGACCTTGCGCACGATCTTGCCCGTGGCCAAGTCGACCTCGTAGACGCTTTTGGATCCCGCTTGTGACTCTGGCGCGATCGGAGCCACGTACAGGAACCTGTCGCCGGCCCTCGGAACGACAAGGCCCGGAGCGAACGGGAGACCGATCGACTTCACCTTTGACAGACGCCCATCGGCGCTCAGCTTGAACACGGCGATCGCATCGCGAGCTTCGTCGACCGCGTAGACGTAGGGGGTCACGTCGGTGCTGACAGGGCCACGATGAAGGGGAACCGGCGATTTGCGTGCCGGCAGGCTCACTACCACTACCGCAACGGCGATCACGAGAGCGAACGCCACGGCCAATGAACCCGTCCTGCGGCGATTCCGTCGCCGCCTGGCGAACCCGGCGCGCTCGACGATGACGTTCACCGGCGGTGTGGCCAAGTCGAGCGAAGCAATCTCTTGTCTGATTTCGGTCAGATCTGTCATCCCACGTTCCCCACTCCACTGTCGGGGACCAAGTGTTTGGCGATGTGTCCCCGTGCCTTGTTCAAGGTCTTTGCCGCGCCTCCCGGCGAGATCCCCATGGCCTTTGCGACCTCCTTTTCCGATAGGTCGCCCACATAACGAAGGACGATCGCTGTTCGTTCGCGAGTGGGAAGCGCCCTGACCAGATCCCAGAGCTCCATGCCGGTGGATTCAGGGACCGGTTCGGCCACCCGAACGCGGCGCGTCAACAGGGCCTCCATGGATCGACGCCTGAGCCTCCGGCGGGCCGAGTTCATGGCCACCACGAAGACCCATGCTCCGCGACGTTCCATCTGAGCTACCCGGTCCCAGCGTTCGTACGCCTTTGCGAATGCATCCTGCGTGGCGTCTTCTGCCAGGTCGCGATCCCCGAAGGCAAGGATCATCGAACCCAGGACCTGCCTGTACTCGGACCTGAACCAGGGCTCGAAGCCGCCAGAGTCCGTCCTGTGACCCGCTGATTCCGCCATCGCGTCAATAAAGAGTCACGGCGACAGGGATTCCTTGATCTTCTTTTCGGGGCGTAACATCACGAGAAGGGCAGGAGCCACCACCGGCGCCTCCGCCACGAGCGAGGAGAGACCCATGGATGTCCGCGACAAGATCTTCATCGGCGGTGAATGGGTGCCATCGAAAGGCAACGGCACTATCGATGTCATCGACTCGACCACAGAAGAGGTGATGGGCACCATCCCGGAAGGGACGCCCGAGGACGTCGACCTCGCGGTCAGGGCCGCCCAGGACGCCTTCGCCAACTGGTCGACGACCGCCGTGGATGAGCGGGCGAAGACGCTCTCGCGCATCGCGGAGGGTCTCGCGGCCCGCACCGACGAGATCGCCGCCTTGATCTCGCATGAGGTGGGGATGCCACTCATGCTCTCGAGCATGATCCAGGTGGGACTCCCGATGATGAGCTTCGCCAACACGTCGTCACTTCTTTCCCAGGTGGATTGGGAGGAGTCGATCGGCAACTCCCTCATAGTTCGCGAGCCGGTCGGCGTGGTCGGAGCGATCACACCTTGGAACTATCCGCTCCACCAGATCGCGGCCAAGGTCGCCGCGGCCATCGGTGCGGGATGCACCGTGGTGTTGAAGCCCAGCGAGGTGGCACCTCTCAATGCCTTCATCCTCATGGAGATCCTCAACGAAGTTGAGCTACCGCCCGGTGTCGTGAACCTTGTGTCCGGTGTCGGACCTGTCGTCGGTGAGGCGATCGCTTCGCACCCGGGCGTGGACATGGTGTCGTTCACCGGCTCCACCCGCGCAGGAAAGCGTGTAATGGCCCTTGCCAGCGACACGGTGAAGCGGGTCGCTCTCGAGCTCGGCGGCAAATCGGCCAACATCATCCTGGAGGACGCAGATCTCGAGAAGGCCGTCACGACCGGTGTGACGATGGCTTACATGAACTCGGGACAAACCTGTTCCGCGCACACCCGGATGATCGTTCCCCGCTCGCGTCTGTCCGAGGTCGAGGAGATCGCGGCAACGACGGCAGAGACGTTCACCACCGGGGACCCGTTCGAGCCCACCACGCGGCTCGGCCCGCTTGTCTCCTCAACGCAGCGTGATCGTGTGCGCGGCTACATCAACAAGGGCTCCGAGGAAGGAGCCAAGCTCCTGACCGGTGGGGCAGAAGCACCCGACGGACTCGACCGGGGCTACTTCGTGCGCCCGACGGTGTTCTCCGATGTCAAGCAGTCGATGACGATCGCTCAGGAGGAGATCTTCGGCCCCGTGCTTTCGATCGTCCCCGCGGACTCAGAAGAAGACGCGGTCAAGATCGCCAACGACACCATCTACGGGCTCGCCGGTGGCGTGTGGTCAGGTGACAAGGACCACGCGGTGGCCGTAGCAAGGCGCATGCGCACCGGCCAGGTCGACGTGAACGGTGGCGGCTTCAACGTGCTTGCACCGTTCGGCGGTTACAAGCAGTCGGGGACCGGACGTGAGCTTGGTAAATACGGCCTCGAGGAGTTCCTCGAGATCAAGTCGCTGCAGCTCTGAGCTGATCCGGCGCTGATCGAGCGCTCCTTGCGCCGTTGGGCAACAATGGCGCGTAGGAGTGAGGCCCCAGGGTGACCCACTTCGCCCGCGCCATTGCGGCGCGGGTCGGAGACAAAAGGGGAGACCTATGAACCGCTTGGCGCGGTCTGCAGCACCCGTCGTATGTGTGGGAATACTCGTCAGTTGCCTGCTTGTCGTTTCCGGTGCCGGGGCCACTACTGTCCCGGTAACCACTGTTCGGATAACCGCGGTTGATGTCCCAGGGACCGGACAGCTGTCCTCGGTGTCCTGTTCGAGCGCCGCATTCTGCATGGCCATCGGTGGCGGATACGAGTCAACCGTTCTTGTCCCGATCATCAACGGAGTTGCCCAGACCCCTGAGGCAGTCCCGGCCGCGGTCCAGGACCTGTGGTCGATCTCATGTCCTGAGGCCGAGTTCTGTGACGCGGTCGGTGACGCCTACGAGTCCCACGTCGAGCCAGGTTGGCCTCTTGTGCAAGTCGGGGCGGTCGTCGTGGTCAAACGGGGCCAGATCGCCGGTTGGGTCCCCATCGCCGGACCCAACGGACTTCCCGGGGATCCGGATGGCGTAAGCCTCTATGGAATCGGTTGCTATCAACAGAATTGCGTGGCTTCCGGATGGGATCAGTACGCCGGAGCATTCGTCGTCCCTCTCTACGGGCCTGACAATGGCAACGAGGAACTCGTGCTCGGCGGTCCGGGCGACCTCCTCAGCGGCGTGACGTGCAGGAGCGACACTTCGTGCCTCGTCACCGGCAACGACCAATCCAAACCGGGCGGCTTACTCGTCCCGGTGTCTGATGGGACGCCCGATTCTCCTCATGGCGGCAAGGGGATCGGATACCTGTCGATCGCATCGTGTTACGGACAGAACCCGTGCGTCGCGGTCGGGAACAACGACAAGGGCACAGAAGGCGTGGTTGCCGCCGTAAACAAGAGGAGCCTCGGAAGTGGGCAGTTGGTCAAGGGGACGCAATCTCTGAGCGGCGTCTCGTGCGCCGGAACGGTCTATTGCGCGGCCGTCGGCACCAATCCGTCGGGCCGTGTGGGAGTAGTCGTGCCGATCAAGTACCAGATTCCGCAGACGGTTCTTCGGGTAGCCGGCGCGGCCTCGCTCGGCAGCGTCTCGTGTCCCGCCGTCGACTTCTGTGTGGCGGTCGGATCCGGAGCAGGCGGGGGAGTCATGGCGGTGTTCGCGATGCCTCAGTAGCGGTCGTTGATCCACAAGGGTTAACGTTCCGGCCAGTAGGTGCAATTCCAGGTGAGGCAGTAAAGCCTGCCGCTCCCGCCGAGAGCGGGACGATCCGGTGCGATTCCGGGGCCGCGCGGTGAAACCCCGCAGACGAGGCCGGCATCCGCCCGTCTTGTTTGTCTCGACGAGCGTCGGTGAGCCGGCGCAGGCGAAGGGAGATCATCGTGTTTACCGGAAGGATCACCGAAATAGGAGAGGTCGTCTCGATCGGTTCCGATTTCCTCGAGGTCAGGGCCAAAAAAACCGTCGGCGGTCTCCATATGGGGTCGTCGGTCTCGGTATCGGGCGCGTGTGTGACGGTCGCTGTTGTCACCGATTCGACGTTTCGCGTCGCGATCTCGCAGGAGTCCGCGCGCAGGTCGATCCTCGGGGAACTGTGCGAAGGATCGAGGGTCAATCTCGAGATTCCGCTGCAGGTCGGCGATCAGCTGCACGGTCACCTGGTCCAAGGTCACGTGGACGCGGTAGGAAAGATCGTGAAGGTCGACGTCGAAGGAAGTGGCCGGCGGGTCTGGGTGAGGCCTCCCGCTCGATTCATCGAAGACGTCGTGGCCAAAGGGTCTGTCGCGATCGACGGTGTGAGCCTCACTGTCGCCGAAGTTTCCAGGGACAGGTTTTCTGTCGCGCTGATACCCATCACCCTTGCTGAGACGACTCTGGCGACCTGTGGCGCCGATCAGCGCGTCAATCTCGAATCGGATCTGGTGGGCAAGCTTGCCCGCCGTCATGCCGCCACTACAGGTACTGCCCTCGCCGCGGTGGTCGGCGCCATGCCATGGGCAGGGGCGTTGTCGGGCCGGCTCGGAGTGGCCAAGGTCATCTCGCAGGTTGCAGCTGGTGGAGCAGCCATTATTTGGGACCCCGGTCGCGAGGGGGAAGCTGACGTGGTGGTCGCGGGCAATCGCATACGCCCCGAATCGATCCGTTTCTTTTTGACCGAGGTATGCGGGCATACCACGGTGCCATGCGACCTCCTCCGCTTGGAGCGACTGGAGATCCCGCCCCTAGCGGGAGACGGCGACAGGCACGGGACGGCGCCGTATCTCCCGGTAGATGCTGCCGCGTCCACCGGAACGGGAGTTTCCGCGTTCGACAGGGCGGCGACAATCCGAAAGCTTGCCGACCCGAAGTCGGTCCCATCCGATTTTCTGAAGCCGGGCCACGTGTTTCCCTTAGGGGGCCGCCCCGGTGGGTTGTCACAACGGGCGGGACACACAGAAGCCGCGCTTGCGCTGTGCGAGTCGGCCGGCCTGCCCACCGTCGCAGCCATCTGCGAGATCATGGCGCCGGACGGGCATATGGCCGGTGCCGACGAAGCCGAGCGGTTTGCTTTGCGTTGGTCACTTCCGTTGATCGAAGTGGGAGACCTCTGCACATGGCTGTGAGCGAATCAAACCAATCAACGTCGCACACGCCTGCGGGGGATTTTGACTACGAGGCCCACGGTTCGGGCTACGGACTCAGGCGCAGGACCGATCCAAGGATCGCGAGTCTCGTGCACGCCGCGCTTGCCGATGCGCGAACAGTCTTGAACGTCGGGGCGGGAACCGGTTCATACGAACCGACCGACAGATACGTCGTTTCTGTGGAGCCCTCCGAATCGATGAGGTCACAAAGAAGTAGGGATCGTCCCGCGATGAATGGCCGGGCCGAGTCCCTGCCGTTCGACGACGATTCTTTCGATGCCGCCATGGCCATGGTCACGATCCACCAGTGGTGGGACGGTGATGCCGGTCTTCGCGAGTTGCGCCGGGTCAGCCGGGGACCCGTCGTCATCCTCACATTCGATGGTGACGCGCTGGACCGTTTCTGGTTGGGCGATTATGCACCGGAGCTGATCGCGGCGGAGAAGACGCGTTATCCCTCGATGGAGCACATCAGCCGGGTGCTCGGGGGTGAGACATCTGTTCAGGCCGTGCCCATAGCGATCGACTGTGTGGACGGTTTCACCGAGGCTTTCTATGCCCGGCCCGAGGCTTTCTTGGAAGCTGAGGTCCGTGGATCCCAGTCGGCCTGGGGCTTCGTCGATTCCGAAGCCGAGCAGCGTTCGATCTCGAGGCTCCGTGAGGATCTGGATTCGGGTGCCTGGGACCGGCAATACGGATCCCTCCGTCGCCTGCCCGAGTTCGTCGGGTCGCTCCGCTTGGTCGTATCTGTGCCTTCTTGACTCGGGCCGATCAACGGGGCTTCATCACCTCCAGGTTCTCCGGTCTCCTGCCGATGACCTGAGGTGGATCGCTGTGGGCGGGCAGGCCTGCCGGTTCACGAGAGGCATCAACGCTTAGCGGCCAGGGAATGCCGATGACCGACGGGCACGGGGGAGTGGAACCGGACCAGATCGAGCACGGTGGCGTCCGCACGCTGATGCGGCTGCCCCGGATGCGAACCACCGGTGTGGGAACTTCTTCGGAAGAACAGATCCGTGCCGCCAGTGAAGAGACCTGGCAGCCCCGAAACTCGAGAGGGCCGCTACGCAAGCGGACCGAGGTCCTCACCTACCTGTCCGGTGTCGCCGGGATCGTCGAATTGTGGCTCCTCGGGCGCGCGCATCTCCTCGAATCAAGACCATTTTGGCTCCTCGGAGCAGTTCTGTTGGTTGCCGCAGGATCCGGATGGCTGGGCGACTCTCTTTACCGCTCCCACCCGTCGACCAAATCCCTCCATCTGAGGGTTGCGTGCCAGACCATCAGCGTGACGATCGTCATCTATCTCATCGGATGGGGCCCCGCGCTTGCGATCGGATACGCCTTCCCGCTTCTCAACACGAGCTTCTTCGTCGGGCGACGAGGGCGCTGGGCGCTGGCGATCTGGCCTGTGCTCTGCCTTGCGATCGCACAGATTCTGGTCGACACCGGAAACGTCTCGTTGTTGATCTCCCACAAGATCTCAAATGGACTGGCGGTCCTCGACGTCTTCGCCGTCTTGTTCGTGTGGCTGCAGATCAGCCAGCTCACCAACGGCAAAGAGCTCGCCGAACGCGAGCTGACTTTCGCTGCTTCCCATGACTCGCTCACCGGGCTTTTGAACCGGTCCGCGCTGGCGTCAAAACTTCAAGGTCTGGTGGCAGGGGAGAACAGGAGCCCGAAACCGGTGGCCGTCATGTTTTGCGACATGCTCGGCTTCAAGGATGTGAACGACTGCTTCGGTCACGACGCGGGTGACCAGGCTCTGATCGAGGTATCCCGGCGGCTTCTCGCTACTTTCCGCGGGGAGGACCTGGTGGCACGTTTCGCCGGAGACGAGTTCGTCGTCGCACTCGCAGCCGTGAGCGAATCTTCGAGCGTCGTGAGCGCCGGTGAGCGCGTCCTCGATGCTCTTGAGGTGCCGGTTCGTCTCGGAACCGGCTCTGTGTTCTTGGGTATGAGCATCGGGATCGCCTTCAGCTCTACGGGGAAGATGGGCGCGGACCGGCTCCTCGCCGAGGCCGACAAGGCCATGTACGAGGCGAAGGCATTGCACAAGTCGTCGTGGGTCCTCCGGGAGCTCGACTGAGCTCCTATCTGCTTTATTCGATTTGCGTTCAAAAGCGCTGACGCCGGGGTAAGAAAGGCGCCAACCCGAAAAGTCGCCCCGGCCGAATTCTGTGTGAAGTCGCCAGGCGCAGATCAAAACGAGGAGCCTTTCATTAAATGCACGCGCCCTTTCTTCGCCCGCTTCGGTCGGCGATCGCTGTTTCTGTTGCTGCCATTGGCACGGTTTCGGTTCTCACGTTGGCTTTTGCAGCTCCCAGTAATGCTCTCGCAACGCCGGAAGTCGCCGGCACGACCGTTCACGTAGCGAACGGTGCTCCCCGCTGGGGCGATACCCAGTCAGACAACTGGTCCGGTTACGACCTGGGTTACCTGAGCACCAACACCCTCTACACCTCGATCAGCGGAACTTGGATCGTCCCGACGGCGAAGCAGGAGACATCAGGACAGGCCGAGCACGGTGCCACCTGGATCGGCATCGGTGGAGGGTGCCTCAACACGAGTTGCAGCGAGAGCGACAACACCCTGATCCAAGCCGGGACCGAGCAGGACATCTCCAAAGCGGGAAAGGCTTCTTACTCCGCGTGGTACGAGATCATCCCCGAGACATCGACCACGGAGTCCATCACGGTGCATCCCGGTGACACGGTCAACTGCTCCATCACCCAGACGAGCACGGGGGAATGGACGATCGTCCTCAAAGACGCGACCGATGGTCAGAGTTTCACCAAGCAGCTCCAGTACAGCTCGGACTACTCCACCGCCGAGTGGATCGTAGAGACTCCCGTCACGGTCGGAACGGGCGGTACCGGCATTTCATCGCTACCGAACCTCGGTGACGTCCACTTCAAAAAGGCCGAGGTGAATGGGTCGAATGCCAACCTGGCGCCGGACAACGCGATGCAACTCGTGAACTCGGACAACCAGCCCATAGCTACGCCGTCGAACCCGAACAAGAAGGGGAACGCCTTCGTGGACTGCACCTACGCGACCACCTGCACCCTGTGATCAACAGAAGGACAAACTGCAAGCCCTAAAGAACGGCTCCGCTCCATCTGTTGGGCGGAGCCGTTTGCGCGTCAGCGCAACTTCGCCATGCCGGTATGGTTGCCGCTTGATCACGAAATCAGAGGTGATGCATGGGCGCCGGCTCCGGTAACACAGGGTCCAGATCCGAGGAAACCCTTACCTGGCATCGGATCTTCGCAGCGTCTGCATTCAACGAGGCCTGGGATCTCATCGAGAAGACCGACCGGTCGTCCGCCGACGACGCCGCTCTTCTCGCCTCCACCTTCGCCTCGCGTTATCACTGGGAGCAGGTCGGCTCAGATGAGAACAGGGTGGTGGGGGACTGGCAGATCGCGCATGTCGCATCGATGCTCGGGTATCCGGCCATGGCGCTCCAATTCGCCAGGGCCGCCCTCGATCGTGCCGTGGAGAAGGGCTTCGAAGGCTGGCGCCTGGCGTCATGCCATGAGGGCATGGCGAGAGCCCACGCCTGCTTCGGCAACGACGCCGAAAGGGACCGGCACATCAAGACGGCGCTGCGCCTTTTGGACAGCGTCGACGACGTGGAGGAGAGGCGGATAATCGAGTCGCAGCTGCAGTCGGTTCCCGGTTATATCCCTTCCACTTCCACAGACGAGTGACGCCCGTCTAGGACTTCCACCCCTTCATGACCTGCTCGACCCACCACGCCGGAGCGACGTTCAAGAGCGTCTGCAGATCCCAATAGTCCACCCACCGCGAGATCTTCCCGTCTGTGATCTCGACTACACAGGCGATCTGAAGGCCAAGCTCTTCTCCGGTCTTCCAGGTCCACGTTTCTGTTCGCTCGGCCATCACCGCGTTGTCGTCCGCCACCACGTTTTGAAGCTCGGTGGAGATCTCCACTCCTTCGAACGCCAGTCGCAGGCGTGCCACGACCTCGTTCCCACCGCTCGCTACATCGTCTGGCGGAGTGGCCGCGTCGGTGTACTCAGCGTCGTCATTGAACAGCCCGGCGATCGTGTCGAAGTCCTTGGCGTCGATGGAGCTCCAGAGACGTTGCGTCAGCTCCAGATTCCCTTCGGTGGTCATTCGTCGGCCTCTCTGTCGTTGGTACGGGTTGGCGATGGTAGTCAGATGCCGAATCGGTAGGCGATGCCGTCGATCAGCGATTCCAGGCCCAGCTCGAAACGGGCATTCATGACTTCATCGGAGACCGAGCTGAAATCGTGGAGCGACAGGTTGGGGTAATCCGCGCCATTGGCCAGTCGTTGGAACCGCTTCGCGTGCTTGCGACCGGGGGTCACACGCTCCCGGGCTTGTGTATCAGGGAGCATCTCGCGATGGGCCAGCTCGGCGTGAGCACCACCATCGGCATACGCGTGTACTGCGTTTGCAGAGTCGAGCGCGGCAGGGGCGGAAAGCCCCGCATCGACCAGGACCGAGACCATCTGCTCTGATCGTTCCATTCCGTTCGGTGTCGGCGCGAGAAATGCACGCGGCGATACGTCGAGGAGCCAGGGATGCCTGATGATCGCCTGGCGCGAGTGCAGCGCCGCTGACCTCAGATACGAGCGCCAACCGATCGGCTCCGCCTTCATGGGGATCATCTCGGACTGAACGGCGTTGACCATCAGCTCAACAACATCCTCCTTGTTGGCAGCGTGGCGGTATATGGCCATCGGAGCAACGCCGAGGTGTGCGGCCAGGCTCCGCATCGTCACCGCGCTCAGCCCTTCAGCGTCTGCGAGTCGCAGCGCCGCTTGTGAGATCGACTCGGGACTCAATGCAACGCGCTGCGGAGCCGGGTCGCTCAAGCGCTCCCAAGGATCGGCAACTTCACGCTTGGTCACGGGTAACGACGTTAACGAAGCAGAACCTCTTCATCGGGTCAGGATCGCCGAATCCGCAGGTAGGAGCGGTAAAATTCCCCGTCCCGTTGCGGCGACCGGGTGATCGGGCGGCCGGCTCGAATAGCGGGTCGCCCGTGGTTGGGACAGGCTCCTGCAATCACGCCCCCACTCGGTAACCCGCGTACCCACTGCCACGATCTCGAAGGCGCTCTGCTTGTGTGCGGCACAGGTAGCGACGTCGGCAAGAGCGCGTTCGTGACGGGCTTGTGCCGCCTCCTCTCCAGACGTCGGGTTTCTGTGGCTCCCTTCAAAGCGCAGAACATGTCTCTCAACTCATGGGTCACCCACGACGGAGCGGAGATCGGTCGCGCTCAGGGTGTGCAGGCTGTGGCAGCGGGGATTCCGGCCGAGGCCGTGATGAACCCGGTGTTGCTGAAGCCCACTGGCGAGCGTCAAAGCCAGGTGATCGTTCTCGGAGAACCGCTGGCGGACCTGGATGTAGCTGCCTACCAACGGGCCATGGCGGGCCTGGTGCATGTCGTGCACGACTCGCTCGAGGACCTGCGCACCCGGTTCGACGTCGTGATCTGCGAAGGAGCGGGCAGCCCTGCGGAGATAAACCTCCTCGAACACGACATCGTGAATCTGCGCTTCGCTCAGCGAGAAGGCCTTCAGTCCATCGTGATCGGGGACATCGACCGAGGGGGAGTACTGGCGTCGCTCTACGGAACCGTCGGCCTGTTGCCGGGGGATCTGCGTGAATTGATCCGCGGATTCGTCATCAACAAGTTCCGCGGCGA
>JBAPRR010000320.1:0-6783 GCA_049281195.1 Acidimicrobiales bacterium
TTGTGTTTCTCGGCTTGGTCGTACCCGTGTGCCTGGCGGCATGCTCAACGGGGAATTCCGCCATCAAAGATGCGCAAACCGGGAACGGTCCTGCGACGTCCAGCCCCGGAGTACACGGATCAACGCCGACGACCCCCACGGTCCCCACTTCTGACTCGGTCCCTCAGAAGAATCCCTACGTGCTGCCGGCCTCGCTACCCACGGCCACACCGCTCAGCTGGTCCAAGTGCTCATCGCTCGCCTCGGGCGCCGTGACCGGAGTCGGCCAGTTCCAGTGCGCAACCTTGCGGGTGCCGATCTCCTATTCGGATCCCACGGCGGGGGACCTGTCGATCGCCGTCGTGCGGCTGCCGGCGTCGGGTTCGGGCCCGGAAGCCGGTGACATCGTCATGAACCCGGGCGGTCCGGGAGGGTCTGGGGTCGATTTTCTGGAGCAGAGCGCGAGCGGATTTCCGGCCTCTTTGCGTTCGCGCTTCAACCTGGTGAGCTTCGATCCGCGGGGTGTGGCGCGAAGCGACCCGGTCACCTGCGTCTCGGCGGCACAGATACGCCAATTTGCCGATATTGACCCGGCACCTGTCACTGCGTCGCAGATCGACCAGGTCGTGAGCGCCACAAAGGCCTTCGACGAGGCCTGTGCCGAGCACACAAGTCGGCTGCTGCTCGAAAACATGAGCACGGTCGACGTGGCCATCGACATGGATCAGCTGAGAGAGGCGCTCGGCCAGTCGAAGCTCACGTACCTGGGCTTTTCGTACGGGACATACCTCGGGGCCATCTACGCGCAGCTCTTTCCCACCCACATCCGGGCGATGGTCCTCGACGGGGCATTGAACCCGGACCTCACCAACAACGAGCTGGACCTGCAGCAGGCCGAGGGGTTCGAGACCGACCTCCACGACTTCTTCAATTGGTGCACCACCAATTCCACCTGCGAGCAGGAGCTGCCGGGCGGAGCGGAAGCCGCTTACGAGCAGCTCATCACCTCGCTCAAGAACGGCCAGACGCTCCCCGCCGAGCTGGTACCTCAATTCGGCGGAGACCAGACCGTGGACTACGGGATCGCCCTGACCGGAATACTCGCCTCGCTCTACTCGTCGAGTGATTGGAGCGAGCTCGCTCAGGCACTCCAGGCCGCCATCGGGGGCGACGGGTCCGACCTCGATGCGATCGCCCTCAGCTACGAGGGGTTCCAGCCCAACGGATCGCTGGAGAACATATTGGAGTCGAACGCCGCGGTGAACTGCCTGGACCGCCCGGCGCCGACTTCAGTGCCGGTGTACGTCCAGCTGGCACAGCAGTTCGCGGCCAAGGCTCCCGACTTCGGCCCACCCGAAGCCTGGGGCTCACTCGAGTGTGCCTACTGGCCGGTTGCTGCGACGGGCGTGCCCGATGAAATTCACGCCGCGGGTGCACCGCCGATTCTCGTGGTCGGTGCGACGCACGATCCCGCCACTCCATACATCTGGGCCCAGGAGTTGGCGTCACAGCTCGACTCGGGCGAGCTGCTCACGCGTGACGGAGATGGGCATACGTCGTACTTCTCGTCGACGTGCATCGACAACTGGGTGGACCAGTACCTGACGACGCTCGCCATGCCGCCCAAGGGGACCGTCTGCGGATCCACGAACTAGCCCGCGGTCTCTGTTCGCGCTCGTTGGGCGGGCTGTGATTCAAGACCGGAAAGTATCCAAAACCCAACAAGGGATCGACGTTTGCCCACCCGGAGATAAGGCTTCGATCAAGCGATCCAATTTGGGTTTAGTCCGCCCGCGGCGTACCCGATCGGGTAACCACTATGAATAACCGACCTAACTCGAAGATCCGTTGCGGGCACTGCGGACGGTTCGTCCACCCGAGTCAGCGCGGGCGCCTCTACGCCTGGTGCAAAACGTGCCGGCGCGTAGTCATGGGCTGGGAAGTCTGAGCCAGCTGAGAAGTCTGAGGCCTACCAGCCATCAGGAACTACCGAATCCCCCTCCATCGACCGTCATGATGTTGCCGGTGATATATCCGGCAGCCTCTGAGCAGAAGAACCTGACCGCATCCGCCACATCCTCGGGGCGGCAGACCCTTCCGTAAGGGAAGCTGGCGTCGAGAGTCGATATGTCCTCGACTCCCATCGCTTTGACCAGGCGTCTGCCCATCTCTGTGACCACCAGGCCCGGGGCGACGACGTTCACGTGTATTCCTTTCATGCGCTCTTCTTTAGCGAGAGTGAGCGCGAGTGCTTCGAGCGCCGCTTTGGCCATGTTGTAGGGCGCGCCGTTCGGCGCCATGGTGCGGGCGGCAACGCTCGAGATGAAGACGACGTCGCCCCGTGGGCGGGTCCTCATCTGAGGGACGAGCAGACGGCAGAGGTGGTGTGCGGCGAGGGCATGCGTCGCCAGCACGCGTTGGAGCTCCGCTGGTTCGGTGTGGGTGACCGACTTCCCCCTGCTCGCTATCCCCGCAGAGTGAACCAGGATGTCGACCGCGCCGAAGTCACCGAGGACGGCTTTGACCATTTCCTCGATGTCTGCTTGCTGGTCGACGGACGCCTGATATGCGATGGCTTGGCGCCCGAGAGCCTGGATGGCGGAAACAGTCCGAGCGGCCGACTCTGCGTCTTTGCGGTAGTTGACGGCTATGTCGCAACCGTCAGAAGCGAGCGCTAGAGCGCAGGCCTTCCCTATCCCCCTGCTTCCGCCGGTTACGAGTGCTACTCGGGTGGGAGGCACTCAGCTTGCTGTGCTGGTCGCACCGGCCGTGGCTTTGGGCCGGAAGACCGGGATGTTGAAGCCCTCGCCGATGTCCTCGAACTCGACTTGCAAGCTCATCCCGACACGGAGGTCGTCGAATTCGCAGCCGACCACGTTCGTCATCATCCGGGGACCCTCCACCAGATCGATCACGGCCGCCACGTAGGGGACCTTCTGGTTGAAAGGTGGGAGGTCGTTCTGGTGGACGATCGACCAGGTGTAGAGGATCGCCTCGCCGCTCACCTGCTCCCAGCTGACCGAGTCACCGCCACAGCGCGGGCAGAACGGACGCGGGTAGTAGTGAAGCTCCTTGCAGTCCGCACAACGAACACACAGCAGCTTTCCCTGGGCGGTGGCGTCCCACCATGGCTGGGTCCCGTCGTCGGGTGTCGGAAGGTCGTAGCGGCCACCTGGCATGCGGGCGGAGATTAACCGGATGCTTGTGACTTTGACCACTGCACAGGCGATCAGCCATGCTCAGACCAGTACTGGACTTAGGAGGAATTCAATGGGAATGCTCGAGGGTAAGACCGCCATCGTGACCGGCGCCGGACGAGGCATCGGCCGCGAGGAGGCCCTCCTTCTGGCTTCAGAAGGCGCCAAGGTGATCGTCAACGACATCGGGGCCGACGTCACCGGCTCGGGGGGCGACCGCAGCCCGGCGCAGCAGACCGTCGAAGACATCGTCGCCGCTGGTGGCCAGGCTGAGATCAACGCCGACGACGTCAGCTCCTGGAAGGGCGCCGAGAACCTCATCCAGCAGGCCATCGACACCTGGGGCCAGCTCGACATTTTGGTGAACAACGCCGGAATCCTCCGCGACAAGATGACCTTCAACATGGATGAGTCCGACTGGGACGATGTGATCCGTGTCCACCTGAAGGGTCACTTCGCACCGTCTCACTTCGCCTCGAAGCACTGGCGCAGCCGCTCCAAGGCCGGCGAAAACGTGTCCGGCCGCATAATCAACACGGCGTCCGAGTCGGGCCTCTTCGGCAATGCCGGGCAGGCGAACTACGGGGCGGCAAAAGCGGGGATAGCAGCGCTCACGATCATCTTGGCTCGCGAGCTCAAGAATTACGGAGTCACCGCGAATGCGATCGCCCCTCGGGCACGCACCCGCATGACCGAAAACCTCTTCGGGAACATGGGCAAGGCGGAAGAGGGGAAGTTCGACGCCTTCGGTCCCGAAAACGTGGCACCGATCGTGACTTTTCTAGCTACCGACGAAGCGGCCGACATAAGCGGCCAGGTGTTCGTCGTGTACGGCGGGAAGGTCTGGGTCATGCAGGGATGGACCGCGGCAGGCAGCATCAGCCGTGACAGCAAGTGGACGCCCGAGGAGATCGCCGCCGTCAAGGGCGAGCTCTTCGCCAACCACTCTCCGGGCATCCCGCCGTTCGACCTCGGCGAGTAGATCTCTGCGAGTACGTCCCTGGGTGAACCTCGGGCCGACGATTTTGTCGTTGATCAGTTAAAACTGATCAGTCGTACCTGATCAACTCGAAATTTCAATCGTCTGCTTCGAGCTTCAGGTCGCGAGGACCGGGGGTACCGGCACGTCGATGGGGCGACCTGCCACCTCTGCGAACCAGCACATCCCCTCGGAGACGAGGTCGAGCTCGAGAACGACCGGGTCGGATCCGGCAGGTGGCGTGTCGACCTCGGTCGAGAACGGCAACACCACTGTGTCACCGGGGTTCACCATCGAGTCCCCAGGGAACCAGACGCGCCCGTGGTCGTCGCTCGGATGCTTCCCGTGCCTCAGTCGCAGACCGAGCAGCACTGCTCCCCTGTCAGCATTCGAAGGCAGCCAACGGTTTTGCCCCGTGTTGGTGACAATGGCGGTACCGCTGATCCGGGTGGTGACGGGTCCGGTCTCTACCTGCAGGCCCTCGATCTTCACGTCGCCCCTGAGACCAGCGGCCTGGCGGCTGTCCGGGAATTCCTCCCCGGCTTTGCGCATCAGGAACATTCGCCGGTTGTGCAGCTGGACGCGGATGTGCGAGACCTCGGCCAACGCAGCACGGGCAGACGCCGGGTTCTGAAGCTCGGCAGCCAGTCTGAACAGGCGTTGGAGCCGCAGAAGGACCGGATCGGCCTTCGAGTGGCGCGGGTGCAGTACCCGGACGGCTCGGTTGGCCACACGCATGCTCAAAGGTCTGTGTCCGGGCGTTTCCGCCGGCGGGCTCGTCTGAAGAAAGTCGTCGAACGTCTGTAGCGACACCCACTGAGGCGCCGGTGCGAACAGTGCGACCGACAGATCGGCGAACCCGGCCGCAGAAGCAGCAGACCAGACCTCTTCGATAACGAGGTCGAGCTCAGGGACGCCGTAACGACGCATCTCGTTCTGGGATTGAGCGTCCTTGGAATGGTTCGGACCAGGTTCGGAGAATCCAGCCACTCCCCCCGGACGTAGAACACGTCCCATCTCGCAGATGACCTCGGGCATGTTCGCCACGTGGTGAAGGGCGTCGAAGCAGAGGATCCTGTCGACTGACTCATCTTCGAGATCCATCTTGTGGCCGTCGAAGACGCTGAAGCTGGGCTCGGGCTGTGTCCCGAAGACCGGGTGCTCCTTGAAGCGACGCCGGCCGAGGTCGAGCATCGCCTCCGAGATGTCCATGGCGATCACCCGGCAGCCCATCTGGGTGAGGAAGTAGCTGGTCCAGCAGGTGCCGGCGCCGAAGTCGAGGACCGTCATCCCCGGCATCGGGGCCAGCCCGCTCAGCAGGAGTCCGAAGCACGCCAGCAGGTCCGGGGCCTCGCGAAACGACCCGACCGGCCTGGCCAGAAGCGCACTGGGGTCGACCATTGACCGAACAAGTTCGTCAGCGCGCGCCGACAATTCCTCGATGGAGGTAGAGGCGAGGAGCGCCTTGGCGTCTATGAGCGGTTCGGAATCGGCGTGAGTGGTCACAACGCTGCCAGTCGTTTTAGCAGGCCGCGGCCGCCCACCGGGGCCGTAACAAAGGGGCCGCCTCGGCTCAGCGCCGGGGCCGCCTCCAGCCATCGCGCTCCAAACGTGCCGCCACCGACCGGTAGCGGCCAACCGAGATGAGGTGCACGCCGTCGAACGCTCCCGAGTCCCGGATCTCGCCCATCAGGGTGCAGGCGAAGTCGACACCGGCGTCGCGGTCCGAGTCGAGATCCTCGAGCAACTTGTCTGGCATGTCGATCTGGTTCGTCGCCGCGGCCAGGTCCTTGGCCATCACTGCGCTCGCTACCACGATGATGCCCGCGTAGACCTTGCCGCCGTAATCGATCGACTCGCGCCAGCGCAGCAGGTTCCCGAGATCGAAGCTCGCTTGAACGAACAGAAAATCCGACTCGCCCTTCCATGCCGGCAACGGGGCTAGGCGGCTGGTCACACCGACACGGAAAGGACCGAAGTCGTCGAAAGTCTCTGAGCTCCCGAAGGTGCGTATCTCCTCGATCATCCCGCGCACGTTCAGATCGTTGGCTCTTCCTCCGGAAGCCGGCGTGTCGCCGAAGACGCAGAGGAATCGGTCGACCCCGTAAGCGGCGGCGGTCAGGAGGTCACGGCGGAACCCGAGCCTGTTGCGGTCGCGGCTGTTGAGGCACGCGATCGAGCGCACTCCCATGCTCGCCACTTCGTGAGCAACGGCGACGCTCGAGACAGTCGCCCTGCCCAGATGGTTGTCGGGGATCAGGAACGCGTCGGTGACCGGCGCAAGGACGCCGACCTGATGGCGGACCCTGGTGAGGTCCGGCC
The DNA here is from genome assembly GCA_049281195.1 of Acidimicrobiales bacterium. Classification (GTDB taxonomy): domain Bacteria; phylum Actinomycetota; class Acidimicrobiia; order Acidimicrobiales; family CAVXTF01; genus JBAPRR01. The sequence continues at coordinate 6,478 of JBAPRR010000320.1, forward strand.
TGGTGGCCGGTTCGATCTCAGATATGACCTCGAACACAGCGAAAGGCTACCTGCGGGTCTTCTTGGCTCCTGACGCCTTTTTAGCTGGGCTCTTCCTGACCGGCGCCCTCTTGACCGACTTCTTGGCAGCCTTCTTGGTAGCCACGGCCTTCTTGGTAACCACGGCCTTCTTCTTTGCCGGAGCTTTCTTCACCGCAGCCTTTGTGGCCGCCTTTTTTGCCGTGCCCTTCTTGGCGGGGGCCTTTTTGGCCGAACCCTTCTTGGCGGTCACAGCCTTCTTGGCAGGAGCGGCCTTCTTCTTTGAAG
>JBAPRR010000321.1:0-8648 GCA_049281195.1 Acidimicrobiales bacterium
CCGAGCTTCCTGTAGACGCTTCGAAGGTGGTACTCGACGGTCTTGGGGCTGAGGAACAGGGCCGCGGCAGCTTGTCTCGTGGTGTTACCCGAAACAAGCAGGAGCGCGATCTGCAACTCCTGTGGAGTCAATTGATTCCTCGTCGAATCGTCGCGTTTGCGTGCGGTCACGCCGGTAGCGGCCAACTCCATCCGAGCAATCGCGGCCCACGGCTCCGCACCGAGATCCTCGAAGGCGTTGATCGCCCTCTGCAGACTGTCGCGGGCTTTGACCCGCTGCCGGGCCCGCCGCAACCGGGACCCGTAGGCGAGATCGGTTCGCGCCGACTCGAATAGATCCGGCGAGAGCCGGTGAGCAATGAATGCCTCGGCGAACACGTCATCGAGTTGTGAGTCGTCAGCTAACAGTCCGCGGGTTCGAGCCGCGCGGGCCAGGGCCCAGGGCTGACCCTTGCGTTCGGCCTCGGCCTCGTATTCCGAAGCGATGACGGCTGCCCGGTCGGTGTTGCCCAGTCTCAAATGCAGTTCGACCAGCTCCGGCCCGGGTGACAGGTCGACGTCGACTATGCCTTCAGAGCGAAGAAGCGAAACCTCGCTCTCGAAGTAAGACAGTGCTTCGTCTGTGCGTCCGGTCACCAGGTTCAGATCCCCGAGGGCGGCCAGTGACCAAACTCGGCAGAGCTCCAAGCCCAATTCGTCCGCGAGGCGCATCGCGTCTTGCGAATGCTCCAAGCACGCCGAGCTCTTTCCCTGCCGCGCCTCGATCCACGCCAGACGCGCTAGAGCGGCGGCCCTGTCGATCTGCTGATCAGATTCCAGCGAGAGCTGGATTACCTCGTAGAAGGCGGCCTCGGCTTCCGCCCAGCGATACGTGCTCGCATGCGCTATGCCGATATGGCAAAGCAGGTAGGGGAGCAGCCCTATGGCGCCACGTGATCGCGCTAGCCTGGTCGCCCGCTCGATAAGCGACTGACCAGTATCACTTTCTCGAAGCCACAAGGGACCCATCGCGGCCCAGGTCAGCCAGGTCGGGTCGTCTGCGGCCTCGTTGGACCTCTCCGCGATCGCCACCGCTTCGTGCAGAAGGTCCGACCCCGTATTGGGACTGTCGGAGAATGCGAGGGCCATGCCACGAGCGAGCGTGCCGAAGAATTGGGTGCGTTCGGACAACAGTGTTAGGTCGATTTCCGCGATCTTCTCCGCGGCGGTCTTCATTGTCGTTGCGTTTCCGGCGTAGAACGCGGCGTTAACCGCCTCTGCAAGCATCACCACTGCAGCCCCGGGATCCGACCTGGTAGAGCGTTGTGCCGCTGCCATCAGGATCGTCGTTCCGGCCGTCACCGGCCCGAGACGCGAGACGATCTGTCCCCTCAAGTGATCGACAGATACGTCGTAGTCGGCGGTCGTGTGGCGATCAGCTCGATCGAGCAGCTCCAGTGCCTTGCTTCCATGACCGGCGGACCAGGCGGCCTCTGCGGCAAAGTACAACAACTTGGCTCGATGATCGTCTTTCGAAGCGAGCTGGGCGGCCCGTTCATACGCGCGTGAGGCGACGTCGAACGCGTTTCGCTCGCTGCTGCGGACAGCGGATCGCTCAAGAGCCCGACAGGCCGCGTCGTCCGGGCCTACAGCGGCAAGAGCAAGATGCCAGGCTCGCCTGTCCGCGTCTACGTCCGGCAGCGCTCCCGAGAGTGCCTTGTGGGCTTCACGACGGTGGGCAGGGCTCGCGTCGTTGTAGGCGGCGGCTCGAGCGAGAGGATGGCGAAATTCCAGCCGGCCGTCGTGGAAATAGATGAGACCACCCTCTTCTGCTGCCGAGAGATCTTCCATGTCGAGTCCCATCAAGCTCGCGGCCCGGGCGAGGACGGAGAGCTCTCCGGTGTCTCCGGCGGCGGCAAGCAGGAGAAGACGGCGACACGACTCCTCGAGCGCCCGGATTCGAGCGCTGTAGACCTCGGTTACGTGGGTAACGACCGGCAGAGGAACGTCGAGCGGAGACCCGTCGCGGAACTGTTCGATCTGACGGGCAGCCTCGATGAGTGCCAGGGGGTTGCCCCCTGTATGTCGATGTAAGCGGTCTGCCAGATCCTGGGTCACCTTTCCCGCCACCTCGCAGACGAGATCCGAAGCCGATTCGGCGTCCAGCCCTTCGAGACGCAGACGGGCGATGTCGCTTCCGTCCAGGAAAGAACCTTCTCCCGCACGTGCGGCCAAGAGGACCGCTATCGGGTCGGCCAGGAGACGGCGGAAAGCGAAGGACATGGCATCGGCGCTTGATCCGTCAATCCAGTGGACGTCGTCGACCAGGACCAGTACGAAGCGGTCTTCTGCGTAGACCGACAGCAGGCTGAGAGTGGCTGCTCCTAACACGAACCGGTCCTCGGCTTGCGACGGCACGAGGGCGAGAGCGCCTTCCAGCGCTCCGGCGAGGTGCTCGGGAATCCGGTCCAGGTACTGCAGCGCGGGGCGCAGCAGTTCGGAGAGCCCGGCGAAGGGGATCTGTGCTTCTGACTGCACGCCCCGGGCGTGAAGGACAGCGGTGGCGCTTCCGGCCAGTGCCGCCCCAGCTTCGAGCAGGGCGGATTTCCCCATTCCGGGCTCGCCGACGAGGGCCAGAACGCCGCTTCGTCCCCCGCGGGCCTGTTGGACGAGTCTGTCGATGGCCTGACACTCAGCCTCGCGCCCCTTGAGACCCATGACCAACCCTATGGCTGCCCTCCCGTGCAGGACAGGGGCATTGTCGGAAACAATTAGGGGGGTCCCCTGAAGCGAGGGGGGTGAACAAATTCGTACCGTCGCTCTTCGAGACAAACTATTCGAGGAGGATCACAATGACCACCACCCAAGAGCCTGCTGCGGTCGATGTCGACAAGCTCATGAGCTTCGTCTTTCGCGCCGTCGACGAGGTGGGTGCCACGTTGAATACTGCGCTCGTAGTGATGGGGGACAAACTGGGCCTGTACAAGGCTCTGGCCCAGGCCGGACCCCTCACATCGTCCGAGCTGGCGGCCAAGACCGGTACCTCGGAGCGCTATGTGCGGGAGTGGCTGAACGCCCAGGCTGCCGGCGGATTCGTCGAGTACCAGCCTGAAGAGGGTCGTTACTCACTTCCCCCCGAGCAGGCGGTCGCACTGACCGATGAGTCGAGCCCCGCATATCTCCCTGGGATTTTTCAGATTGCCCTCGGCTCCGTATTGGACTCGCCTCGAATCTCAGAAGCGGCGCGTTCCGGCGACGGCATCGGCTGGCACGACCACGTGCACGATGTGCACGAAGGCTGCGAACGGTTCTTCAGGCCGGGATACAACGCCCACCTGGTTGCCGAATGGCTGCCGGCGCTCGACGGGGTGGTCGCGAAGCTCGAGAGTGGAGCAAAGGTGGCCGATGTCGGTTGCGGACACGGTGCGTCGACCGTCCTGATGGCACAGGCCTTCCCCGCGTCCACTTTCGTGGGCTCGGATTATCACGAAGGATCGATCACAACGGCACGGACAAGGGCGGATGAAGCGGGTGTTGCCGACCACGTGACGTTCGAAGTCGCTCCGGCCGAGTCGTACCCGGGAAAGGGCTATGACCTTGTCACCATGTTCGACTGCCTTCACGACATGGGAGACCCGGCGGGAGCAGCGCGCCACGTCCGTGAGTCCCTTGCGGAAGATGGCACGTGGATGATCGTCGAACCTGCTGCGGGAGACCGGGTGGAGGAGAACCTCAATCCCGTGGGCCGCGCGTACTACGGCTTCTCGACGTTGCTGTGCACACCTTCGTCGCTCTCACAACCGGTCGGGCTGGCGTTGGGAGCCCAGGCTGGAGAGGCCCGCATCCGTGACATCGTCACGAGCGCAGGGTTCAGCCGGTTCAAGCGAGTGGCCGGTACGCCCTTCAACATGGTCTTCGAGGCTCGACCTTGAATCTGACCGAGTCATCTGAGTCGGTTGGGTACCGGGCAGCGGAGCAATCGCGTGCCCGGTACCCCGACCGCCAAGGATTCGTGACTCGTGACGGGGTGCGGATCCACTACGAGGTCTTCGGCGACGGTGAACAGGCGATTCTCTTGATGCCCACGTGGACGGCCGTGCACTCGCGCATGTGGAAGATGCAGATTCCTTATCTGTCGCGCTATGCAAAGGTGGTCACCTTCGACGGGAGAGGTAACGGCAAGTCGGACCGTCCGAAAGGTGCCGACGCGTACCGGATCGAGGAATTCGCGGCGGACGGGATTGCTGTTATGGACGCCACCGATACCGCGACTGCCGTCATCGTTGCCGAGTCCTGCGGAGCACTTTGGTCGTCCCAGCTAGCGGCCGATCATCCCGATCGCGTGGAAAAGATCGTGTACATCGCTCCGGCCGTCGGCATCGCGCCGAACCGTCCTGAACGCGCACTATTCAACTTTGACCAGGAATACGAGGATTACGAAGGCTGGGCGAAGTACAACCGCCACTACTGGCTGAAGGATTACCCGGACTTTCTCCGGTTCTTCTTCTCCCAATGCTTCAACGAGCCTCATTCCACCAAGGCCATCGAGGATGCAATCGGCTGGGCACTGGAAACGACCCCCGAAACCCTGGTTGACGCAACTGATCCCATGGCGCACTACAGCGTCGAGCAATTGCGTGATTGTCTCAGTCGCATCAAGTGTCCAACCCTAGTGATTCACGGAACCGAGGATCTGGTCCGCCCTCACACTCAGGGGGTGGCTCTCGCTGAAGCCGTGGACGGCAGGCTCGTACTTCTCGAGGGCTCCGGTCACCTACCCGAGGTGCGCGATCCGGTTCGTGTCAACCTGCTGCTGCGCGACTTTGCGTGCCCCGCTCCTGTACCGGCCAAATGGATCAGGGGCCGCTCGCGGAGAAAGAGAGTGCTATTCGTCTGTTCTCCTATCGGGCTCGGGCATGCACAGCGTGACGTCGCCATAGCCAGGGCGCTGCGCGAAGAGTGCCCTGGTGTCGAGGTCGAATGGCTGGCGCAGGATCCTGTGACCCGGGTGCTCGAGTCTCACGGTGAGACGATCCATCCCGCCAGTGCGTATCTTGCCAGCGAATCCGGGCACTTCGAGTCGGAGTCCGCCGAACACGATCTTCACTGTTTCCAGACGTGGCGCAGGATGGACGAGATACTCCTCGCAAACTTCATGGTCTTCCACGATGTGGTCCGCGACGACCCCTACGACCTGTGGATCGGCGACGAGGCCTGGGAGCTCGATTATTTCCTGCACGAGAACCCCGAGCTTAAAAATTCCGCCTATGCCTGGCTCACCGACTTCGTCGGATGGCTACCAATGAGCGACGGAGGCGATCGCGAGGTCGCTCTCACCTCCGACTACAACGCCGAGATGATCGAGCACATCGCCCGCTACCCGCGACTACGTGATCGTGCGGTGTTCATTGGTGAGCCCGATGACATTGTGGAACGGAGCTTCGGACCCGAGTTACCGGACATTCGGCAGTGGACTGAAGAGCACTACTCCTTCGCCGGATACGTCACAGGCTTCGACCCCTCCGAATTCGCTGATCGCGCCGCTCTGCGCCATGAGCTCGGATACGACCCTGACGAGAAGATCTGCTTCGTCACGGTCGGGGGGACCGGAGTGGGCGCATCTTTGCTGAAGCTCGTGATCGCCTCCTTCCCGTTCGCGGAGAAGTTGGTTCCCGGCCTGAGGATGATCGTCGTAAGCGGCCCCCGTATCGATCCCCGATCTCTCGATGTACCGAGCGGGGTAGAGGTGAGGTCGTTCGTTCCCGACCTTTACCGTCACCTCGCAGCTTGCGATATCGCAGTGGTTCAAGGTGGATTGAGCACCGCGATGGAATTGACCACCAATCGCAGGCCGTTTCTCTATTTTCCACTGCGACACCATTTTGAGCAGAACTTCCATGTCCGCCACCGTCTGGAACGCTACGGCGCCGGACGGCCGATGGACTTCGGCACCGATGGTCCGGAGCACATCGCACAGGCAATCGCAGATGAATTGTCGCGGACCATCGACTATCTGCCCGTGGATCCCGGCGGCGCGCAGCGTGCCGCCCGGTCACTCGCGCAGCTGATCTAGTTGTGTTCTTCCGTACGGAGCCCCAGAAGATGTCTAGGATCACGCTTCAGGGAGTCCGGAAAAAAGTCGACGGACCGTTCCCCGGGTAGCAAATCCATTCAACTCACCAAAGGGGCTCCATGGGTCGATCTTGGTGGAGACGTCGGCATGTGGTCCTCGCTGCAGGGATTCTGATCGCATCCACTGCGATCACTCTCCCCGCTGCTGCGGCTTCGATGTCACCCACGATTCGCTCAGGGGCGACGTGGAGTGTCCAGCCCACCCCCAACCCGCCGGGATCGGTCGGCAGCTACCTGTCATCGGTTTCGTGCGTCAGTGCCCACATGTGCATGGCCGTGGGCACCTACTACACCACCTTCGACCCGCCACCTGGCATCGATTACACGCTCGCTGAGCAGTGGGACGGATCCTCGTGGTCCGTGGCTGCCACTCCGACGATCTCCGGCGTGGACAACGCCATATTGAGCGGGGTCTCGTGTGACAGTGCGGACTCCTGTACGGCGGTGGGTTACACGGTGACCAAGCCGGACAACCCGAAGGTGAGAGCGCTCGTCGAATCCTGGAACGGAACCTCGTGGAGGGTTGTGGCCACGCCCGTTCCGAACGGGGCGACCTACGTCAGCCTCTCAGACGTGTGGTGTCACCACACTGCGCAATGCGTGGCTGTGGGCGGTTATCTCGAGAAAGGCAACGAGTTGCCGCTGACCGAAGCCTGGAACGGATCGGTGTGGTCGGTATTGAACTCCCCGAACCCCCACGCGGAGAACGGGAGCTCCTTCACGTCGATCGACTGCATGGCCAGGAGTACGTGCGAGGTGGTCGGTGACTACGACTACGCCGACGTGGCCCAATCTGTGATCGCGTACAGCTATCGCGGCTCCACTTGGAAGTCGCAGAAGCAGAAGAACCCGTCGGGCCAGGGAGAGTCTAACTCCAACAACGGTTTGTCGTGCTCCGCCGAGGACTCGTGCACGGCGGTCGGCAACTGGACGAACAATGCACCGCTTGCGTTGTCCGAGTTCTGGAACGGGACCACGTTGGAGTCGTCAGCGCGTGCCCGCTCCTAGTGGGTCGAAGACCGATGAGTTGAACGGGGTTTCGTGCGTGTCCGCAAGCGCCCGCACGTCTGTGGGGGACTGGGGCCACAACCTGGAGGAGAACCCGAGCTTCACGCTGGCCGAGGAGTGGAATGGTACTGACTGGCAGATAGCGAAGACTCCTGAACTTCCGGGATCGAGCAGCTCGTTGTCGAGCGTCTCGTGTGTCGGTGCCGCCGACTGCGTGGCGGTCGGGAGCTCCTTCGACACTTCCACGGGCATTGGGGTCACGCTGGCGGAGCGGTACTCATCCTGAACGTATTCCCGCGATAGTCAGCCCTTCTCCCAGGAAAATTGTAGAAGCGACATCGCATTTCTCGACTGACCGGAGGGATTCGAGTGCCGGAAACGCTCTACGAACACGCTGGCGGCGACGAAGGCCTGCACCGACTCGAGGAACTGTTCTACGCCAAGGCACTGGCCGACCCCATCCTCAACAGGCTTTTCCCCCGCCGGGAGCCCACTCACGTCGATCACTTGACGTGGTTCACCGCCGAGTCCTTCGGCGGTCCCGATCGCTTTACCAACAGCCTCGGATTCCAACACATAATCGACGTACACCGCCACTTGAAGATCACTGACGAGGAACGCGACCGCTTCCTCGAGCTCTACCTCGAGGCGCTCGACGAGGCGGGGCTGCCGGACGACCAGCCGTTTCGACAAGCGGTTCGTGAGCATGTCGAGTTCGGGGGCCAGGTCGCTCAGCAGAATTCGTGGGCCGAGACCGATGACGATCTCCACCCGATCCGGTCGGTGCCTCGGTGGAATTGGGGACCGTCAACCGCGGTCCACGACGAACGATGAGTGCAGAGCACACGGTGGTGCACATAGCTCGGTGCGGCTCGTCCTCTTGACTTCTCCGTTCGGGAAGCGCGCATATGCCGTCACAACGTGCCCTCACCGATCCGCGAATTGCTGCTCGAACTTCGGCGTTGGCGCCCGGCGGTCAACTTGGACTCGACGTACCCGTCGGAGAGATCGATGATGAGGCCCACGCACGCTCCGATGGCTGTCTCCCAGATGCGCGCCATCGCATAGTTCGTGACCCCGTTTGCCACGAAGAGCAGGATCAGAGCGGATACGGCTGACTGGCTTTTCGTATCGAGGCCGCGCCTCGGCAATGACGTGATGAGCTTGTCGACGCCGAGGGCGGCGGCGACGACGAAACCGACGAGCAATGGTGAGGGCCTGGCAATGGCAAGACCGGCGAGGCCGATGCCGACCCCCGCCAACATGCCGATCACGCGGCCGAACGAACCGCGCAATGTAGCCGTCGGGTCGGAACGGATCACGAGTACGGGCGCGAGAGCAGCGAAAACCGGACGCGGTTGGCCGGCGAGGTTCCCCAGCCACCACGCGATTGACGAAGCGACAGCGATCTTCGCGATGGTCTTCTCCGGAAGGAAACGCCCCATCGGCGACACATCGTTTCAGTGTTCGTTCCGAACGTCTAGAGGCCGTTTCGGGGGACCGGAGTAATAGGGCGTTCAGGGCAGGTAG
>JBAPRR010000322.1:0-19547 GCA_049281195.1 Acidimicrobiales bacterium
GAGCGGACCTGCGCGTACAGCTCGGACTTCTCGACGGCAGGCTGGTCGCGGGCGATGCGGAGATCGGAGAACCCGTCCTCGCTCGAGCACGTGAGCTGTGGCGCAGCCGTGCCGCGCAGTGGCTCCCCGTTTTAGCCAACCAGGTCATCCTGCGTCACCGCACGCACGGAGACGTGGCATTCCTCCTCGAGCCCGATCTGAAGGAGGCCCACGGCGGTCTGCGCGACCTGTCCGGTCTGCATGCGGCTGTCATCGCCGCCCCCGCCCTCAGCCGCGACGAAGACATTCGCTCGCTCGATCCGGCCCGCCGCGTTCTTTTGTCGGTCCGTGTCGAGTTGCACAGGCGCTCTTCTCGCCCGGTCGAGAAGCTCGTTCTCCAGGAGCAGGATGCGATCGCTGCTGCCCTCGGATATGTGGACGCCGACGCGCTGATGTTCGACGTTGCCAGGGCCGGTCGCTCGATCAGCTGGGTCGGTGACGACATATGGAGCCGCAGTGCTCTCTGGCAGGTCACGAAAAAACGCCGGCGCTGGCTGCCGGGTGGTGAAGAACCGGTCGGACCCCGCGAGATCGAGGTTGAAAAAGGTGTATCGATCTCGGAGGGTACCGGAGGGCATCCGAACGGCGAGGTCGTCCTGTCGCAGAACGCCGATCCCGGTTCTGACGCCTCGTTGATACTCCGGATGGCCGCTGTCGCGGCAGAAAGAGATTTGCCCCTCGGCGCTTCAAGCTTGGAGGAGCTCGGCGAAAAGGCCCCCGTACCGTCCGAACCCTGGCCCGTATCGATCCGAACCGCATTCGTGCGATTGCTCGAAGCGGGAGCACCTGAAGTTCGTGTGATCGAGGCCCTCGATCACTTCGGCCTTTTCGCGCGGTACCTGCCTGAATGGGACACGGTCAGGAACAAACCCCAGCGAAACGCCTATCACCGCTTTACGGTGGACAGGCACCTTCTCGAAGCCGCTTCGAACGCGGCCCGGCTCGCAGAGGGGGTTTCGAGACCCGACCTACTCGTCGTGGGGACCCTCCTTCACGACATCGGGAAGGGCAGCCCCGGCGACCACACGGAGGTCGGGATCGACATCGTCGAACGCATCGGCAACCGGATGGGCTTCTCGCCCGAGGACGTGCGGACTTTGGTCGACATGGTGCGCTACCACCTGCTCCTACCCGATCTTGCAACTAGAAGAGACCTCGACGATCCGGCCACCATCGCACAGGTGAAATCGGCCGCAGGAGACCGAAAGACCCTCGAGCTACTTGCCGGACTTACCGAAGCCGACTCACTCGCCACGGGTCCGGCGGCCTGGGGTCCATGGAAAGCCGGGCTCGTCACAGAGCTCGTCAACCGAACTGCCGCGGCGATGGAGGGAAAGGAGTTACCCGACCGCGCAACTGCGTCGTTGTCAGAGGAGAACCGGGCGCTCATGTCCCAGGTGAGAGAAACAGATGCATCTCCCATCGTCGTCGCCGAAGGCTCCCTTGTCACTGTGGTGGCAAAGGACAGGCCGGGACTTCTGGCTTCGGTGACAGGCGTGCTTTGCCTTCATGGTCTGGATCTGCGATCTGCTGACGTGACCGCGTCCGACGACGTGGCACTGGAGACGTTCGTCGTCGAACCGACACACGGGAGATGGCCGGACTGGAAAAGGGTGCGTTCGGACCTCTCAGAAGTACTCGCCGGGCGAATGGCTCTGTCAGAAAGGCTGGCGAAGAAATCAGCTGACTACGGCGTCGGTCGGTCTTCTCCGGGGCCGGCCCACCGACAGGTCATCTTCGACAACGAGGCGTCGACAAAAGCTACCGTCGTGGAAGTCCGTGCGCCTGACGAGATGGCGCTTTTACACAGGCTCACCAGCGTTCTTTTCGACAACTCGCTCGATGTTGTCGCAGCCAGGGCCACCACGGTTGGAGATCACGTCGTCGACGCGTTCTACGTTAAGGATTCACAAAGCGGGACCAAGGTCGAGGACCCGCTTCGGATTAAGCAGATAAGGAACGCGCTCGCAGAAGCGATGTCTTCACATTGATCTTTTCCGCAAAGGAAAAGATCAATTGCAGTGTGCACTGACAAAACTACCCCAAGATCGAAATAGGTGGGTGTACGGGGTAGTTGTCCTAAACCATGTACACCGAGATTTCATCTTTATCCCGCCCACACCCGACCCGATAGATGGAGAACGCGCTGCTAAAGTCGTCTGGTCCCGGGCCTCGTAGCCAGCGCGAAAAACGGACCAACTGATCATGCATAGACACCACAACAGTCGTCGCCGTACTTGGCTCATCAGCGCTTGCGTTGTCGTCGCCTTGGCTATCGCCGCTGCTTCGATAACGCTCGTGGGTGGCCATCCGAAACCGGACTCTGCCGGGGCCGCGCCGGTCCCCACGACGCCTGCCGGTAAGCCCGCTCTCGAGTCGGTCACTTCGGCGACTCCCGCTCCCGGCGCCACCGGTGTCAACCCCGACACCCTGATCTCGCTCCAACTGTCCGAACCGCTGGCCTCTGACAGCCCGCTTCCGACTCTCACTCCCGCCGTCGCGGGGAACTGGACTGAGGCATCGCCTACGACTCTTGTTTTCCAACCCACAGCCTCCTTCGTCCCCGGTGCAACCGAAAGCGTGGTGGTTCCCGCGGGTGCCGACGGCCTCGAAGGCGTGGACGGACTCCGTACCACCGAACGGGTGACCGTGGGCTTTCAGGTGGCCACCGGTTCAGAGCTGCGGGTCCAGCAACTACTCGCCGAGCTCGGCTACCTGCCCCTCACCTTCACTCCAGCAAGCTCGGCACCGGTGAGCCCGCTTGCCGAGGCAATGCCCCAGGTCGGCACGTTCTCATGGCGCTGGAGTGGTCTGCCCGCATCACTCACTTCGCTTTGGACCCCGGGTTACGCAAACGTCATAACCCAGGGCGCCATCATGGAGTTCGAGAACGCTTCGAACCTCACGAGCGACGGAATCGCAGGTCCTGAGGTCTGGTCCGACTTGTTGAAGACGGTGAACACCCACGCCACCGACCCGTGGCCTTACGACTACGTATACGTCCAGAAGAACCCGGAGCCCGAGAACGTAACCGTCTACCGAAACGGTCAACCGATCTACAACACACTCGCCAACACCGGCATTGCGGCCGCCCCGACGCCTGACGGGACCTGGCCGGTCTACGCCCGCTACACGGTGACCACCATGAAGGGCACCAACCCGGACGGCAAGCCGTACGTCGATCCAGGCATCCCCTGGGTGAGCTACTTCTACCAAGGTGACGCTCTCCACGGGTACATCCGGGCCTCCTACGGGTTCCCGCAGAGCCTCGGCTGTGTCGAAATGCCTTACGCCCACGCCGCAGTGGTGTTCCCACTCACCCCGATCGGGACTCTCGTCACCGTTCAGTAGGGCCTCGGTCCCCTAGGCGGATTCCGCATATAGCCTTGTGACGCCGCATAAGCGGGCAGGGCTCTAAAGCCGCCTGAAGCACCAGGCGTCCCGAATGGTGGAGGGGCGAACGGCCGGCGTAAACCGACAGGGGCAGTTGGGGCGGGTCATTTCGGTACCTGGGATCCCGAGGGCCCGTCGTTTTGTGCCGTCCAATCTCCTGAATAGGAGTGACTGTTCAACCGCGGGGGAAATATGGATCCCGTGACCTCTGCCACGATCGTCCTCCCCCCGGAAAGCGCGAGCGTGCCTCAGGCGCGGCGTTTCGTGGCCGACCACCTGTCGGACCTGCCATCGGAGACTGTCGACACGGCCCGCCTTCTCGTATCGGAGGTCGTGACCAACGCAGTCCTCCACGCCCGCACCGAGTTGTCACTCACGCTCATGCGCGATCCGTCGAAAGTGAGCGTCGAGGTGGCGGACTCGAATCCGCTGTTACCGGTTCTCCGCACCCACGGCGCCGATGCGGGAACGGGGCGGGGACTGCACGTCCTCGACAAAATGGCCACGCGGTGGGGAGCAAACCAGACCGACGGGGGAAAGGTGGTCTGGTTCGAGATTCGCACCGAGGCCGCGGACGGAAGTGGCGATAAAGATCCGGAGACCCCAGCTGACGGCGCAAACGGCGATATGCCGAGTGAGCTCAACGACCCGCGCCGCGCGCGTGGAACCGGCGAGATCGAACCGGACGCGGACGCGACATTGATCGACTTCCGGTGGATCGGACTGCCGGTAGCGCTACTCATCGCGACCGGCCAGCACTACGACGCGGTTCTGCGCGAATTCCATCTGGTCCTCGAAAGAGAACCAGAAGAGCGCGCCGCCCTTCCCGGGCGGTTCATCGCGTTGATGGACGAGCTCACCAACTTCGGCCCCCTGATGTCGAGCGTCGAGCAGGACCTGGAGCGCGGCAGGCAGTCCGGAGCACAGAACGTCGACGTCATGCTCGAACTTCCGAGGGAGGTCGGTCCTATGGCTCTACGCCTTGACAACCTCCTCGACGAAGCCGACGCGTACTGCGCCGCCGGCGTCGACCTGTTGTCGCTCGAGCCGTCCAACGATGTGGTCAGCCTCCGCAAATGGTTGATCGGAGAGCTGGCACGGCAGGCCGAGGGCCACGATGCGGTGGCATGGGCAGACAGTCCCTGGGCCACCTCAGCTCCGCCGCGGCCCACTGACCGCTACGAGAACAAATGAGGCTTACTCGGGAACGCCCGAGCCGAAGTTCGGCTCGCGTTTCTCGCGAATAGCGGCTACTCCTTCACGCGCATCGGGTCCGGCGAACCCGAGCATCTCCAGCGCCAGCGACTCGCCGAACAGCGGGAGTCCCTGCCGTAGGTGTTGATTCAGGACGCGGCGCGTCCACTGAATCGCCGTCGCGCTCCCCTTCGCCAGCCGATCTGCGATATCCAGAGCTACGTCCAGAACCTCGTCGTCAGGCACGCAGCGCGACACGAGCCCGATGCGCTCAGCCTCCACCCCATCAATGAAGTCCGCGGTAAGCAGGTAGTACTTGGCTTTTGCGAAGCCACAGAGAAGAGGCCAGAGAAGCGCGGCATGATCCCCCGCCGCCACCCCGATGCGAACGTGTCCGTCAGACAACTTGGCCGACTGCGCCGCAACGCTCACGTCTGCCAGAAGAGCGACGGCCAGGCCCGCACCGACCGCCACCCCGTTTATCGCAGATACGACAGGCTTCTTCGCCGAGATCATCTTCTCGACGATGGCCCCCGCGTCGCGCCACTGAGCGAGAAGCGCGTCATAGTCACGAGTCATCTCCTCGATCATCTGAAGGTCCCCACCCGCGCTGAATGCGCGACCCGCTCCGGTAACCACCGAGACCGCAGTCTCGTCATCTGAGTCGATCACTTCCCAGATATCCGACATCTCGCGGTGCATACGAACATCCGCGGCATTCAGGACTTCTGGACGGTCGAGGGTTACGAGCAGCACTCCCCGCCTCGGACGCGAGAACGACAGATTCTCAAAGTCGCTGTAACTGAGTTGGGACACGGCACACCATACGTTGCAGCAGGATCACGTCCCGTACAGAGGATGCCTGAGCCCGAGCGTTACCAAGTCCTTTTCCGGTTCCCTCGCCGTGGCGATCTCGGGACTGGCACCGGTGGCCTCGAACACGTAGAGGTTCCACCACGGCGCCAGGTCCGCTGGCGCGATGTCCTTGTGGATGCGCTCTTCGATGTCGGGACGCCTCCGCATGCCCGCCTCCGCGAAACGGGCGGTCCACCATCTGAACGATGCGATGGTGAGGTGGCCTTCCACGGGACCGCCATTCACGTCACGCGCCAGATCTTCAAAGGGAACAGGCCCGTCGAATTCGCCGAACACGCTTCGGTAGTGCTCGAGACGAACGGCCGTCACCTTGTTGTCGAAGAATCCGTCGGGACCGGGTCCTCCATTCGGACCGAACGAAGGAATTGTGGCGTACACGAACCCACCACACACCCGGGCGACCTCTGAAAGGGCGATCGGCACCTGGTTCGGGGGCATGTGCTCGAGAGTCTCGAGGACGCTCACCACGTCGAAGCTCCCGTCCGCCCAGGGAAGGCCGGTGAGGACATCAGCGACCCGAACGTAACCCTGGGCGCCGGGCGCCACGTGGTCGACCGCGTATTGGCTGACATCGCAGCCGAACGCCTCGACGCCGAGCTCACGCAGGACCTCGACGACGTAGCCCTTGGCGCAACCGACGTCGAGCATCCGCTTCGCATTCCCGAACGTCCGCCAGAGCAGGTACCCCGCCACTTCGGCGTTGGAGGTCGTCCTGTCGTACGTGGCGTAGCCGGAGCCGCCCTTCCTGTCACCGGAGGGGTCGCGACCCTCCCCGTAGTACGTACCTCCGTACACCCTGTTGGCGTTGACGCGTTCTTGTGACTGGACCAGCTCTCTTCCGATCCGGCCGGCGACCCGCGAGATCAGAGGGCTCGCCCCAAACACGCGATCTACGAGTGCGCGGGCCCTTGGAAGCAAGGGCCGCAACCGCTGTCTAGATACAGAGCTGAGACTCATGGGAGGATGGTCACGGATTTGAGCCGCCCAAGTCTACGATCGGGCGACCAGCTAGGAGGCCCGTAATGACAGATGCCACTACGAGTGAAGTCCCGACCGCGTCATTGGTCGGGGCACTTGCGATTTTCCCGCTCAACGACATTCTGAGCCTTCTCGCAGACACGAGCCAGAACGGCGAGCTGCAGGTGGTGGGTCCAGGAGTTGACGGACACCTGTGGTTAGACGGGAAGAACTTCGTGGGCGCCACGCTCGAGGGAGCCAACACCATCACCCAAGCCGTCTTCGAGATGATGCTGCTGGACGAGGGATGGTTCTATTTCACGTCAGACCAGACGCCTCCGGCCGGAAAGTCGAAGCCGCAGTCGGTGTCCAGTGTCGTAAGCGAAGTCGTCCCGCAGGTCCAGGAATGGCGAGACCTCCTAAAGCGCGTGCCGCTCGAGGCGACGGTCACGATGGCGCGCACCACTCCCGGTCCCGAGGTTCAGATCCGTGCCGATCAGTGGCGCCTGCTGACGGCTGTAGGCACGAATGGACGCACGGTTCGCTCCGTCGTAGAAGAGCTGGAAGACGACAGCGTCGTCACGGTACGCCTGCTCAGGGAGCTCTCCGACGCCGGCCTGATCGACATCGGAGATCAGAGCCAGCGTGCTTCGGGCGGCTCTGTGTCATCAATCCAAGCCGTGGCCGAACCGGAGCCACAAGCCCAGGCTCCGGGCGACATCCAGGGCTCCGCACCGACTCCACCCCCTGGCTTTGTGTCTACGTCACCCGGATCTTCTTACGCCGAGTCTTCTTACGACGCTACGTCCCCCTCGATCACTGCGGTTCCGAGCATGTCGACCGACCATGTGCCGAACGAGCAAATGCCGGTCATCCCTCCCCCGGTAACCGCCGATCCGTGGGCGCCTCCGGGTTCCCAGGGTGTGTCGTCGGACCGGGTCTCCTGAGCCTTGACGAGTTGGCCTGTTTCGAGCTGATCGCTCGAGCGGGCCACGGCGTTCTCTCGACGGTCTTCGCCGGGACAACCATCCAAAGGGAATCACGCGCTGAGGTGCGCGTGATCGACTCGGTTCCTGTGGTCTTCGCTGTGCGCGGGCGCGATGTGCTGCTGCCCATCGACACGGTGAAGCCGAAGAAGAGCACCGCGCTTCAACGCATCCGCAATCTCGAAGCCGACCCGCGGTGCACACTCCTGGTCGAGAAGTACGACGACGACTGGGACGACCTGTGGTGGGTGCGCATCCACGGGAACGCGGAGATCCACAACAGCGGGCCGGCCGAGCTGAAGCTGCTCGGCGAAAGCCATCCTCAATACAGTGAACCGGGATCGATTGCCGGACTGATCGTCCTCACCCCCGCGATCGTCACGGGTTGGCGATCTCGTGCCGGCACTCCCCATCCAATATGAGCCCTACCGCTGCGGTGAGCTTCTTCGCCATGGCCACGTCGAGGAACTCATTAGGGCCGTGTGCATTGCTCCCGGGACCAAGTACTCCCGTGGCCAAAAACTGCGTAGCGGGGAAGCGTCCGGAAAGCATCCACATGAACGGGATGGATCCCCCTTCGCCGAGCGTCCCGGAGGGCTTGCCGAAGCAGGCGTTCGACGCCTCGTCGACGGTGTCAGCCAACCAGGGGAGCAATTTCGGAGCGGCCCAGCCGTCTGCGGTTCCTACTCCTTCGAAAGTGACTTTCGCTCCGTAGGGAGGGTCGCTCGTGAGGGCACGCGTGATGACCTCGGCCGCCTTTTCGGAGTCGCAGGTCGGCGGGAGCCTGAAGCTGAGGGCGAGCGCGGTGTACGGGCGAAGAACGTTCCCGGCCGCAGACAGTTGTGGCAGGCCCTCGGCGCCGGTGACCGACAGCGAAGGTTCCCACGTTTTGCGCACGATCCGCTCCGCGTTGTCCGCGCCGGCGAGCTTCAGTCCGTCGACCGTCGGGTACGGACCCACGGAGTCATCGCCGACGGTGTTGGCCAGCTTCCTCGCGGCGTCGAGGACCTCTTTGGCCACCGGGACACGGAGCTCGTCGAGGAGGATCTCCCCGGTCTGCTCGTCTTCGACGCGCGAAAGCAGCATCCGCGCGATGCGAAACGATGAAGGCACCACGCCGCCTGCGCCACCTGAGTGGAAACCTTCGTGCAGTACCTCGACCTTTAGCGTGCCGCCTACAAGCCCGCGAAGCGAGTTGGTGATCCACAACCGGTCATACGTAGGGCATCCCGAATCGAGGGCGATCACCACCGACGGCGTCCCCAGGCGTTCGCCGACGATGTCCAACGCCGCGGCCAGGTCGGGGCTCCCGCTCTCCTCGCTCGCTTCGATCAGGATCTTGCACGGCCTGTGACTGCCGCCGGCATTTCGCAATAGCTCGATCGCGGTGAGTGCGCAGAATGTGGAGTAGCCGTCGTCGGCAACGCCGCGGCCGTAGACCTTGTCGCCCTCGCGAACCGGCTCCCAGGGGCCGAGCCCTTCACGCCATCCCGTGAACTCCGGCTGCTTGTCCAGGTGCCCGTAAAGCAGAACACCAGGATCGTCAAGGCTCCGCTCCTGTTGTAGGTCGGCCCCCTCGCCGAACCCGGGAACGTCGATCAGGATCGTCGGCGTCAGCCCGGGCGGCCTGATCACCTCGATGTTCATGCCGGGTATCGGACGGGCCCTGCACCACTCGACCAGCAGTTCGACCGCGCTGTCCATGTGGCCCTCCTTCTCCCACGAAGGAGAGAAGTGAGGCGAGAGGTTGGGTATGCGCACGTAGTCGAACAGGGTGGGGAGAACGTCGGTCTCCCACAGCTCGTCCGCAGCGCGCAGAAGTGCTGCCGAATCTGGGCCTTCGGACTTGTCGGCTCCCGGCATGTGCTACCTCCCTAGGGCCATGGCCCGCTTCGGCAGACAACTTACGCGCTTCAGGCCAAAGGACCGCTGTCATCAGGAACAACCGTCGGCGCTACGCGAGCGCCTTTTCGATGCGCCCTTTCGCAGCAGGAGGTTGTACGAGCTCGACGATCACGTCGCTGGCGCCGACCCACCTGGCCGCCCGCCTGAGAGCCGTACCGACAGCGTCGGCCGCAGCCGGTGATTCGAGGGTGATCCTCTTGGCGATGAACGCGCCGTTGCGCCGTCCCGGATCGACTCTCGCCACCAGACGCCCCGCAGAAAGCACCGGCATCGAGTAATAGCCGTGGATCCGCTTGGGCGCCGGAACGTAAGCCTCGAGGCGGTGCACGAAGCCGAAGACTCTCTCGGTTCTTCGGCGGTCCCACACCAGGGAGTCGAAAGGAGACAGCAGGGTCGTGACATGGCGGGCCTTCGGTGCCTCGAGCAGCGCAAGAGCCTCGGGGTGCGCCCACGCCTTCTCGGCCCACCCGTCAACCTCGACTGGTACCAAACAGGTCTCCGCAATGACCCTCAGCACGTCGCGCGTGAGCAGGCGGTAGTAGTCGGCGAGGTCGCCCGCAGTGCCGACACCGATGTGCCTGCCACTTTTCTCCACCAGCTGGCGGTGGCATTCATCTGCGGGAAATCCAGACGTCAGAAGCGGCTCCGGGATCCGCCTCGCGGCAAGGTCGTAGACGCGCTGGAAGCCCCGGCGGTACATACACACCACCTCGCCGGTAGAGAGCAGCCGCTCGACGACACGCTTGGTATGGGTCCAGTCCCACCAAGGTCCTCCCGCTTTGGCTCCGCCCAGCTCGTTCGCCGTGAGCGGTCCGTCCGCCAAGCGGGACCGAACCTCCTTCAGCTCCTTGGCCGGCATGTCGTTCGGCCCTATGCGCTCGGCCCAACGTTTGCGCCTCCAGCTGAACACCGGCCAATCCGACACAGGCAGGACGCACGCCGCATGGGCCCAATATTCGAAGGTGTCACCTCCCCAGAGAACCTTCTCCACGGCCTTTCGGCCGATCGGGCCGTAACGCGCGTAGGCGACCAGCTCGTGCGATCTGGCCAGCACCGAGATGGTGTCCAGCTGCACCGCTCCCACCACCTTCAAAAGCTGGTCCGGGCTCCTTTTCCGGGCTTGGCCGTAGAGACCCTGGGCCGCCAGTTGTACGGTGCGCACTTCGACTCCCGAGAGCACCGCTTCAGTTCCTGCCACGTTCGCCACGTTACGAGCCGTCTGCGACGTAACGTTGTGGATTGGCGGTCGGCGGAGCGGTCGCTTCCGGTCGCGGGTGGGATGGACGGTGCACGAATTGGACGAGGCTCCTGAGGGACCACCGGGAGGCATACCCGTCGTGGGACCTCCTTCATTTGGATCGGTCGGTCGCGCCCAGCCGGCGGTGCCGTATGCGGGGCCGCGGATCGGCGTCCCGAACTGCCCCGCACCTCTCGCTCCTGGCGCAACCTCGCGGCGCAGACGCGGCCGGGCCGCGACATTTGTGCTCGCTCTGGTGCTGTTGGTCGGGGGGGCCGCGAGCGGGTACGCATTGTCGAGAACGGCTGCATCATCAAATGGGTCCGGGTCGAACGGGTCAGCAACCGTGAATTCTGGAAACAGTTCGCCCGGTTCCGGGGGTCGCCAGGCCGCCAACACCAGTCTCAACGCGGCGGACGTCACGACGATCTCCGACGAGGTGGACCCGTCGATCGTCGATGTGACCGCCGTTCTCGCCTTCGGCGCCGGCGAGGCCGCGGGCACAGGGATGGTGGTCACTTCCTCGGGAGAGATTCTCACCAACAACCATGTGATCGACGACGCCGTCTCGATCAGCGTCCAGGTGGACGGTCAGGGAGCGAAGTACGAAGCCTCCGTCGTGGCAACCGATCCGACCGCCGACATCGCGCTCTTACAGCTGTCGGGCGCATCGGGCCTGAAACCGGTGTCGTTCGGCGACTCTTCTGCTGTCGCCATCGGACAGCCGATCGTCGCCATCGGAAATGCACTCGACCTCCCCGGCCCGCCGAAGGTGACATCGGGGACTGTCACAGCCCTCGACCGCCCGATCATCGCCCAGGACTCGGGGACGGCCCTGTGCGAGAGCCTCGACGGCATGATCCAGATCAACGCCAGGCTCGAACCTGGCAACTCCGGCGGACCCCTCGTCAACACGACCGGTCAGGTGGTCGGTATGAACACCGCTGCAGCGAGCAACGGTCCCTCCGGGACGTTTTCATCCTCCGGCTCCAGGGTCGGCTTCGCCATCCCGATCGCCAGGGCTATATCGATCATCAACCAGATGCGCGCGCATAGCGCTACCTCGTCGGTTTTCATCGGACCGACTCCTCAGGTCGGTGTAGAGGTGACTGGCATATACGGCTCTGGGAACGGGACGAGCTGCAGCTCCAGTTCCAGCTCAGGCTCGGTCCCGAATATCGGCCCGGAGGCTCCGGTGTCTTCCGGTGCGCTGGTCGTAGCCGTCGCGAACGGTTCGCCTGCACAGGCTGCCGGGATAGCTGTGGGAGACGCGATAGTCGGCTTTGCCGGTCATCGGGTCACGACCGCGGCCGATCTCACCAGACTGGTCCAGGCAGAGAGGCCCGGCGATCGAGTGCAGGTGCGCTGGGTGGACATATTGGGGACGGACCACCAGGCCACAGTGGTGCTCACCACGGGTCCGGCCAACTGAGCAGGCTCAGGCTCAACTCAGGCTTTTAGCCGACGGCCAGATCGTCGTCGAAATCTGCGCTGGTGACCGGGGCATGGGTCTGCGCCACGGCGATCGTGAAGGGCTTGACCGAGCTTGCACCCGTCACAGAAGTGACCTCGACCTCGAACTTGGAGGAGGCCTGAGCCACAGGGACGCCTGAGATCTGCCCGGAGAACTGCCCGAGGACCAGGCCCGCTGGAAGCGTTCCCGACACGATCGACCAGCGGTATGGACGCGAACCACCGAGCGACGTCAGCTGGGCCGAGTACTGAAGACCGACCGCGGTGTTCGGAAGTGTCGAGTTCATCACCGTCGGCGGTGCGTCGGGATTGCCCCTTCCGAGCGGATCGTGGAGCCACTCGGTTGCGGTGAAGATGTTGAACCCCTCGACGGTCCAGTCCTGAACTCCGAGGGTTCGCCAGCCGTCGGTGGTGTCGTTCTGGGAGATAAGGGTTATCGACCCATTCCCGTATGCGTCCACGTCGGAGCCCGCCACCACCGCAACGTGGCCTTCACTGCCGTCGGAGAACGAGATGACGTCCCCGGGCTCGGGGGCTTCGCCGGGCGTGCCATTTTGGATCTTCACCAGTCCCCCGCCATCGGCCTTGCTGTAGTTGGCCACCACGTCGTATCCATCCGCTGAGTACGCACGCACTCCGTAGACCTCGCCCATAAAGCGGAAGGCGAGCTCCACGCACTCCCACTCGAGTCCGGCATAGCCCGGCCGGCTCCACACCACGTCAGGGGAGCCGTCCTCCGCCGGACGGGGCCCGCACACCTGGATGCCCAGGTAGCTGGCACCGAGCGGATGAGCAGCGGAACCGGACCATCCGTCGTCCTGGGCCACCTGGTTCCAGTGGGTGGCGTCGCATGTGCCGCTCCACCACGAAGCGGGCCCGTAGTTGAGGGCAGGGGCATTCGTTGCGCTCACCGGGGTCGCAAAAGAAAGGACGGCTACTGCCGGCCCGGCTAGAAGCGCAACGACAAGCGACGTGCGGCGAACCAGTCGACCAGGCCTCCGCGCCTGCCGAGATCCGTAAATGCCGCCCATCGCCCCGTTCCAGGGGACGGGATGCACGCCATGACGCTAGCTCCGACCCATGGCCTTCTGTCGAGTCGGACCGTTGGTGGCTACAACGATTTAGCCACCAGAGCCTCACTCACCTCCCACAGGCGGGCGGCCTGGGCCTGGTCTGTCGCCGCACGAGACGGTTTGTGCTGCTTGCACTTCACGAAGTACTTGCCGGTGACGTTCGCCACCTCGGTCGACGAGGCCAGGTACACCGACGTCCGCGCGCCCTGCTCGGGGCTGAGGAAGAAAGGTGAGCCGATGGCGATGCCGATGCGCAACAACCCGTTCGTGTCACCGTTTCGTGCATAACCGGTACGTACCACTCCGGGATGGAGCGAGTTCGCGGTCACAGCCGATGGATCGAGGCGCGTCGCGAGCTCTGTCGTGAAATAGATGTTCTCCAGCTTCGTGGCTCCGTAGACCTTCATGCCCCGGTAGCCCTTCTTCGACTGGAGGTCGTCGAAGTCGAGACCACCCCGGGCGCTCGAGTGAGCAGTGGAGGACACATTGACAATGCGCGCCGGGGCGCTGGCGACCAGTCGTTCGGTCAGGAGCTTGGTCAAGAGAAAAGGCCCGAGGTGGTTGATGGCGAACGTCTTTTCGAAACCGTCTGACGTCTCTGACCTTTCGGATAGGACTACTCCCGCGTTGTTGATCAGCACATCGATCCTCGGCGCGCGCTCGAGAATCTCCGCAGCACCTTCGCGCACCGAGGAGAGCTCACCGATGTCGAACAGCACCAGCTGCGCCTTGCGGTCGGTCACCATCTCGAACCGCTGCAGTGCTTCTTCACCTCGCTTCTGATCGCGCGCGGTGATGATCACTTCGGCACCGGCGTTGCCGAGCACGAGCGCGGTGGCGAGCCCGATGCCGGAGTTGCCGCCTGTGATAACGACGGTCTTTCCTCTCATATCCGGCCCGGTGGTGCGCGGTTCAGCCTTGTCGCTCACTTGCCTGCCAGCTTCTGTACGAGGGGCCCGAGCGCTTCCCAGGCTGAACTCTCGAACGAGAAGTACGAGATGCCGTAATTCTCCCGACGCCAGTAGAGCTCTTCTTCCATCTCGCCGATCGTGCCGATGAGGGCGAGAGGAACGTGTACGGCGTCTGTCGGATCGATGCCGAACGCTGGTGCCATCTGATCGATCACCGATTGGCGGTCGTCGGTCTCGAGCACGAATCCGACCAAACTGTTGAGCTCGATGTCGTCGAACCTCGCACCTGCCGCATCGCGGACCCAATCGATCTTCTGCTTGGTCAGTGCAGGGGCGGCGTTCGGCGCGACCTCGGGCCCCGCAGTCCCGCCGCGCAGATTGACGTTGATGCTCACGATCTCGGCATTGCGCGCAGCGATCCCGAGCACCCGCCTTGCTCCCCCACCGATGATGAGAGGAGGTCGAGGGGACTGAACCGGACGGGGAAACAGATGATGGTCGGTGATCTTGTAGTGGGTGCCTTCGAAGGAGAAGGGGCCGTCGGTCTCGAGCAGGCCGATGATGATGGCAAGGCCCTCCTCGAATCGATCGACCCTCACCGCGGGCGGGTCATAGGCGATCCCCGACTCCTGATAGTCCGACGCCATCCAGCCCGCCCCCAGTCCGATCTCGAGCCGGCCGTTCGACAGGACATCGAGCGTGGCCAATTCCTTGGCCAGGATCAGGGGGTGCTTGTAGTCGTTGTCGTGGACGAGGGCCCCGATACGCAGGCTCGTGGTGGCAGCAGCAACGGCCGCAAGTGCCGGGATCGGAGCGAACTGATCCCCGAAGTGGTCGGGCATGAGAAGAGCCGAGTAGCCCAGGTCCTCAACTTTTTTGGCCTGCTCGGCCCATCCAGAGCCAGTTCTGTCAGGAACGGTCGAGAGTTGGGCCGAGAATCGGAATGGGTGGGTCTTGGGCATCAAGCCTCCGGTTCTAGTGACGCAGCGCGAAGAACAGTGGTCCAGTTGAGTAGAACACCAGCAAGCTGATATTTAACAGAAAGGACGGTATCCCGATGCCGGCATACGACCGCAGCGAGCTCGAGGAGATGGTCGAGCGCTGGCTCGAGACCAACCGACAGGCCCAAGAGCTCGGCAACTGGCAGCAACTCGGCGAGATGTTCACGCCGGACGCCACATATGGCTGGAACATCGGTCCTCGTGAGGAGTTCATGGCGGTCGGCCGCGACGAGATCCGCCGGGTAGCGGTCGGAATGGAGATGGTGGGCTTGGAGGGTTGGACCTACCCGTACCAGAAGGTGCTGATCGACGAACGCCTAGGAGAGGTCGTCGGATTCTGGAAGCAGATCGCCGACGCCAAGCGTCCCGACGGTTCCTCTTACGAGGTCGCCGGACTCGGGGGGAGCTGGTTCAGGTACGCCGGCGATTGGCAGTGGTCGTGGCAGAGGGATTTCTTCGACTTCGGGAACGTGACCGCCCTGTTCATCGAGATGATGCAGGCAGGTGTGCTGTCGAATGGGATGAAAAACAGGATGGACCGGTCGATGTCGCAGAAGGACCTTCCCGGCCACTACCCCGTCGGCGGGGCTCCGGTCGATTTATGGGATTGATAGGGCAGACTGATCCACTGTGGCCCACCCCTACCACGACGTGGCGATCGTCGGCATCCACAACACCGCCCAGGCGATCGAGCTGGAGGGTCACGATGCTGAGTCGATCGCACTGGTCGGGGCACTCGGCGCGCTGGCAGACGCCGCGATCGAGGTGGCCGAGGTTGATGGCGTAGTAGGCCAATTTGCTCAGGAGACGGTGCTCGAGCTCGGTCTGGGCCCGTGTTCCAGGCGGCCCAACATGCTCGGCATTCCGGCGGTCCTCGAGGCAGCCTCGATGATCTGCTCGGGTGAATGCGATGTGGTGCTCATCTCTGCCGGGGGGGCACGGCTTCATCGGGAGCGATCGCACACGGCCCCGTGGACCCGGCCCGCCAACGAACTCGTCGTCGGGTACGGGCTGTTCACCGCGGCAGAGTTCGCGCTCATGGCGCGCCGGCACATGATCACCTTCGGCACCACTGCGGAACATCTGGCCACGGTCGCGGCGACCATAAGGAACAACGGCCACGACAATCCGGAGGCGGTTTATTCGGGAAGAGGACCGTTCACGCCACAAGACATCTTGGCTTCGAGAGTGGTGGCTGATCCGTTTCATCTTCTCGATTGCGCGATGACTTCCGAGGGGGGATGCGGAATCGTCCTGGCCCGAGCCGATCGGGCGGCCGGCTGTGCGCACCGGACATGGATGCTCGGAGCAGCGAGCGATTCCTTCGGTCCCGCGTACACGGTGGCGCCGGTATGGGACTACACGCCGCGAGACGGTGGAGACAACGCCGGCAACGTGGGCGCGCGTGCGGCGCGCACTGCGTTTCGTACGGCCGGTCTGTCGCCGGACGATGTGGACGTCTGTGAGCTGTACGACCCGTTCTCGTTCGAGATAATCAGGCAGCTGGAAGCATTCGGGTTCTGCGCAGAGGGTGAAGGGGGACCCTTCGTCGCAGAAGGAAATATCACTGCCGACGGCAAGTTGCCGGTGACCACCGACGGCGGGACTATGAGCTTCAGCCATGCGGGCATAGCGGCGCAGCAGCTTCAGCGGGTCATACGGGGAGTCGAACAGCTGCGCGGCACCACAAAGAGCCACCAGGTCGAACACGCCGAGGTGGCGATGTGCTCGAACGGTGGGTCGGGGGCGCTGTTCACCGATGTCCTTCTACTCGGAAGCGACCAACCATGAGCCCGCTCGAGCCCCAGCCGGTCGGGATCCCGGTGCCTAACCCCTCAGTGCGCTCTCGTGAGTACTGGGACGCGTGCCGCCGGGGCGTCCTCACCTACCAGCAGTGCAGCGGTTGCGGGTTCATCGGCCTCCGTTCGTTCACTGTCTGCGCCCGGTGCCTCAGCCACGAATCGCGACGCAAGGTGAGCGACGGGCGAGGCAGCCTGTACAGCTGGACCGTGGTGTGGCGCGCCCCGGGGCCCGCGTTCGTGGTTCCCTACGCACCAGCGGTGGTCGAGTTGGACGAGGGCTTCTACATGGTGAGCGCGGTGATCGGCTGCGAGACCACGGATCTGACTGCCGGAATGCGGCTCGAAGTCGAATTCCACCAGGTCTCAGAAGAGATCGCGCTTCCCTACTTTGCGCCGCTCATGGAAGGCTGAACCATGCCCGATGCCTCGATACGGCCGATCCGCCCGGCGGACTGGGACGGCTGGAAGCCGCTGTGGGACGGGTATCTCCACTTTTACCGCGAGGAGCTCGACGACGAGACGACCCGCTTCACCTTCGACCGGATGTGTAGTGAATCCCAAGGCATGTTCGGCTTCGTCGCGGACAACGGAGACGAGCTGATCGGTCTCGTTCACGCCCTCATCCATCCCTCCACGTGGACCACCAAGTCCTATTGCTACCTGGAGGACCTGTTCGTCTCGAAGAAGGGTCGCGGTACGGACGTTGCCCGCCAGCTGATCGAGTCCGTCGTAAAAGAGGCCAAGAGCCGGGGCGCGGTGCACACCTACTGGCACACTCAGGAGTTCAACGGCGCCGCCAGGTCTCTTTACGACCAGGTGGCGCGTCTCACCTCGTTCCGGGTCTACGAAAGGTGACCCAGACCATGCCGGCGGCGGTCTACGTGGGCGACGGGCAGATCGAGGTTCAACATCTGGACGTACCCGAACCAGGTCCAGACGAAGTGCTCGTCGAGATCTCCGATTGCGGCATATGCGGGACGGATCTGCACCTGGTGCTGGACCGGTACGCGCGGCCAGGAGACATACTCGGCCATGAGTGGTCGGGAACCGTGATCGGGATCGAAGGAGCTTCTACCGTCTGGCAACCCGGCTCGCGGGTGGTGGGCAATCCGACTCCCGGTTGCGGGAGATGCAGGGCGTGTGAGGCAGGCCGGCCTTCTGTCTGCCTGAAGCGACCACCACCGGACTTTCTGTCATGGCACGGCGCGTTCTGCAGGTACATGACCGTCAAGGCGGAAAGGCTCACCCGGATCCCCGAAACTCTGTCCATCCGCGACGCGGCGTTGACCGAGCCAACGGCTATAGCCGTGCACGTCGTCAACATGGCGGCACCCGGTCCGGACGACCGCATTCTCGTGACGGGTGCAGGGCCAGTGGGCTTGCTCACTATCGCAGTGCTCAGGTCACGAGGGATCACCGACATAACAGTGTCGGAACCTTCCGAGCTACGGCGCGAACATGCCCTGCTTGCCGGGGCGGTGTCTGCGATCTCACCGGACGATCTGGCGCCCGCTCCTATGGGCCGCACCGCGGCAACGGCATATTCGCTCGTGTTCGAGTGCTCGGGAAATGCCCGGGCGATAGAGATCGCTCTCGATCAGCTCGACTACGCCGGCACCTTGGTGCTCGCAGGGACGGGGCACGATCTTCCCCGGCTCAATCACAACCGGATGATCGTGATGGAGCTTTCTGTGGTGGGTGCATACAACTACGATGCCGCCGGCTTCGCACCCGCGCTCGACCTACTGGCGAGCGGATCCCTCGACACGAACGTCCTGATATCCGGCTCCGATGTGGGCCTGGACGAATTGCTCCCCACCATGCATCGCCTGTCGCGCGGCGAGATCGCAGGAAAGGTTCTCGTTCAGCCGGTGACGTCGGTCACATGACCTTTGCCCCCCGCCTCAACCACGTCGCCATCAGCATGGACCCGCAAGTGCTGGACGAGAAGGGCAGAAGAGACATCCTCGACTTCTACGGCGGCGTCTTCGGTTGGACCGAAGGGGACAACAGCGGGGAAAAAGGGAACCCGCTGATCCTCTACACGACGGCGTTCGCGCAGTTCGTCTACCTGCTCCCCGCAGATCCACCGCTCGTTGCTCCAAGCCTCGATCATTTCGGCTTGCAGGTGTCAACCATCGCCGAGCTCGAACAGTGCGTGACAAAAGCCAAGGACTATGAAAAGTCGGATGATCGCGTGCGGATCATCGACATCGACCACAGGATCACTCAGGGACCCACCCACGACTACGTCCTCACGAGCGCTTATATCGGCTTTCTGCTTCCCCTTATGATCGAGATCCAGCACCTGGAGCGCCGGGAACGCTGAAGTCGCCATTGTGGTGCGACCGCTGCTTGCGTCTGCCGCCGATGAGGTCGCGCCGCGACACTCTCAGCTGCTCGTACACCGCTTCGAGGTGGTGGCCGACGGTCTTCGCGCTTATACCGAGCTCGTTTGCGATCTCTGAGTCGGTCATTCCCCTGGCGGCAAGGTTTGCAACCTCGTCCTGACGCTGAGTGAGGACACCGGGCGGCCGCCTCCCCTGGCGGATCCTGCCGCCTGCGAGTTTCAAATAGCAGTGCGCGGAGTTTGCGATGCGGATGGCGTCATGTTCGATCGCCAGGTGATACGACTCTGACAGGGTGCGCCTGGCCTCGCGCATCTGGTTCTGGCGGCCAAGAAAGAGCCCTTTCCAGATC
>JBAPRR010000323.1:0-1885 GCA_049281195.1 Acidimicrobiales bacterium
CTTGTGCGCTAATGCCAACGCGTACGAAGCCCTCTCCGGGAAGACCTCCTCCAAATCGCGATAAAGGTTGACCGATCGGGCCATCGACATCTCGAACCGATCCGCGATACCAGCCTCGACCACCAGATCGGGCAGTTCGTAACCGAGATCCGGCGACAGGTTCTGCCACTCGACGGTCAGCATCCGGTGCCGCTGCAGGTCTCTGAACGCCCCGTAGTCCGAGACGATCTCGAAGGTGTAGGTCGTGCGCTCGAGCGCCCTGCCCGGCCGGTGACGACGGTTGGTCCTGTCTCCGACGTACGCCCGCGCCAGGGCTCTGCGGTCGGATTCATCGAGCGTCTGGACACGCCTCAGCAGCTCGTCGTCGGAAAGAGTGCTCGACGAGAAGCACATGGCCGCCAGAACCTTGTCCTCGCCTGCCGGGTCGTAATCGACAAGACGGACGGCAGGGGCACCGGTTTGCGCTGGATCCATGGTCTCTGTGTGCGACTCCGGCCACAACTGCTGCACCATCTTTTCGGTCTCGCTTCGTGTCGAAGCGAGATAGGCGGCCCAAACCCCTCCCCTTTCAGGGCGGTCGAGACGCTGGAGGAACGACGGGATCACCTTGCGGAGCTCTTCGAGCATCATCTCGGCGTAGCGACGAGCTTCCGGGAGGGGGTGCGCACGCATCCGCAAGATGAGCTGCTCGTACGCCTGTCCCGTCCCGTATATGCCCACGTTCGACACAGAGCTTGCCGGCAGCATCCCGCGGAGCGAGTCAAGAGCTTTCGCCCGGATCGAGGTGCGGTAGACGAAGTCCGAATCGTTCTCGCTCTTCGGATAGCGCCTCGTCAACCATCCCTGCATGACCGGGAGCAGCTCGGCGTAGGCCTCGAACATCCGGTCCATCTCGCCGACGTATCTGGCGCCGAGCGCAGAATCGAGGACTTCGGGATCCCTGTAGTAACGGAACCGGCCGGTCGCCAACCTGCTGTCGTAGCCGATGTACCGGGTCGACTGCTCCAGGTAGGCCATCAGCCTTCCCCACTCGAGGACCTTGGTGAGCAGATTCGAAGCCTGTTCGCAGGCCAGGTGCACGCCCCCGAGCTGAGCTACGGAGTCGTCTCCGTACTCGAGGAAGACACGGTCGTAGAGCTCCTCCGCCCTTCTGAGACCGATCGTGGCATCGACGCTGGCGTCCCCGGAAACGTCGAGGTCCCCTACGAATTCGTCGAGGAAGAGCCTTCTGAGCGTCTTCGGGGACCTCGAGTACCGCGCAAAGAGGGCGCCCTTCACGACCTCGGGAAGGTTGACCAGTGCGAACACCGGGCCTTCGAGAGTCGTGACGTACCGGCGGAGGATGTCTGCTTCCTCGTCGGTGAACGACTCCTCCGCGTAGGGGAACATGCCCCGGCAACACTACGACCCACCGCCCTGTTCGGTGGCGGACCTGCAGATCAAGCTACGAAAGCTGTTCCGGCCCTGTTCGTGAGGGTTGTTCTTCCGGGTCGGGATCACCCAGGGTGCCTACCCAGCCCGCCCTCACCACTCCACGCTGGACCGAATCCACCGCTTCGATGGCGACCTGCCTCGTTTCGGCCGATTCCGACACGATGGATATCTGCCGGAGCAGATCCGACAGCTGCTTGGCGTTTCTGACGAAATCTCCTGGCGGAAGAGCGCTGCGCTCCAGAACCCGATCGAGCCGCTCGCCGGACGACCACCTGAGGGCGGACTCCGAGAAGCCGATCTCGGGCCTGCGGGTCTTGAACAGTCGCAACTCCGACTCCTCGGTCCGCAGTACATCGGCTTTCAGGGTGATCGCGTGCACCCGGTCGAGAATCCTCGGGGCGAGCCGTGGTTCGAATTGGGCCCGACCAACCCGGGCCTCGAACGTGAAGAC
>JBAPRR010000324.1:0-5510 GCA_049281195.1 Acidimicrobiales bacterium
GGCCTCAGTGTCAGCCGACGCGGTGTTGGATCGAGTTCGCGATATCGTCGTGCCGGACTTCCGGTTCATCGACATGCTTTCGAGCAGATTGGGAACAGGCCAAGACCGAGTTGTCTTCGAACTGTTACTTGGTACTGGTGGTCGCCGCTCGGAAGTAGCGGGCATGATGGTCGGTGACGTCGACCTCCAGGCCAAGCGGGTTTGGGTTCGTCAGCCGGTAGTTGAAGTGGAAGGTCGCCTCGTTCGCAATCCAGCGCCGAAGGGTGGCCGAAGCCGGGCGGTCGTGGTGGGTCCCCAGTTGGCACAGTTGCTACGTGAGCATCTCATGCACATGGGTATGCCGGCAGCTGATGAACCGCTTCTGACAAGTGCAATGGGTAACGGTTTTCGGTGGAACAACTACCTGGCTCGACGACCGCGGCCAAAGATCTGTTCGACAGCCGTGCGTTGGGCGGTGGGGGAACGCAAGCGACTTCTTGCTGAGGGACTAACCCGAGTGCAAGCCACAGGCGAGGCGGTCGCGTCTGCCCAAAAGTTGAAGCGCCTTACGCCGCACCATTTGAGGCATACGGCGGCGGCGTTGCTGTGGGCGGCGGGAGCGAGTGACATCGAAGTGCAGCTCATCCTTGGCCATGCCGACATCGAGACCTCAAAGCGTCTCTACGCCCACCTTCTCGACGGTTCACAGGACAGTGCCGCTGCTCGGGTGGAGCAGCTTCGCGAGGCACGGCGGGCTAGTTGAAGGTTGAGACCCCCTGGCGCTTGACCCGGTGTCGGAGGTAGTCATCCCCTGAGGGAAGTCGATGGGCTACACGTTGAGCCAATCCGCCAATTGCAGTGTCCCGACCCAGGCGGTCGTTACCGCATAACTTGGTCGTTATTGCCCGGCCAGATGGCCGTGCCCAACACGGAGGGACACGTCGTTGCCAGGTAGGTCAAACGGGGCCGACACGCAGGAAAAGACCAGTTGAAATGGCCAAACGAACTGGAGCTCAGGCAGACAAGGTCATACCGGTCGAGGACTATGAACATATTGATTCGACCCGAGTAAACAACCCGCCAGCCGGGTTGGCCCACCTTGACCGTGAGGAAACGCCAGTCCGAACACTCACCTACGACCCGCACCTCGACCCTCAGCTGGTTTGGGCTGGGAAAGTCGAGCGATCTGAGGTCGAGGTTCCCGCGCCCTCCGTTCACGTTCACGAGGAGCTTTCGGCACAGAAGATCGTTGGCTCAGTACGTCGACAGCGGCTTCAGCAGCCTCTCTTTGATGTTGACAAGCTGGACCCCGACCAAGCAGTGGAGTTCTACAAGCACGACCTCGAGTGGTCGAACCGTATGATCCTCGGTGACTCGCTGACCGTGATGACGAGCTTGCTTGAACGTGAGCGCCTGGGTGGTCAGGTTCAATGTGTCTTCATCGACCCGCCTTATGGAGTCAACTACAAGTCGAATTTCCAGCCGTCTCTGAGATCTACCGATGTAGCACAGGACGATGCCGGCCTCACCCGTGAACCGGAGATGATCCAAGCATACCGTGACACATGGGTGCTCCAGATCCACTCGTACCTGAGTTACTTGCGGGACCGCATCAGCGTGGCCCGCGAACTTCTTGCCGAATCGGGATCGATCTTCATTCAGATCAGTGATGACCACGTGCATCAGGTACGAGTGCTCCTCGACGAGGTCTTTGGGACGGAGAACTATGTGGCGCAAATTACGTTCCAGAAGACAGCTACCAGTACGGGTCGCAATCTTGGAATCATCGGGGACTATCTCCTCTGGTACGCCAAAGATGTCGATCAGCTCAAGTACCGCCAGCTCTACGCCTTGCGCGCGCTCGGTGACGACGGCGCCGACGCGTACTCCAAGCTGGAGTTGGCTGATGGCACAATCCGCAACCTGAGCGCGGAAGAAAAGTCCGCTCTCGTAGACCTTCCTCCGGGGGCGAAGCCATTCCGCTTGGCTCCACTCACCAGTCAGGCAATTGGACGAAAGAAAGGTCCTGGCGCCGCGTCGTGGTTCGATGTCGAGATCGGTGGAAAATCGTTCAATCCAGGCGCGTCTTCCCGCTGGAAAACTAACGAGGAGGGCATGGAGCGTCTGCGCGGGGCAGGCCGACTCATGGCCAGTGGCAATTCGCTCAACTACGTGCGCTACCTCGACGACTTTAACGGCGTAGCCTTGGCGAATATCTGGGGCGACACGGCGATGTCGGGCTCTGCAGACCGCAAACGTTATGTTGTCCAGACCAACCCCAAGGTGATTGCCCGCTGCATCCTCATGACGACTGATCCTGGCGATCTCGTGGTGGACCCAACGTGTGGTGGAGGAACGTCAGCGCTGGTTGCTGAACAGTACGGGCGGCGATGGATCACGATGGATACTTCCAGGGTGGCATTGGCTGTAGCCCGAGAGCGGCTCCTCACAGCGGTCTATGACTATTACCGGCTGGCCCAACCTGAGCGCGACGTTGACGGCGGATTCGTCTATGAGACCCAGCAACGCGTGACTCTGGGTCAGATCGCGAAAGGAGAGGAACCCGAGACGGTCGTCCTGCATGATCGACCACTGGTTGACAAGAAAAAGACCCGAGTATCGGGCCCCTTCACTGTCGAAGCACTATCTCGCTACTCGGTCAACCCTCTCGATCCCGATACATCGGCTCCTGTCCCTGACGATCATGCTGCTAGTCACGTTGAGTCGCTGCTCGACGCTCTTCGTGTCCAAGGAATCCCTAGGCCAGGTAGCGAGCCGTTGTCGATCGAATCGCTCTCGATCATGGCGGCGGCGGAGCCCCTCCAAGCCGAAGGGGTCGTTGATCTCGGCATTAGGAGGGCGCGTTTCGCCGTCTCTCTCGGCCCGCAGTTCGGTGCCATCACCATGTCTCAGGTTTCAGATGCCCTCCGTTCGGCCATCGGATTCGACCTCGTCGTATTTGCCGGTTTCGCCGTCTCGGCCGACGCCCAAGACAAGTTGGGCTCGGGCAAGATAGGCGGCACGGACGTGGCACTCCTCCTTGCCAACCCCGACCTTCTGGTGGGTGATCTACTCAAGAACACGGGTAAACGTTCAGATCTGATCGCGCGGAACGCGCGATTATCCACCACTGTGCGCGCGCGACCTGGTAGACCGTGCTGGTGGCTGGTGAGACGCTCCGGCAACAGCTCGATGACGCCGTCACGCTGATCGGCGCCTTGCGCGAAGAGAACGAACGGCTGCGCGAGGAGACCGACGAGCTCCGCACGCAAAACGGCGAGCTGCACGATCGGATCATGCATCTGGAGTCGCAGATGGCTCGCGACTCGCGCAACTCTTCGCTGCCCCCGTCGCACGACAAGATCGAGGCGCGTCAGTCGCGCGCCGAACGCCGCAAGGCGGCGCGCGCGGCGCAGAGACGACAAGGCAAGCAGCCCGGGGACGCGGGCAAGCACCTGCAGCGACGTGAGCCGGATCGTTTCGTCGCGCACGAGCCGGTCGTGTGCCGCTGCTGTGGCGCGGACCTCGCCGGAGCCGAGATCGTGGGCGAGGTGCGCCGGCAGGTGATCGACATGCCCCCGGTCGTCCCCGTCGTCACCGAGCACGTCGCCCAACGACGGCGCTGCGCCTGCGGGGTGGAGACCACGGCCAAGTTCCCTCCCGAGGCGACCGCCCCCGTCGTCTGGGGGCCTGAGGTGCGTGCCTTCGCGGTGTACTTGATGGATAGGCAACACCTCCCCGTCGAGCGCACGGCCGAGCTGTTGCGCGACCTTCTGGGCGCGGACGTCTCGACCGGGTGGCTGTGCCAGGTGAAGCTGGAGGCGGCCCACAAGCTCGCCCCCTTCGTGTCGGAGCTCAAGCAGCGTTTCTTCGACGAGCCCGTCGTGCACGCGGATGAGACCGGCACGCGCGTGAAGACCGTCAAGCACTGGATGCACACCCTCACGACGAACCTGTTGACGCTGATCGCCGTGCACCCCAAACGAGGGGCCGACGCGCTGCGCGACATCGGCGTGCTCCCCGAGTACACCGGCGTGATCGTGCACGACGGCTGGACGCCCTATGAGCTCTTCGTCGCAGCGACGCACGCGCAGTGCGGCGCCCACGTCTTACGACACTTGTTCGACGTCGGCTCCACGCCGGCGTTCGAGCTGTGGACCGACCAGATCACCCGGGCGCTGCTCGCCGCCAAGAAAGCCTCGGAGGCAGCCGCCGCCACCGGCTTGGCGGCGGTCCCGACGACCATCGCGGAGATCATCCGACGCGACTATCACGACGCCCTGGACGTCGCCTTCGTCCTGCTCCCCGACGGTTCGCCGCCCCCCAAGCGGCACAAGGGCGGCTGGTCCGTCGCTCAGCGCAAGGCGTGGAACCTGGCGACGCGACTTCGCCGGGACGAGGGCCAAGTGCTGCGGTTGCTCGACGACACGCGAGTCCCCTTTGACAACAACGCGGCCGAAAGATCGTTGCGCATGGTCAAACTTCACGACAAAGTGTCAGGCTCCTTCAACAGCTACGAAGGCGCCCAAGCCTTCGCCGATGTCCGCTCCTACCTGCAGACCGCGGACAAACACGGCGAGAACCTCATCGGCGTCCTCCACAGGCTCTTTAAGGAAGGGCCGTGGCTGCCGCCTCTACCCGCCGGCGGGACCTGAACGTTTACGAACACGGCCACATCACAAACCTTCCGTCTTTATGCCTCTCCCGACGCCCAGATAACTCACGCCGAAGACGGCTACCGAGTTGAGGTTCTCGGGTTGGACTCCTTCGACGCGGCTACCGGGGCGACCACAAGTTTCGGCAAGACAGGTATTCAAGCCTGGTTCTTGGACGATGACTTCGACGGTACCGTCTTCCGAGTGGCCCAAGCCTTCTTCCCGGTCACCGACGCCTGGGAGAAATTGGAGCGCGCACTTCGGACCACGGTCGATGCTGCGCTGCTGTCTGAGCTTCACGGTTGGACATCGCTACCTTTCGACGCCGGGGATCACGGCAAGGTCGCTGTTCGGGTGGTCGCAAATGACGGAAATGCCGCCGAGATCATCTTGAATCTTCCGGGTCAGGCCAAGTGAGCGACCAACCGGGTCAGGTTGTCGAGGGCAACCCGATCATCAACGACGCCTTTGCCGAACCCACCCAGCACTGGCACTTCAGCGGTCTGGTTCCTCAAGTCAAGGAGGGTCGCCGCATCGCAGGCTATCTGGCCGCTTCTCCAGACGGAGAACTGAAGATAGCTGACGAAATCATTGGCTTCGAACTCGTCAACGAGATTCGCGATCGAGTACGAAAATGGCGCGACGACGGCTACCAGGGGTCGACTGTCGTTACGCGCGATCTGCTCCGGCACTGGTTCGACGATGATCGGCGGGTCAATAACACTCGTCCGTTCTTTTGCCAACAAGAGGCAGTTGAGACGATCGTGTTTTTGGCTGAGGCACCAGCTGATCGAAAGGTTGGGATTGTCGTGCCCCCGTCGGGAGAGGCGTACTCCCGTTGGGCCGTCAAGATGGCGACCGGATCTGGTAAGACAC
>JBAPRR010000325.1:0-3059 GCA_049281195.1 Acidimicrobiales bacterium
GCCCAACCCGACCGGCACGGTCGACTTCTACGAGTGCGGGCCGACGGCAAGCGCACAGGACTGCACTTCAGCATCGTGGACACAGTTCGACACCGAATCGCTCTCCGGCACTCAGAACCCGGGCACCGCAACGTCCGTACCGTTCACCCCGAGCGCCCCGGGGTATTGGTGCTTCGCCTCGGTCTACTCGGGTGATGGCAACTACGCGGGAAGCTCCGATGCCTCGACCGACGAGTGCTTCGACGTACTGAAGGCGCCGGTAACTCTCTCCGGTTCGCCGACGAGCTCGACCGCATCCTTGGGTGGACCCAACAACGATGTTGTGACCATCGATGGAAGCATCAGCAACGTCGATCCGAGCGGGAGCATCACCTTCTACGAGTGCGGACCCACCGTTTCTGCACAGGCATGCACCTCCGGAACCGAGTTCGGATCGACAGCGCTTTCAGGGACCCAGAATCCGGTGTTCGTGGTGTCGCCGACCTTCACCGCAACTTCGACCGGTTACTGGTGCCTCGAGGCCGTCTATTCAGGCGACACCACATATGCGACCACCGACGACACTTCGACCAGCCAGTGCTACGACGTGACGCCGGGAAGCTCCTCGTTGACGAGCGCGCCCGAAGAGTCCACGATCGAGCTCGGCTCTTCGGATACCGATGCCTCGGCCGTCTACGGGAACAGCACGGCAGGCGTCCCCACAGGTACGGTCAGCTTCTACGAATGTGGTCCGACCACGTCGGCGCAATCGTGCACCTCGAAAGCAAACGAGGTAGGAGGCCCGGTGGACCTGACGGGCGGCTCAGGTAACTCCGCCACGGCAGACTCGGTGAGCTTTACTCCGACCTCGGCGGGTTACTGGTGCTTCTCCGCCTATTACTCGGGCAACTCCGAGTACGGCGCCAGCCAGGACACCACCGTGGACGGATGCGTCCAAGTGATACAACCGCTCGAGGTCTCCACTTCCACCCTGCCTGACGCAACGAAGGGTTCGAGCTACTCGACGACACTTACCGCGATCGGTGGGAAGCGTCCTTACACGTGGACCCTGAAGAGCGGCACATTGCCGGCCGGTATCACCCTGAGTACTGCCGGGGTGATCTCCGGCAAGCCGTCCGCAAAGGGAACGTTCACCTTCACCGTCCAGGTAAAGGACTCTTCGAGCCCGAAGCAAAAGGCGTCGAAGAGTTTGACGCTCGTCGTCAACAAGGCGTAATCGCTCGGCACCACCTCTGAGCGGCTTCGCCGTTTGCCCTCCGGTGGGTAGTTGACCGCTGGATCCTGGTCTACTTTTTGAAACGGTGACCGGCGGTGACGAGCAGCCGAAGATGCACGCGGACGAGATCGGTGTCGATCGCAATCTCGTCGAAGGGCTTATCGCGTCCCAATTCGCGCGTTGGTCCGGTCTCGAACTGAGGCGGACGAAGGCGAGCGGTACCGACAACGTCATCTACCGGCTGGGTCGCGACATGGGAGTGCGACTCCCGAAGATCTGGTGGGCAGTGGACCAGGTCGAAAAGGAGTGGAGATGGCTACCGGCACTCGCTCGAGATCTTCCGGTGGAAGTTCCTGAACCTCTGGCGGTAGGGAAACCGGATCTGGGTTATCCGCACAGCTGGCTCGTCTACCGCTGGCTCGAAGGTACGGACCTGGAAGAAGACAGGAATGTCGACTGGGCCGCGCTGGCGGAGGACCTTGCGCGATTCGCATCGTCTATGAGTCGTCTTTCAGCGGACGACGCACCACTGTTCAGAAGAACGCTTCTGAGTGATGATCAAGCGACGCGTAGGTCGATCGACGCGCTTGATCCGGTGTTCCGGGCTGACCGCCTCCTCAGGTTGTGGGAAGAGGCCCTGGACAGCGAGTCGGGCTTCGATGGCGCCGGGTGCTGGGTCCACGGCGATCTTCTCCCTGGGAACATCATTCACAGAAGTGGCCGAATGACAGGGATCATCGACTGGAGCGTGGCCGGTGTGGGCGATCCTTCGCGGGACCTGATGATCGCATGGGCGATGCCGGAGGAGACCAGATCCGTCTACCGAGCGCTGATCGGATTGGACGATGCCGCGTGGTCTAGAGGGCGCGGATGGGTCATCGACCAGTGTTCCCAATACATCGTCTATTACCGCGACACGATCCCCGCGGCTGTCGCCGGCGCCGAGCGACGCCTGCTCGCGGTGCTCGAGGAGGGCGGTCTATGACCGATCATGACGAGTGGATGCGTCGTGTCTATAGCGAAGAGACGTGGAGCCTTTACAACATGCTGGAAGAGAGTCTGGATCCGAGGGCACCGGACGTACTTCACCAGATTGCAGCCGATCTGCTGTCGCCGGGAGACACGGTCCTCGACGCGGGATGTCGCGATGCGGCGCATCTCATCCGTCTCGTTCAAGCCAACGACATTTCGGGTGTCGGTGTCGATCCTGTCCCCATCCACATCGAGCGGGCCCGTCTCGCAGTCGCAGCAGCCGGACTCGAGGCCCGGATTCAGCTCGTCGAAGGAATCGTCGACGACGCACCGTTGCGCGACGGCTACTTCGATTTCACGTGGTGTCGAGATGTCCTCGAACAGGTGGGCGACCTACCGGCTGCTGTCGCCGGCATGGCGCGGCTTTTGAAGAGAGGGGGCTCGATGCTCGTGTTCACGAACGTGGTCACAGATCTTCTGGAGCCTGGCGAGTTGACGATGCTCGGGCACCACAAGGGAAACGTGATGTCGAACCTCTTCGAGGAGAACCTGGTCGCGGCGTTCGATGATTCGGGATTCCGGATCGTGAACCGAGATTCCGTCGGTACCGAGTGGCGTGAGTACGCGGAGGAGCGGACCCAGCCGGTGTCGAAGAACCTCCTGGAGCTCGCCCGTTTGAGAAGGAGAGCCCGCGATATCCGAGCCATTTGGGGCCATGACGTCTACGCCCACGTGGAGGCGAACCTGCACTGGGAACTCTTTCAATTCCTTGGCAAACTGGAGCCGGTGATCTTCGTGCTCGAGAGGGATTGACGGCACATCTTCTCCTTTCCAGCTTGCTGGAGCCCAGGTCAGAGGCTCTTAGTTACCG
>JBAPRR010000326.1:0-12379 GCA_049281195.1 Acidimicrobiales bacterium
GTGGTGTCCCGAACGTCATCGGAGTCAGAACCGAAGACGGGCAAACTCTCGAAGCGGACCTTGTGATCGACGCCGGTGGTAGGCGCTCGGCTTTACCGCGACTCCTGCAGGAATCTGGGGGGCAAGCTCCGCGCGAAGCTGTCGAGGACTGCGGATTCGCGTACTTCGGCCGGCATTTCCGCTCATCCGACGGTTCGGTCCCGCCGCTTTTCGGTCCTCCCATCCAGACATACGGATCGATCACCGCACTCACCCTCCCTGCAGACAACGGCACCTGGTCCGTGACGCTCGTAGCCAGCGCGCGCGACGAACCAATGCGCAAAGTTCGCCACATCGATCGTTGGACCGCGGTCGTAAAGGAGCTCCCGTTCGCGGCCCACTGGCTCGATGGCACTCCAATCGAAGACAGGATCGTGACCATCTCGAAGATCGAAGACCGCATCAGGCACTTCTCTGACGAAAAGGGCGATCCCATCGCCACCGGCGTCCTCGCGGTCGCAGATTCATGGGCATGCACGAACCCTTCGCTCGGAAGAGGGGCGAGCATCGGCGCGATTCATGCCACAGCCCTTCGTGACCTTTTGCGTACGGGCGCTGCTGACAATCCATTCGAGCTTTCCGCTCAATGGAACCGGATCACCACCGAGGTGGTCGAGCCCTGGTACACCACTACGTTGGCCTTCGACCGCCACAGACTCAACGAGGTGCATGCCATCCTCGAAGGACGCACCTATGACCCTCAGGCTGACGAGAGCTGGATGTTCTCCAAGGCCCTCGAGGTGGCTGCCGGACTGGACCCCGAGTGTTTCAGACCGTTTCTTTCCGTCGTAGGAGTCATCCGCACACAGGACGAGGTCTTCTCCGATCCCACCTTCCGAAAGAAGGTGGCGGATCTGACCGCTGACAAGCTGAGCGCTCCTGATCTCGGACCCGATCGGGCGCAACTTCTCCAGCTACTCGATGGCTGAACGTCCAACCGGCAATAGACCTGCAACTTTTCAAGGAGGAGTCTTAGATGCGCGTTGACAGTGGTGGTGTCGGCATAGAAGTCGACGTAAGCGGCACAGGCAAACCGGTCGTGCTCATCCACGGATTCCCTGACACCGCCGCGTTGTGGCGCCACCAGGTGCCCGCTCTCGTAGAAAGCGGATTTCAGGTCATCGTTCCTGACATGCGCGGCTACGGCAGATCCGACAAGCCCGATGAAGTGGAGTCTTACTCGATCCCCTTTTTGGCCGGTGACATCCTCGCGTCATTGGACGCGCTCGGAATCGAACGCGCTCACGTGGTCGGCCACGACTGGGGAGCGGCCGTGGCTTGGGCCACCGCTTCTCTCGTTCCCGATCGCGTCGACCAATTGGTCGCCCTTTCTGTCGGCCATCCGTTGTCGTTCGTCGATGCCGGGATCGAACAACGCGAAAAGTCGTGGTACATGCTCCTGTTCCAATTCGAGGGAATCGCCGAGCGCTGGCTCTCGGACAACGACTGGGCCAACATGAGGAGCTGGGCCAAACATCCGGATGCCGACGCCGTTATCGCAGAGATGGAACGCTCCAAATCCATGACCCCTGCTCTTAACTACTACCGGGCGAACATCCCGCCGCAGGCACTGGTGGACCCACCGCTCGAGCTTCCTGCGGTTCAAGCGCCGACAATGGGGGTCTGGAGCACCGGTGACATCGCTCTTAACGAAAAACAGATGACCGGTTCGGAAGCATTCGTATCCGGTCCCTGGCGTTACGAGCGGATCGATGGCCCTGGTCACTGGATGCAGCTCGAAGCGCCCGACGCAGTGAACGAGCTGCTGCTCGACTTCCTCGCGGTGTAGGTATCCCTGCTTGCTACATGAACAGCGGCGGCACCGGGGAGCTTCTTCCGTCGAATGCGGTAAATCGGGTTAGCCACACCTTCTTTACTCGTCCAACTGCATTACCACCCTCGCCACCACCAGGTCCGTTCGCTTCTTCAGAGCGGCCGACAACAGGGAATCGACGTGGTTGTGAAGCAGGCGGTGCCGAAACTTCCTCGGAACCACGACGGGTATCAGGACCACGATCTGGTCGCTGCAGCTGCCGCTGATCTCGTCGATGTAAGCGACGATCGGTTCGACCACCGAGGCGTACTCGGTGTTGAGGAGAACAAGCGGCACGCCGGGA
Organism: Acidimicrobiales bacterium; assembly: GCA_049281195.1. Taxonomy (GTDB): domain Bacteria; phylum Actinomycetota; class Acidimicrobiia; order Acidimicrobiales; family CAVXTF01; genus JBAPRR01. Next base: position 2,157 of record JBAPRR010000326.1, read on the forward strand.
TTCCACCTGTCCCAACGGTCCCGGATGTCGCCCGTATGTACGAGTCCCTGGTTCTTGTCCCCGGTCTCTGGATCATCCATGGTGACACTCACCGCGGTCACCTCGTCCCCGATGGAAAGCGCTTCGGACAACGCTCGTTGTGTGAGGCGTGACACCGCGGTCACCGGAACGATCACCCGCGTCCTCGACGCCTTGGGCTTTCTCAGCCTGACGTGAAAGCCCAGGAGCGTTCCGACCCGGTCGTAGTACACGTGAACGCGCAGAAAGACCACGATGAACAGGGGCACCGCCGCGACGACGACCCACGCACCTTCGGTGAACTTGGCCAGCAGGAAGATGATGGTCGCCGCGGCGGTCACCACCGCGCCGAAGCCGTTTATCGTCGCCCGACGCCGCCATCCCTTCGGCTTCTTCTTCCACCAGTGCACGACCAGTCCGCTCTGCGAAAGGGTGAATCCGGTGAACACCCCGATTGCGAACAGAGGGATCAGCCTTTCGGTGTTCCCGTTGACAGCTATCAGAAGCGCCGCGGAGAAAGCTGTAAGCGTCCAGATGCCGTAGTCGAATACCTGCCTGTCCCCACGCAGCGCGAATACATGAGGCACGTAATTGTCACGTGCCAGAAGAGATCCGAGGATCGGTAGGCCCCCGAAAGAAGTATTCGCGGCAAGGGCCAGTACGAGCGTGATGGACAGCGTTACGACGTAATACGCCCAGTGCCTTCCGACCGCCTCTCCCATGATCTGGCTGAGGACCGTCTGGTCCGATCGAGGACCTATGTGCCAACGCCTGGCCAGGATGGCGAGACCAAGGAGCATCACCCCGAGAATGACTCCGAGCAGTACCTCTGTTCGCTTCGCCCGAACCTGGCGGGGTTGCTTGAACAGCGGGACACCGTTGGCAATCGCTTCGACTCCGGTGAGTGCGCTGCATCCGGCGGAGAAGGCCTTTAAAACGAGAACCACACCGACCGCCTGAACCGCCGTCGTGGGAAGCAACGACTTTCCGGGTTGGGCGACGTGAACCGCGAACGGGTGGATAAGACCTACCGCGATGATGGCGAGCAAACCGACGATGAAGATGAGGGTCGGGAGCAAGAATGCGCGCGCCGCGTTTCCCACTCCGCGCAGGTTGAGGATCGCCACCAGTGCCAGGATGCCGAGGCACAACGGCACCGTGGCTCCGGCAAGGCTCGGAAACGCCGAGGTCAGCGCCTCCACGCCGGCGCTTATGGAGACCGAGACCGTGAGCGTGTAGTCGACCACCAGTGACGCCGCCGCCACCAGGCTCGCACCCCGGCCGAGATTCGCCCGCGACACGGCATAGGCGCCGCCACCGCCTGGATACGCGTCGATCACCTGGCGGTACGAAAAGACCAGGATCGCCAACAGGGCGATGATCACAATGGTGATCGGAAGCACCAGGTGCAGTGCTCCCGCACCGGCGACGGCGAGTACGACGATGATCGCCTCGGGCCCGTAGGCTACAGATGTCAGCGCATCGAGGGATAAAGCCGACAGCCCCTCGACGGGCGTGATCTGCTGCTCGGAAGCCTGCGAGCGTCGAAGGGGACGCCCGACCAGCAGCTGCCACGCCGACGACAACGCGCCGTTCGAGTCGTCCTTATCGGTCTGTTTTGCGCCGGTCTCGGGCACTTCAACGACATTAGGGGGCTTGTCGGTACCCGAAAGGAATACTGTCGGGAGCATGGCAGAAGTCAAAGGATCCTGGGACGGCCGCTTCGACAAGGTTGTGGAGGTTCTCGGGCAGAACATCGAATCGAGGGCGGATGTCGGCGCCTCGGTTGTGGTCATGATCGACGGTGAGCCCATGGTCGACGCCTGGGCCGGCTACAAGGACGCCGCTAAGACGGCGCCTTGGGAGTCCGACTCCATCGTCAACGTCTGGTCGACCACCAAGACCATGACTTTTCTGTGCGCGCTCATGCTCGTGGACAGGGGCGAGCTCGATTTTTACGCTCCGGTTTCGAAGTACTGGCCGGAGTTTGCCGCGAACGGCAAGGAGTCCATCGAGGTCCGCCATTTGATGAGTCATACGGCGGGGCTATCCGGATGGGACGAGCCGCTCGAGGTCGAAGATCTGGCGGATTGGGAGAAATGCACTTCCGCTCTGGCGGCCCAGGCGCCTTGGTGGGAACCGGGAACTGCATCCGGCTACCACGCGGTGTCGCAGGGATTCCTCATTGGAGAGGTCGTCAGGCGAATCACCGGCACCACCATCGGAGCCTGGTTCAAATCAGAGATCGCCGATCCCCTCGGTGCGGACTTCCACATCGGACTTCCCGAGTCCGAAGATTCCCGCGTGGTACCGGTCATCCCGCCGCCGATCCCCGATCTCAGCTTCCTCGATCCCACCAGCATTACGAGAAGAACGTTCGGTAACCCCACCCTCGATGCAGCCGCGGCGAACAACGGCTGGTGGCGACGAGCAGAGATACCCGCCGCCAACGGACACGGGAATGCCCGGGCGGTGGCGACGGTCCAATCGGTTATAGCCGGCAAAGGAGAGGCTCGTGGCGTTCGGCTGATCTCCGACAAGACGTGCGACCTGATCTTCGACGAACAGTCGAACGGACCCGATCTCGTTCTGATCGTCCCCATCAGGTTCGGGATGGGTTACGGCCTTTCCGGCGACCTGATGCCGGGCGGCCCGCGCACCTGTTTCTGGGGTGGCTATGGCGGATCTCTGATCGTCATGGATCAGGATCTGCGGCTGACCGTGTGTTACACGATGAACCGCATGGACTCCGGCCTCACCGGAGATACCCGCGGCGGCAGCATCATGCTCGCCGCCGTGGCTTGCGCCCTCGGAGGTTGAGTGCCGATCAGAAGGTGAGGATCTGGCGAATGACTTCGCCGCGCTTCAGGGCGTCGAACGCGTCCTGAGCCTGCGAGATGTCGAGGCGCCTCGAGATCATGCCCTCCAGGTCCAACCTTCCGGCGCGCCACAGGCGGATCAGACGCAGGAACTCCGAGCGGACGTCTGCCGAGCCGTAGTAGCTACCGAGAATCTTCTTCTCCATGAAGAACAGTTCGAACGCGTTGAACTCGACCATCGCATCTGAGCGCCCGGCACCGACGATCACCGCTGTTCCCCCCCGTCTGACTGCGTCGTACGAGGCACGGATGGTCGTCGGGATACCGATGCACTCGATCGCGTAATCGAATCCCTCACCATTGTTGATCTGCATGTTGAGAGCGTCGAGCCCGTCGGGCGCGGTGCCGTGTGTCGCCCCGAAACGCTTGGCGTCTTCGAGCTTCTGAGGGATCGTATCGACGGCGACGATCTCCGCGGCGCCTGCGATCCTCGATCCTTGGATCGCCGAGATGCCGACCCCGCCCGCACCGAATACCACGACCGTCGATCCGGGCTTCACCTTGGCCGTGTTGAGAGCGGCACCCACTCCGGTGGTCACGCCACAACCGATGAGGGCCCCGATCTCGTAGGGCACGTCATCGGGGATCTTCACCACTCCTTGGACCGGGACCACCATCTCCTCTGCGAACGTTCCCGTCCCGGCGAATCCGAACGCCGGCTCGCCTCCGACCGTGAAGCGCTGGGAACCGGCGATCTGGAAGAAGATGCTGATGCACAGGTTGGCCTCGCCGCGAAGGCACGCACTGCAGACGCCACAAGGCGGGGTCCAGGCGATGATCACGTGGTCGCCGACTGAGACTCCGAAGGTTCCTTCTCCGACCGCGACGATCTCGCCGGCGCCCTCGTGGCCGAGGATGGCCGGGGCCGGTTGTGGAAGGGTCCCGTTCATGGCGGACAGGTCCGAGTGGCAGACGCCTGCGGCGTGAATCCGCACTCGTACCTCGCCGGGACCAGGGTCTTGAACCTCCACGTCCTCGTGGTAGGTGATTTCTTCCTTGCCCATCTCGTGGAAAACAGCTGCGCGCATGGCAACCCCCTGGGTGCTCGTCGTAGATCGGCCTCACGCCGCGTTCGGGATATTCGTCCGGTGTGTGAGGGCATTCGACCATGCCGCGGACGGACACTGCAACCTCTGGGCCTGGTCCTGTGTCGGTTCCAACCGCCGGGTCCGCCCGGCCCGGCTAACTGCGAGGTGTCACACCGTTCGACTCGGCAGAGGTTGGCGACTCGCCGCCGAGCAGCAATCTCACTGCCACTGCGACCTCGTCGTGCACCCACAACAAATCGGTTCTCCCATTCACCCAACCGACGATCGCCGAGTACCAGACGTGCCCGAGCAGTCTCGAACGGTCGGCGAAATCCTCAGCCTGGGGTTCTCCCATCGCTCTCGAGATGATCGAGTCCATGAGCCGTGAGATCTGGTTCTGGCACTCGATGGTCGAAGGGTCAGAAGATGCCAATGAAGAAAAGACGGCCTCTACGAGCTTGGGCTGCTTCCCCATCGCCCGCAGTGCCCGGTCGAGTACGTCGATGACCCGATCGGCTTGGGAATCCCCCCTGGCCGGCACCTGGGCCAGGCGGGCATCGAGCTGTTCCACCCAATGGACCAAAGCCGCTGCCAGCAGGTGGTCTTTAGAGGTGAAGTACCTGTAGACGGTGCCCATGGCGACATGTGCACGGGAGGCGACATCGCGCATCTGAACGGCCTCGTAGCCGCCCTGGAGGCCCAATTCCATGGCGGCGTCGACGACCCGTTGCAGGCGGGCCTGCTGTGATCGCGTGAGCGGACGGGCCGGCGCAGAGCCGACACCGTCAGCGACCCCGCTTTGGTCCATCCGCCAAACGGTACCGGTTTCCGGCCCGAGGCGAGAATCCGAATGCCGTGCAGTGGGCGCCCGGTCAGGCTGCGATCGAGGCCTCCACTCCCTGCGGGGAAGTGTCCTCGATGCAAGGCCGGGCCACGAATTCCTTGGCGCGGACCTCATGCTTGGCCATTGCCTGCAGAGGCACAACTGCCACCGTTACCGCCAGAATCATGAACGGGATGCTTATGCAAGGCGCGATATCAGTGTCGATCTGTTGCACCGCGGTTCGGTCTTCAGAAATCTGCGACGCGGGCGAAGCGTGCTCGGGCGGGTCGGTCATGACCGTCACGATGAGGACGACGACGACGCAAGCGGAGACGAGCACCGTCCGTTCTTGAAGAAGCCTCCCGAAACCGGGTCCGAAGTCGTCACGACGTGACTCCGGGGTCGGCTCCGCCTGCAGCGGTGGGCAAATCGGGAAGAAGAGCTTTGACGGCGCCGGCAATACCCGAGGCGTATTGCTTTTCAGTGGCGTACGACTGGCTGAAGTTGCCTGTTCCTTTCTCGTTTGCAAAATGAGGTCGCTCCAAGTACAAGTCTCCCTCGAGGATCCCCGCAGTGGCGATGGACGCTGCAACCTGACCGCCGAAAAGTGGTCGAGGACGACTCCGCCCAGACCGAGCACGACGAATACGACGATCACTATCACGAACGCCTGACGAGGGATCGCTGAGGCCCTTCTCGAGCATCGCCGATCGTCCTTGAGCCGAACGATCACCAGGTGGCGAGCTCCGCTCAGGCGAGTCGGGACACTTGTTACCGGGGTCAGTCACGTAGATTTCCCCGATTCGATCTGCGTGGGCCAGGTGCGCTGCCTGCGTTAATCTCCTAATCCCCAGGCAGAAATAGCGACAGCGAGCACTCGTGCGCAGGATGGTTCTCTGATGCCCGGAATGGGTCAGGCCCCACCGACAAACGACCCGATTGTGGTTTCTGCGTTTCACACTGCACTCGCACATCAGGGGCTGATCATCCTCGCTCTGCTGGCTCTACTGGCGATTGCCTGGAACGCGATCAGGACGATGCAGTTTCGAAGATCCGTAGGCGACGGTCACGTGACCGTCGCGGATGAACCCCGAACGATCGGCTCCGCACCTGGGGAGCCTCCGGCACGGCGGATCCTGCGAACCGGCTTCGGAATCCTCTGGCTATTTGACGGTCTTCTGCAACTCCAGTCTGCGATGCCACTTGGAATGCCCGGGAACGTCATTCAACCCGCGGGAAGCACCTCGCGTGGGTGGGTGCAAGGGACCGTCAACTTTGGCATTTCCATATGGGAGAGACACCCGGTCCAGGCAGCCGCTGCGACCGTGTGGATCCAACTTGGAATCGGCGCCCTGCTTCTCGTTGCATCCCGTGGACGCTGGTCGCGTTTTGCAGCCTTCGCTTCGATCGGCTGGGGCTTGATCGTCTGGATCTTCGGAGAGGCATTCGGGGGCATTTTCGCCCCTGGCCTTTCGTGGCTCTTTGGCGCTCCCGGTTCGGTGCTTCTTTACGTCGTTGCGGGAATTCTCATTGCCATACCGGAAAGTGCCTGGTCCGACTACCGACTCGGAAGGAAACTGCTCGTCGGCTCAGGATGCTTTTCCCTGTTGATGGCGTCGCTGCAGGCCTGGCCGGGTCGTGGGTTCTGGCAGGGCTCAAGCGCGAGCGGGAACGGCTCCCTCGCAACGATGCTCCAGCAGATGGTCGAGACATCGCAACCTCAGATCGTGAAAACTGCGGTGTCGGCGTTTCTGAGCTTCGACTTGTCGCACGGATGGGCAGTGAACCTCTTCGTGGTTCTCGCCCTTGTTGCGATCGGTGTACTTCTCTTTACGGACCGGCCGCACCTCTTACGCGCCGGCTTGTCCGGTGCGACCGTTCTGTGCCTCGCTGATTGGCTCCTCGTCCAGGACCTCGGGATATTCGGTGGGACCGGCACCGACCCGAACACGATGCCTCCCATCATTCTTCTGATCGTCGGCGCCTATGTGGCCTATACCAGGCCGCCGCTGCCCGCGACGGAGGTAGCTCGTGTGGCACCACCGGCCGGCTCTGGCAGCAGTCCGATCGCATCCCCGTGGTGGGCGCGGATTTCGGGAAGGGAGCTGGTCCGCGGACTGGCCGCTGTCGGCGCCATTGCGATAGTGCTCGTCGGGGCCGTCCCCATGGCATTCGCTTCGGTCAACTCGACCGCAGATCCGACCTTGTCCGAAGCCACAGACGGAACGCCAAACGTCGTCAACATCCCCGCGCCCGGATTCGCTCTGGTGAACCAGTCCGATCGTCCGGTGTCACTCGCGGATCTGAAGGGAAAAGTCGTCGCTCTGACCTTCCTCGACCCCGTGTGCACCAGCGATTGCCCGGTCATCGCACAAGAATTCCGCCAGACCGACAAACTGCTCGGAGCACAGAGCCGGAAAATCGCGTTCGTGGCAATCGCGACGAACCAGCTTTATCGATCGGTGTCGGCCCTCGACGCGTTCGACAGGCAGGAAGGTCTCGAGCACATACCCAACTGGATGTTTCTCACCGGCACAACTAAACAGCTCGCATCGGTATGGAGCGCCTATGGAGTCCAAGAGCAGATAGAACCAGCCGGCGCCATGGTTGCTCACTCTGACCTCGCCTATGTGATCGACGGGAATGGCAACGAGAGAGTCGAGCTCAACGCCGACCCGACGGCTGGATCAGCGGGCACATCGTCGTTCGTCACGGTGCTCGCTTCGGAGTTGAGAAACGTTCTTGACCAGCAGTGAAAGATGAGCCTGCTCGGTCAGGACCAGAATCGGCATCCATGCGGAGACGTTCCAATTTCGTTCTGACGTTGGTACTGCTTGTGATCGGCGGTGGTTTGGCTGCCGGTTTCCTGACCGGTTCGTCAACTGGCAGTGCCGACGGAGCCACGGCTTGGCTCGCTCCAACATTTTCCACCAGCTTCACCACGGATGCAGGATCGTGGGCGATCGTTCCGATGGGAGATCTGAACGATCCCTTCAATACCTTCTGGCAGGCATTCTTCCGTACTTCACCCCAGTCGGCTTGGCGCCTGGTCACCCCTCCGGGAGTCGCAGACAATGGAGGCCTCTCGGTCGAGACCAACGGTGCGCAGAGCGATCAGGTTTCGATCGTCTTCGGCCCTACGAATCTATTGAAATTTTCCCCGGTCGCAACCACCGGTGACAACGGAGCCAATTGGTCTGGCGGCGTCGTACCGTTCGGCACGGCCTCCTCGCCTGACGTATTCGCGCAAGGGACGGTAACGAACGGTGAAGTCGCCGCCCTGCACTCCGGCGGAACTGTTGTAGAGGCCGGCTCGTTGTCCGGCTCACAATGGTCTGCAGTCGTATACGCCAAACAGATAGACGATTCCGATGCGGGAAGGCCGTGCGGAGTCGGAAGTATTACCACTCTGTCCGGTTCACCTGACGATCTGTTCATCGGATCCAGCTGCAACGACCGGGGCGTGGTCGGAATATTCAACTATCGAAGTGGCGGCAGTATCGAAAGGATCGCACCGGGCCTTCCGTCGTCCGACGGCTCGTTCTCCGTCTTGAGGTTGTCGGCCACAACGGCCGGATTGTTCGCCCTCATCGACGGCAAGTTGAAGACCGAGAACCGTCTCTTGGCGCTGTGGATGCCGTCCGGTGGCCACGATTGGGCGATATCACCCGGACTCGACATAACGCCGCACAGCCGGCTCGTCTACGCCGGAATCGGATCTGCGGGTTCGGCGATGATCGAGACACAAACCAATACGGGAGAAGACCAGGCGTTCTCCTCCACCACTGGAGGCGTTTGGATGCGCCTCCCAACTTTGCCCGCGGGAACCCAAGGGTTGTCCGAGAGTCCAGATGGCCAGATCGACGCATTGTGTATCCACGCTTCGATATTCGACGACTGGCGCCTTGAAGGATCCACGTGGCTACAGGTTCAGCACCTCGATGTCCCGATCCAGTACGGATCGTCGAGTTGAGCCTTCCGAATATGCGCAACCGCTCAAGTCAGTGGGGCAACTGGTGGAACCCTGTTGTTGTTCGGTGCCGTGCTCCTGCAATTCGCGGTCAGGGCCTGCTCGTGGAGGATCCGACGGCCGGGTGGCTGGGAATCTCCGGGATCCTGTTGGCCGCGATAGGTGGAATTCTCACCGACTCCGAATCTCTGACAAGGTTCCTGGGCATGACCCTGATGTTGGTGGGCCCCGCGTTCGCTGTGTTCGCCTACATGATCCCGACGCTTCCGAAGTCGTCGAATGCTCCGGAGCCGGAGGGCGATCTCCTCGAGCAGAGATGACCGATCCAGACGTTGAGGACAGCGGTGTATCTCCGGCCACCGGGGATCATCTGGCGGCCACTGACGGCCGTCAGCCGGGTAGGCGCGGTCTGGCAACAAGGATGCGGCTCCTCGACAGCACAAAGGAGCTGCTCCGGACCACTCCGTGGAGGTCCGTCACTGTCATAGACGTCGCCAGGGCCGCCGGCACGTCCCCGGCCACCTTCTACCAGTACTTCGAGAACTTCGAGCAGGCGATCCTGGTCCTTGCCGAGGAATTGGTGGACGGAGCGGCAGCCGTGGCGGACCTGGTGGACGGAGATTGGTCGGAGGAAGCCGGCTGGGACACAGCCCGCCGCCTCGTCATCGGGTTCATGGATTACTGGGAGCGAAATCGTCCGCTGTTCCGGGTGGTCGACCTGGCCACAGAAGAGGGCGACCTTCGTTTTCAGGGCCTGAGAGTCCGTGCCCTAAACGCGCTCACGGTGAGCCTGGCCAAAGCCATCACACTGGTGAGAGCCACCCAGCCCTTCTCAACGGACGGCGTCACGAATGGATTCTCCGGAAATGACCCCATGGCGGTCGCCGCAACGCTCGTGTCCATGCTCGCTCACGTGGCCGCACATCGCTACGGCTACGAATTCTGGGGCATCAGGACAGATTCGATGTCCGATGTCGAAGCGCGTCTCGTTTACTGGGCCGTGACCGGACGTTCAGTCGATTGCGATCCGGAAGACCTCGCCCATCTCCCCGCGCCCAGGACCGGGGCGGTCCTCGGAGGCGGGGCGGCACGCGCCTCAGTTCAAGCTGCGCATCGCCTCGGCCGTTCGACTACTTGATCGCGACGGGGTTGAGCGGCGACCCAGTTCCATCCACGAACGGCAATGGGCTCGCATCGAGGAAGAATGTGTACACGCCGTCCGAAGCACAATCGTCAGCCAGTTGATCGAGCACCCAATTCTGCCCCTGGGTCATTCCCATCTCCACGATGTGGAGCAGATGCACAGGGAGGAAGGTCCCCTCTTCTTCACCGGGATACACCTCGAGCGGGAGGGTGTCCGTGGCAACCGCAGCTACATCATGCGAGTGGAACCACGGCGCGGTCTCGATCGTCAGCCCTGGACTGGGCCAGGTGTATTTGATCAGGTCTCTTGATCCGCGTCCCCCGATACCGAGATGCTTCATCTGGCCCGTCCGGATAAGGAC
>JBAPRR010000327.1:0-29452 GCA_049281195.1 Acidimicrobiales bacterium
ACTACCGGCTCCACGACTGGCTCATATCGCGCCAGCGTTACTGGGGATGCCCGATCCCTGTCGTCTACTGCGACGGCGGCTGCGGCATTGTCGGAGTTCCCGACGAGGAGCTCCCGGTGCTCGCTCCGGACGACGTGGAGTTCCTCCCCGGGGGCGACTCCCCATTGGCGCGCCACCCCACGTTCAAGTACTCCACCTGCCCGAAGTGCGGCGGTCCCGCGGTGCGCGACACGGACACCATGGACACGTTCGTCGACTCCTCGTGGTACTTCCTCAGGTTCTGCGACCCCTGGTCGAGCGACAAGGCCTTCGATCCGGCCACCGCCGCGCACTTCATGCCGGTCGATCAGTACATCGGGGGCATCGAGCACGCCATCCTCCACCTCCTCTATGCGAGGTTCTTCACCCGCGCGCTCATCGATCTCGGTTTCGCGCCGGGGGTGGAGCGCGAACCGTTCAGGCGCCTGTTCACCCAGGGTCTCATCCGCCTCGACGGCTCCAAGATGTCGAAGTCCAAGGGCAACCTCATCACGCCCGGCCAATACTTCGAAACAGTCGGCGCAGACGCGCTCCGGCTCTTCCATCTCTTCATCGGTCCTCCCGGCGACAGCGTGGACTGGTCCGACCAGTCCGAGGAGATGATCGAGGGATGCCGGCGTTTCTTGGACCGCCTATGGCGTCTCGCTGTCGAGACCACCTCCGAAGCCACGCCGACCGTCCAAGGCGCGTTCGAGCTCAAGCGCGCCACGCACCGGCTCATCGCCAAGGTGTCGGACGATCTCGAGCGGTGGAGCTTCAACACCGCGGTCGCCGCGTGCATGGAGTTCTCCAACCGGCTCCAGCGCTACGCCCAGACCGAAGGAGCCGCGGGACCGGAATGGGACGAGGCCATCGACGCCGTCTCGCTGATGCTCGCGCCGATGACGCCTCACGTGACTGCCGAGATATGGGAACGGCGCCACGGCGAAGGAACGCGTATCCATTCCCAGTCCTGGCCCACTGCTGACCCGATGCTGGCGAAGGTGGACCGCATCACGATGGTGGTTCAGGTCAACGGAAAGGTCGCCGACCGCATCGAGGTCGACGCGGAGATCACAGAAGACGAGTCGGTGCGCCTCGCGCTCCAGTCGGACAAGGTGTCAGAACGCCTGGCCGGCGCCGAGCCGACACGGGTCATCGCCCGCCCGCCCAAGCTGGTGAACCTCGTCGGTTAGAGCTGAACCACTCCCGCGTCAGCTCAGCTGCGCCAGAGCCGCCTGCCACACAACCGGGTCCGCTACGTACGGCGGGTAGAAGCTGAACCGGTCGACCACGTCCCCGAACCGTTTGAGCACGATCCCCGGTATGGCGTCGGAAGGCCCCACCGCGGCAAAGGTGTCGACGATCTCGTCTGAGATCAGCTCGGTCATCTGGTCCCACTCGCCGCGCTTGGACAGGGTGTTGAGCTCCGTCTGTAGGTCGCCCCACCCGTGGTGCGACAGGACGGGCTTGTAGGCCGGCGTCGATCCGTAGAACGCGAGCTGCCTTTTGACCGACTGCCTCGCCGCTTTGATCTGCTCTTCGGTTTCGCCGGTCACCACCATGCCCGGATACGAGACCTCTATGTCCGCCCTGGTCTTTCCGGACCGTTCCAGGCCCCGGTCCAAAGCGGGGAGTGTCACCTGGCGCAGGTAGCTCTCGGTGGTGAATCCGTGGACCAGAAAGCCGTCTCCGACTTCGCCCGCCACCTCGGTCATGAGCTCGCCCACGCCGGCGATGAACACCCGCGGCGGCCCGTACGGGTTGGGTCCGGGGCTGAACATCGGCGTCATCAGAGTGTGCTTGTAGAACTCGCCCCGGAAGTTGAGACGCTCTCCGGTGTTCCAGGTCGCCCATATAGCCCTCATCGCAAGCACGTACTCGCGCATCCGGGCCGCCGGACGGGACCACGGCATCGAAAACCGCTTCTCGATGTGGGGTTTTATCTGAGAGCCCAGTCCGAGCATGAACCTCCCCTTCGAGAAAAGCTGCAGGTCGTTGGCCAACGTGGCCATCGACATGGGATTGCGCGCGAAAGCCACCGCGATCCCGGTGCCGAGCTCGAGCTTCTCCGTGTGCTCCGCTGCCAGCAACAGGGGCAGGAAGGCGTCATGACCGGTCTCCGGGCACCAGATCCCCGCGTATCCGGCCTCTTCCGACTGGCGGGCCAGAGCGCCGGCATCCAACGTGTCGAACCCGATTCCTCCGTCGATCTTCATGGCCGGACCCTAACGCAGGCACCACGGAGCTTTCGGTTTCACCACGGAACAACAACGGGCATTCCCACACCTGCGGAGGCTGCGTCAGAGAGCCGAGAATTAGGCGTGCCCGAAGAGCTGGCTCCACCGACAGAGGCCGACCGTGAGAAGTACATGCGCCTTTTAGACGGCGCGCTGGCGCGCAAGGTCATCGACGAGCCGGGATACACCGACGGCATCCAGTCGATCATGCGGGCGACGACGATCGCGGAGATGAACGCGATCGTCCAACAGATACACGAGACCTCGCTCGATCCCATCGACCTGGCGCGGATATCGGCGGGGACGCGTAGCGGCGTCCGCACCCCTAACCAAAAGGCCCGTTACGCCGCGGTGATCGCAGTGGCGGTCATGTTCGTGATCCTGCTCATCCTCGGTGTGGTTCTCGCCGCGCACACGCACTCGTCGAGTGGCGGGAGCATCGGATCAATATTCGTCGGAAGGATTGCCGAGATCGGTCGGGCCTGAGTCGTCCTCAGGCGGAGAATCTTCACTCCGCTCACCGTGGTCACCGTGCTCACCGTGGTCACTGCGCTCACCGCGCAGGTAACGCTCCAGCTCGGCTCCGAGCTCATCCGCGGTCGGTATCTTCCCCAGGTCGAGCGGGTTTCCCTCGGTCGCATCAAGATTTCGCTCCAGCTGCTTCACCAGCTCCAGATGCTCCTGGCTCTTGGTTATCAACTCGTCGACCTGGCGCAGCGACGCGTCGGCCGACGTACGCAGTTCCGTGGTGTCGAGAGTGAGCCCGGCGATGCTCATGAGGCCGTCCACCAAAGCGACCGAGGCCGGAGCGAACGACATCCCCGTCACGTAGTGGGGGACCCTGGCCCACAATCCGACCGCCGGGATCCCGGCTGCACCAAAGGCCAGTTCCAGAGCACCCCACACTCCTGCGGGGACCTCGATGGCCCCCTGGACCACGCCTATGCCCGCCGAGATCTCGCCGGATTGCTCAGGGGCGGTGGCCGCCAGCTTCACGGGCCGCGTGTGAGGCGCGGGAGCAGGGAACGCGCCCAGGCCCACACACATGCGCACGCCGAGTGAGCGCGCCAGATCCACCACCGCGGATACGAACGATCTCCACTTGAAATCGGGTTCCGGTCCCACCAGGTACAACATGTCTGCTCCGGCCAGATCCCGACCGCTCCGCAATTCGAGGGTCGGCCACGTCAACTTTTCGGTGACCCCGTTGACGATGCGTGCCACCGGTCGCCGGGCGCGCTGGTCGATGAGAGTCTCGCCGTCGAACGTGGCCAACAACTCCGTCGGTCCCGCCTCCAGCAGCGCGCCGATCGCACCGGCTGCTCCGAGGCCGGCGTCGACCCAGCCTTCGAGCGACACGACCAGCACGGGATGATCGAAAACGCGCTCGGTGTGCCGTTCGAAGAGCGTCATTCTCCGTCTTCCAGGACCCGCAGCGCAGACGCACCGAGCTCGGACACCATGTCTCCGAGCCCGTCGATCGCGGAGCGGTCTCCCGCTGCGGCACCACCCACGTAGCGGTGGTAGACGCCCTGCAGGATGCACGCGAGCTTCCAGTAACCGAACGCGATCCAGAAGTCGAGCGACTCCAGGTCGCGGCCCGACGCCTTGGCGTAGAACTCCTTCATCTCGGCGCGGTCGGGGAACCCGGGCTCGGCGGTGGGGGTCACCCCGGCCAACACGGCCTGTTCACCTTGCTCGTTCCAATAGACCATCAGCAGCCCCACGTCGGCCATCGGATCGCCGAGGGTGCAGATCTCCCAGTCGAGCACCGCCCTCACGTTTCCGTCGGGACCCACCACCACGTTGTCGAGGCGGTAGTCGCCATGAACGATCGTCGTCCACCTCTGCTCGGGGATGTTCGAAGCGAGCCGGTGATGGGCCTCTTTTACGACCGCTTCCGTGTCCAGTCCGTCCACGGGCGAGTTCTCGTGTTGGGAGAGCCACCGCTTGAGCTGGCGCTCGGCGTACCCGTCGCGTTTGGCGAAGTCACCCAGTCCGACCGCGTCGATGTCGACCGCGTGGATCTTCGCCAGAGTCTCAGCCACCGACTCACCGGCTGTGTGGCGCTGCGCTTCTCCGATGGAAGCCTGCACGGTCTTGCCGTCGCGCAGTACGAACCCGTCGACGAACTCCATCACATAGAAAGGCGCCCCGTTCACCGAGTTGTCCTCGCATAGTCCGGCCACCACGGGAACGGGGACATCGGTCGGCCCGAGGCTCTTGAGGATGCGGAACTCGCGTGCCATGTCGTGCGCGGTCGGAAGCACGTGCGATACCGGCGGGCGCCTGAGCGCCCATGCCGTGTGCGCCGCGTCGGTCACCCTGTAGGTGAGATTGGACCTTCCCCCGGCCACCAGGTCGAACTGGAGTGGGGGCGAGACGTTCGCCACATTGTCGCCGAACCAGTCCGTAACTCTGGCGCTGTCGATTCCCTGCGTCACGGTCCGCCAACCTACTCGGGAGCACCTTCGACCATGCGAGCCCGGCGCAGGCGGATCGATCGGATCGGCCCGGTATCGTCACACCGATGGCAATAGACGTGACGGACGCCGATTTCGAGCAGCAGGTACTGGAACGCTCCGACCAGGTACCGGTGGTGGTCGACCTATGGGCGCCGTGGTGCGGCCCGTGCCGGACTCTCGGACCGATTCTCGAAGAGGTCGTCGACGAAACCAACGGCGACATCGTTTTGGTCAAGGTGAATGTCGACGAGAACCCGCGCATCTCGCAGGCGTTCCAGGTGCAGTCCATACCCGCCGTTCTCGCGTTGAAGGACCGCAAGGTCGTGGATGGCTTCATCGGAGCCATCCCCAGAAACGAGGTGGAGGAGTTCGTGGGCCGGCTCACCCCCGCTCCTTCTGAGGCAGACACACTCGTCGCCGCCGGAGACGAGGATTCGATCCGCCGGGCCCTCGAGCTGCAACCGGATCACCCGCAGGGAGTGCCGGCGCTGGCCCGGATCCTGATCGCAAAAGGCCAAGCCGCCGAAGCCCTCGCCGTTCTGGCCCGCATCCCCGAAAACGCCGAAACGCGTCAGCTCGCGGCCGAGGCCCGGCTGGCCGAGCAACAGGTCGAGGTTCCCGCGGGGGGTGTGGACGAGTTGTTGGACCGCCTGCTCGACAGGGTGAAGGACGACGAGGAGGCGCGGCAGGAATTCGTCGACCTGCTCGAGACGCTCGGGTCGGAAGACCCCCGCACTTCGCAGTACCGCAAAGCGCTCGCCGCACGCCTGTTTTGACAGTGCCCGCGGGCAGAAACGTCCTGTCCCTCGGGGACTGGACGTTCGACGTCACCACCAAGGCGCTGATCATGGGGATCCTCAACCGGACGCCCGACTCCTTCTACGACAAGGGGGAAACCTTCGACCTGGGCCCTCTCGTGGACAAGGCCGCCAAGCTGGTCGCCGACGGCGCAGATCTGTTGGACGTAGGCGGGGTGAAGGCGGGTCCGGGACCCGAGGTGAGCATGGAGGAGGAGATCGACCGGGTCATCCCCTCGATCGAGGCGTTGAACGCCCGTTTCGACGTGCCCCTCTCGGTAGACACGTGGAGGGCGGCCGTCGCACGCGAGGCGTACGGTGCGGGCGCGGTGCTCGGAAACGACATAAGCGGGTTCGCGGACCCCGCTTACCTGGACGAGGCGCACAAGGCCGGCGCGTCGGTGGTGGCCACCCACATCCGCCTGGCACCGCGAGTGCGTGACCCCGAGCCGCATTACGACGACGTGGCGAGGACGGTCAACGGGTTCCTGCAACAGCGGGCGCACCGTGCGCTCGAGACGGGGATTCCGGCGGATCGAATCATCCTCGACGCGGGGCTGGATCTGGGAAAGACGCCCCTTCAATCTCTCGAGCTGTTGCGTTGCACCGACAGCCTTTGTGACCTCGGATTTCCCGTCCTTCTGTCCGCTTCCAACAAGACATTCTTCGGAGAGGTTCTCGGTCTCGGAATCGACCAGAGACGCGACGCCTCTCTGGCCGCTGCGGCCATGAGCATCGGTCTCGGTGCCAGGGTGCTGCGGGTCCATGACGTGGCCGGTACCCGTAAGGTCCGCGACGCGCTGGCCGCGGTGCTGGGGGCGAGTTGACTGTGCCGGCACCATCTAAGCCGGCACCATCGAAGCCGGCCCCATCGAAGAAGCACGCCAAAGTCCTCGGCCCTGCGATCCTGGTGAGAGGCGACGACCCCTCATTGATCGCGCAGGCGGTTCACGAGCTCGTGAACGACTTGGTTGGCGATCGCGATCCCACCACGGTGGTGGAGGAGCACAACGAGCAGACCTGGGAGGCGGGCGGGGCGTCGGGGGTGATCGACGCCCTTTCCACGCCGCCTTTTCTCACGGACAGAAGGATCATCGTTCTTCGCGACGCCGGTCGCATCCCGTCCGCCGACGCGTCGCGCATCGCCGCGGTGATTGCAGACCCCGCCCCCGGGGTGATCCTGGTGGCAGTAGCAGGCGGGGGCACCGTCGCCACGTCTCTATCCAATGCCATCGCCAAGGTCGGCACCGTCACCGACACCAAGGTCGGAACGGGGCGGGCGAAGTCGGAGTGGCTCCACGAGCGGCTCCACGACTCACCGGTCAAGCTCGACTCGCAGGCAGCGCAGCGCATCGGCGAACACCTGGGAGAGGACCTGGGGAGGCTGGAAGGACTCCTCGAAACGTTGGCCTCTGCCTACGGAGAATCCCATACGGTCACCGCGGCCGACGTGGAGCCTTTCTTGGGCACCGCGGGGGGAGTGGCCCCGTGGGACCTGACCGATGCATTGGACAAAGGCGACTCCGCCACGGCGCTCGGTGCTCTGGAACGGTCGGCCGGTGGGACGGGAGGAGTACCTCTCGTCGTTCTGGCCAGCTTGCACCGCCACTACGGGCAGATGCTTCGTTTAGACGGCTCGGATGCCACTAGCGCGAGTGAAGCCGCCTCTTTGATCGGGGCGCGAAGTGAGTTCGTGGCGAAGAAGGCTCTCGAGCAGTCGCGCCGGCTCGGATCAGAGCGCATAGCCCGGGCCATAACCCTCATCGCCGATGCGGATCTGGACCTGCGAGGAAGGACCGCCCTTCCGGACAAGACCGTGCTCCAGGTGCTGATCGCCAGGCTCAGCCGGCTGGCGCCGGCCCGGTCCGGCTCAGCGCCCAGGCGCCAGTTCGCCGGTGGAGGCCGATCTAGGCGTCAGTAGCGAAGCGCGTGGTGACAACGATCGGAGCGGGAAGTTTCCTCCCGTTCGATGCCACCGGATCGATGGATGCCGACTTGCCGTCTACGACGTTTGCGGTCCAGGAGCCTCCGTCGAAGAAGCGGAATTCGTGTCGGGCCGTCGGGTCCGCGTGATACCCCGCCAACGACATGTCGGGATATCCCCGGCGCGCTGCCCCTTCGTCCTCGGACAGCGGCGGGATCGCCACCAGCCGATGGTCCGGCTGGATCGCTCCCGGTCGTGACTTGACCGGGTGCTTGTCGCTTCCCTCTATGACGATGCGCCCCTTGCCGTCGTGCTTCTGCTTCCCACGTCTCAGTGCAGGCATGGCCGACCCCCCTCGTACCCGGACTTGCCCGATGATGTTGTGGAAAAGTTTAGCTCATGCAATGACCTAAGGGAACGCGGGTCTGTTACAGAGCTATTTCGGGCCGGGGTCAGGCCCGACCGGCCTCGATGGTGTTGATCCGCTTCATGAGCCGGGACTTGCGATTGGCGGCCTGGTTCTTGTGGATCGAACCACCCGCGGCGGCCTTGTCGATCCTCTTCACGGCCTGGCGCAACGCCTCTACGGCGTCCTCCGTCCCGTGCTCGGCCTCGGTAAGGGCGCGCTTGGTCCTGGTCCTCATCTCGGAACGTACCGACTTGTTGCGCAGGCGCCTCTTCTCGTTCTGGCGGTTGCGCTTTATCTGGCTTCGGATGTTTGCCATGCGTCCTCAGGTAGTGCCGTGGGGGATTGGAGATTGCCCACCCCGGCGGTGCGGTCGGTGGACCGGTAGACGTTATCAGGCAGGGACCGATCACCGGCCCTGGTGCCTGAGAACGGAACGCAGCGTACGCCCGAGGATCCTGGCGTCGAGAGAGAGGCTCTGGTGCCTCAGGTAGAAGAATTCGAACTGGAGCTTCTCCAGCGCGTCGGACACGCTCGCCCCGTAGTCGAACTTCACCTGGGCCCATCCGGTCAATCCGGGATGCACCAGGTGCCTGACGTCGTAGAACGGGATCTTCTGGCGCAGCTCCTCCACGTACGCGGGTTGCTCGGGCCTCGGGCCCACGAACGACAGGTCCCCGCGCAGGATGTTGATCATCTGCGGGAGCTCGTCGAGATGGGTCCGGCGTAGCCAGCTGCCCACCGCGCTGATGCGCGGATCGCCCTTCTCGGTCCACTGCGTGGCGGTGGCCGCAGCGGGCCGCATGGTGCGGAACTTGAAGATCGTGAACTCCGTACCGCCCTTTCCTACGCGCCTCTGGCGGTAGAAGAGCTTCCCCCTGTTGCCGATGATGTCGAGCGCCACCACTAACGGGAGCGAACAGACCAGCGCGATGGTGCCGATCAAACCGAGGGCCACGTCGATGAAGCGCTTGATGCGCGCGTAGCGCTGCCCGTGGAGCTCCTGAATGTCGAACATCAAAGAGACCCGCTCCAGTTCGGGAAGCGGCATCTTCCCGAACCATTCCTCATAGAACAGTGACAGCGTCCTTATCCGCGTGCCGGTCCCGTGAAGAGCGGCGGCCTGAGCGACGATCCATTCCGAGGTCTGGGCCTCGCGGTCCAACACGATGACGGTGGCCCTGCTCGAGACGGCAGCATCGACCAGAGATCCGATGGCGTTTCGGTCGGTCGAGATCTCGTCCGGTTCGAGAGCCGCCACCACTACTGCGGGACGCTCCGGCAGGCCCTCCAGGTCCGACTTGAGAATCTCGAGCTGGTCGCGCCTGGCGATCACCAACACGCGGTCAGAGACCTCTTCGTGTCTTCTTATGTGCTCGCTCGCCACACCGAGCATGGCGTAGGAGGGGACCAGTATCACCACCGCGCCGAAGATCACGAACCGGGGGAGTACCCCCGATCCCGCGACCAACTGGCAGATCGAAACGCCCAGGGCGGCTGCGGCCACGGCCAGTGAAGCGGTCAGCCACGCGCCCATGACCGTTCGCGGTAGGTCGGGGATCCCCACCACGTAAGCCGAAAGGGAGAGGATCAGCATGTAAACGAGGTCCCACGGCCCGCGTTCCCCGCTCAAAAAGTGGTAGTGGCCGATCAGATGGGCGTGAAGCTCCCCGAGCCCCACCACCGCCGCCAGTGTGACGGTGAACACCAGCCATCGAACCGCTCTCTGCATCGGCTCAGCCTTTTTTGCAGACTCGGTCGAGCAAGCTGAGCCCGATCTGGTGCAGCTGCAGGCTGCACTGCCCGGAATAGAAATTCTCGATCGCGCCCTGGCCCGGTTCTGCTTTCAACGAAAGTCCGAAGTAGTGGTGGGCTTCGGCCTTCTCGCCGAGCGCGAGCGACGCCACGCCGGCGACGTTGAGGGCCGACGGGTACCACGGCAGGTAGTGCGTGGCGTCGATGGCCGCGTGCTGCGCGGCCGCGAACTCGCCGGCGCTCATCTCGTAGCTGGCCAGGCCGACGAGCAGTGACGGGTTGGTGGGGTCGCGCGAGACCGCCACCTTGGCCCAATAGATGGACTGCAACCGTTGAGGTTGGTGGTCTCCGAGGCCGAGGAAGAAATGGATCTTGCTCACGTTCTGTGCCGGTTCCGGCCACGCGGCAAGCAGTGTGTTCGCCACGTTGCCCGTCGCCAGTGCCGCGGTCTGGTCCGTTCCGAACTGGTCCTCGGAGCGCAGCATCAATCCGTCGCCGACGACAAGAAGTGCGCCCGCGACGATCCCGACCACCACCATCACGACCACCGACAGGCGGGCGAAAGACGGCAGTGGCGAAACGCGATGGTCCGGTTCTTCAACTGCGTGGCCCTCAACCGGCTGGCCCTCGACCGGTGGGGAAGCCACAGGGTGGCGAAGAAGGGGACCAGCGGCTCCGAGCATCGCCAGTGCGACCGGAAAGACCGCCACGTTCAGCGGTTCGGCGAGCTCGACCGCGAGTAGCACCACGCAAGCCAGCACGAACGGTCCGCGCGCGTTGCAGAACGCCACTACGAGAAGACCGATCAACGCGGCCGCGCCGAGTATTCCGGTGGTGGTCAGGTACTCCACTACGAAGTTGTGCGCGTCGGTGAAGACCATGCCAGGCGCGGACTTGACGAACGAGAATGGGAACAGAGAAGAGGTGGCGGCCCTGAACTGGCCGGGACCCGATCCGATCATCCAATGGTGGGAGAACGAGCGCAACCCCTCGCGCCATGCTTCGAATCGCTGACCGAACGTTTCCGATGAGGTCGAGGTGGTGACGCGCTGGAACGCGCCTGACGACGTCGACCACGAATAGATGAGGTAACCGAGAACCAGGCTTGCGATCGACAGCACGGCGAAACCGGCCGCGCTTTTGATCTCCTTCATGTTCCTGGTTCTGCTCGGGCCCGCGACGCGCCACGCCACATATCCGATTACCGCAAAGACCAGTAGTTGCGGGAGCCTTTCGCCACAAACACCGTCTCCCACCATCAGGATCGCAACCGGCAGGTACCACTTGCGCGGGTTGGCGATGAATCGGGGGGCGCACAGAGCGAGTGCTCCGGTCAGAAGCGCGCCGAGCTCGAACGGGTTCGCCTGGAGCCCGTCGGGGAGCTGGCCGTTGTAGAGGGGCAGGCCGTAGTTGTCGAGCTTCCCGGTGAGTTGGATCACCGCTACGACCGCGTTTATGACCGCGGAAAAGATGATCAGAACCTGAAGGAGTTCGCGTGCCCTGGGACCGAGACGTGTCGCCAGCGCGTAGCAACCGGCCGCACCGCACATGAACACCCAACCGGTTCCCTGCTGGTAAAGGCCCACCAGCGCGATGCCCGGCGTGCTCGACAACAGCGCGGAGACCAGGCCCACAACGACGAACGCCATCGCAAAGCGCGCCGCGAGCCGGGTGGAGGCGGGGACCGTCTGGTGGCGTGCGAATCCGAGGACGAACAGCACCGGCAGTCCGGCTGCGGCGAGGATGGCCAGAACCGCTTCTTTCGGCACCCACACCGAGCTCGACCAGCCGGGGATATACGCCAGGGTGAGAAGGGTGATGCCGATGGCGATCGCGAATTGCGACGGCGGGAAACCGGGCTTGTCCGGAGTTGAGACAGTCTGCACCTGGACGTCCGTTTCGGACGGTGGCCTGACCTCAGTGATCGTCATAGGGATCCGCCGTGCCTACGTACGCCCAACCCCAGATACGCTCATCGTCCCGTGCCAGACGTCGACAGGATCAGAAACTTCTCAATTATCAGCCACGTCGACCATGGCAAGTCGACGTTGTCTGATCGCATCCTGGAATTGACGGGGGCTGTAGATGCGCGTTCCATGCGTGATCAATATCTCGACTCCATGGACCTCGAACGAGAGCGCGGAATCACAATAAAGGCACAAAATGTCCGGGTGGGGTGGAAGAACCACCTGCTCCACCTGATCGACACCCCTGGTCACGTCGATTTCACCTACGAGGTGTCACGCTCTCTGGCCGCCTGTGAGGGTGCCGTCTTACTGGTCGACGCGTCCCAAGGAATCCAGGCCCAGACGCTCGCCACCAGCTATCAGGCCCTGGAGCACGACATCGAGGTCGTCGCAGCCCTGAACAAGATCGACCTGCCTGCCGCCGAGCCCGAGCTGTACGCGGAGGAGATCGAGCGGGTGCTCGGGATCGACGCGTCGACAATCCTGCGGATCTCGGCCAAGACCGGTGAGGGAGTGGCGGAGCTCCTCGATGCGGTGGTGGCGAGGGTGCCCGCGCCCAAAGGTGACCGTAGTGCGCCTCTTCGCGCTCTCATATTCGACTCCTCCTACGACCAGTACCGCGGCGTGATCAGCTCCATCCGCGTTGTCGACGGCGTCATGCGCTCCAAGGACCGTCTGCAATTCATGCAGGCGCGCGCGGTGAGCGAGATCGAGGAGATCGGGATCAGGACGCCTGAACCCCTTCCCGTCGACGAGCTCGGGCCGGGAGAGGTCGGGTACCTCATCGCCGGGATCAAGGACTTGAGCCGCGCCCGTTCCGGCGAGACGGTCACAGATCCCTCGCGTCCCGCGGCCGCTCCGCTCGAGGGCTATCGAGATCCGCTTCCGATGGTCTTCTGCGGCATCTACCCCATCGACGGTGACGAGCTTCCCGAGCTTCGCGACGCACTCGACAAGCTCCGCCTCAACGATGCCAGCTTCACTTTCGAGCCCGAGTCCTCCCAGGCCCTCGGGTTCGGTTTCCGATGCGGATTCCTCGGCCTTCTGCACATGGAGATAATCCGCGAGCGCCTGGAGCGCGAGTACAACCTTTCGCTGATCGCGACCTCTCCTTCTGTGGCCTATGTGGCGCACCTCACCGACGGCCAGACCCTCAAGTTCGACAACCCCAGTCAGATGCCGGACCCGTCGCGGATCGATCACATAGACGAGCCGTTGCTCCGCGTGACCCTCATACTCCCGGCCGAGCACGTGGGGACCGTGATGGACCTCTGCCAGTCGAAAAGGGGAGATCTGGAGAGGATGGAGTACCTGTCGCCCGAGCGCCTCGAGCTCGTCTACAAGATGCCGCTCGCAGAAGTGGTTATCGGTTTCTTCGACCAGTTGAAGAGCAGGACCAAGGGCTACGCCAGCTTGGACTACGAGCCGGCAGGGTCGACCACCTCCAACCTGGTGAAGGTGGATGTGCTCGTCAACCACGTGCCGGTCGACGCCTTCTCCACCATCGTCCACCGGTCCGAGGCCGAGGACTACGGAAGGCGCATGGCCCAAAAGCTCCGTGAGCTGATCCCGCGTCAGATGTTCGATGTGCCGATTCAGGCCGCCGTGGGCGGCAGGGTCGTGGCGCGCGAGACGGTTAAGGCCAAGCGCAAGGACGTGCTGGCCAAGTGCTATGGCGGTGACATCACCCGCAAGCGCAAGCTGCTCGAAAAGCAGAAAGAAGGAAAGAAGAAGATGAAGTCCATCGGGCGGGTCGAGGTCCCGCAAGAGGCTTTCATCTCTGCGCTGAAGCTGGAGGAGTAGGCGTGGAGGCCCCCGATTCCTGGCACTCGGTAGAATCGAGTGCCAACCGCACTCCAGGTGCGGGAGGAACCGGGACGACATGGCAAACGACGCAGACCAACCAGGTGACGAGCAGAAGCGGCCCACCAAGCGCCGCCAAGCCGTCTCGCGCCTGCGGGTCACAGAAGAGCTCGATCCCCGCAAGTCCGCGATCCTGAACGCCGTTGTCACCGAGCACGTCGAGACCGCCCAGCCCGTCGGCTCCTCTCACGTGTCGGTGGGAGTAGGGGTCTCGTCGGCCACCGTCCGAAGCGAGATGTCGGCTCTCGAGCGTGACGGCTTCCTCCTTCAGCCCCACACATCGGCCGGACGCATCCCCACCGACCTCGGCTACAGGTACTTCGTCGACCATCTGTCGGCGACCGGAGTGCTCGCCCCGACCCACAACCGCGAGGTGCGGGCCTTCTACGCGCACATGCACGGCGAGGTCGAGGAGCTGTTGGAACACACCAGCCGCCTGCTCGTGGGTTTGACCGATCACGTGTCTGTGGTGTTCGGCCCGAGTCACGCGTCGGCCGCCGTCCGCTCGATACAACTCGTCGGGATAAGCCCGATGGTTGCGGTTCTGGTAGCGGTGCTCGCAGACGGTGCAGTGGAGAAGCGCACCCTCGAGTTCGGAGACGAGTTGAGCGAGGATCAACTGTCTTTGGCCAGCGCGCATCTCAGCACTCACCTGATCGGTTCTGCGCTCGGGCCGTCGGTTGCGATTCCCGGAACCGGGGACCAGTCGGTCGACGAGGTGGTCGAAGATGCGCTTACCGCGCTGGCGGATCTGGCCGGGGGTAACGAGCCCGATCATGTCTTCGTGGGCGGCTCGTCGTCCATGGCATCCGCGTTCGACGCTGTGGAGACGGTCAGGTCGGTGCTCTCGATCCTCGAGCAGCAATTGGTGGTCGTGCAATTGATAGAGGACGTATTGGATCGCGGGCTATCTGTCGCCATCGGCACCGAGCACGGGTGTGAGCCTCTTGCGTCGTGTGCGCTCGTGGTAGCTCCTGTAGAGGTGAACGGCGAGGAGCTGGGCACGATAGGAGTCCTCGGCCCGACCAGGATGAACTACCCGCGGGCGATCGCGGCGGTGAGACTGGTGGGAGAGGAGCTAGCGGACCGCTTGGGACGCAGAAGGACAGACGATCTCGGTGACGACTGATTATTACGAGCTCCTCGGCGTGGAACGCAGCTGCACCGAGGACGAGCTCAAGCGGGCGTACCGCCAGCGCGCCCGCGAGCTTCACCCCGACTCGACGGGGGGCGATCCCGAAGCGGAGCGCATGTTCAAAGAGACGACCATCGCCTACGAGGTGCTGCGCGACCCGGAGAAGAGGCGCCGTTACGACATGTTCGGCCCCGACGGTGCCGAGGCCGGCGCGGCCAACAACATGGGCGACGTATTCGGAACCGATCTCGGAGACCTGCTCGGTGCGTTCTTCGGTCAGGGACAGCGCCAGCGCCGGGCGCGCTCGGGCCCGATGCGGGGCCCCGATTCCGAGACGGTCCTGACGCTCGAGTTCCGCGAGGCCGTATTCGGCACCTCCAAGGAGATGACCATCGACACTTCGGTGTCCTGTGCCGAGTGCGACGGTAGTGGGGCCCGGCCCGGGACCACTGCGACCCGTTGCGACGACTGTGAAGGCACAGGCGAGGTGCGCCGGGTGCGCCAGTCGATCCTCGGGCAGGTGGTCACCGCCTTCCCGTGCAACCGGTGCGGCGGCGTGGGCGAAGTGATCAGTAGCCCCTGCGGCGTATGCCACGGCGATGGCCGAACCATGGAGTCGAGGACGTTCACAGTCGACATCCCCGCCGGCGTCGACAACGGCTCGATCCTGCGCCTGGGCGGGCGGGGATCGGCCGGATTCAGAGGCGGTCCTCCGGGCGACCTCTTCGTTCACCTTTCGGTCTCAGTGGACTCGAACTTCGAGCGTCAGGGCGACGACGTGGTGGTCACCGTGCCCATCGCCTTCTCCCAGGCCGTGCTGGGCGCGTCTTTGACGGTTCAGTCGCTCGACGGCGAGGAGCAGATCGAAGTGACGCCGGGGACGGTGACCGGGAACCTCCTGCGGATGCGAGGCAAGGGGATCCCCCACGTCCGGGGACGTGGCCGCGGTGAGCTGCGCTACCAGTTCGTGGTGGTCACCCCGACAGATCTGACCAAGGAGCAGGAAGAGCTGCTGCGGCGATTCGCGGCAGAACGCGGTGAGCAGGTGGCAGCTCCTGGATCGGGGTTCTTCTCCAAGATCCGCTCGGCATTCGGCTGATCGACCCCGCTGTGGTGCCGTCTGCGCCGGTTCCCGGCGACTCCCGGAACCCGGCGTCCGACAGGGCGGCAACCCAGGTGTTCGTCTCCGATCTGGAGGCTGTCACCATCTCCGGTGAAGATGCCCACCACCTGGCCACCGTCCTCAGGCTGAAAAGGGGCGAGACCGTCATCGCCTCGGACGGTCGGGGTTCGTGGCGCTCGTGCATCTTCATCGGCTCACAGCCGTGGATCGAGCCGATCACAGAGTCCCGTTTCCTGCCCCAGAGCACCGATCGGGTGACCGTGGGGTTCGTGCCGGTGAAGGGGGACCGTCCCGAATGGGTGGTCCAGAAGCTGACCGAGGTGGGGGTCGACCGGATCGTGGTCCTGCGCTCTGAGCGCTCGGTCGTGAGATGGGAGGGCCCCCGGGCGGGCGGTGTCCTCGAACGCCTCGGCAAGGTCGCCACATCCGCGGCTGCCCAGTCCAGGCGGCCGTGGATCCCCGAGGTGGCCGGAGTGTTCAGACTGGCCGAGTTTGCCCAGGTAGGACCTATTATTCTGGCCGAGCACGGAGGCCAGCGCCTGCACGGCGGTGCCCCGATCTGTGTGGGTCCGGAGGGGGGCTGGACCGACGCCGAGCTCGAGTTGGCATCGGAAACCGTTGGGCTGGGTGCCGGAGTGTTGCGCTCGGAGACCGCCGCTGTGGTGGCCGGCGTGCTTGCCTGCGCTGAGCGTGACCGACTCCTGCCGGAAAGCGGGAAATGACAGGCCCCCTCACTAGGGGGTCCTTGCACCGGCCACGCTGAGTGGGCAAGATTGCGTGCATGGTCATGGTCAATCACACGACTGCCATTCAAGAAGATGAGCAGGAGGAAGGCGCACGGGCCGCTTACGCACGCGCAGTGGGCGCCCGGCTACGGGTTGTCCGCAAGCAGATGCGGCTCTCGCTCCAGGCGGTCGAGGCGATGTCGAGCCAGGAATTCAAGGCTTCCGTGCTCGGCGCATACGAAAGAGGAGAACGAGCCATCTCCGTCCCCAGGCTCCAGAGACTGGCGAGGCTCTACGACGTGCCGGTGGATCAGCTCCTCCCCCACGACGAGCTCGAGGAGGACCGCTGGGGGGCTCAGGCTCCGAGCTCTGATGGTCCCCAGAACAATTCGAGGGTCCTTCGCCCCTGGGACGGCAACGAGAAGATCACCATCGACCTGGCGAAACTCAACTCCGTGAGCGGTCCGGAACGGGATCTGTTGCGCCGGTTCCTGAGCATGATCCAGGTTCAGCGTCAGGACTTCAACGGCAGGATGATCACCATCCGTGCCGAGGATCTGAGGGCTATCGCGTGCTTGTTCGGTGTCACGCCTGACGCCATGAGCCGCAGGCTCGACGAACTGGGCCTAAGAGTCATCGGTTGATCCGCGATCGGCCCGTTGTGGCCGATTTGTAACAGCCTGTTCGTAAATTGCCTGGCCCGCATAGGAGTCGCCTTAGGCCTACCTGGGTAGGGTGAGTGTTGTGGGGGGCTGGGCAGCCCTTTTGTCGGAGGCAAGGTGAACGAGCAGATTGACTGGATGAGCACGAAAGAGGCCGCTGAGCACCTCGGCGTGACTCTGCGCAGCCTGTACCGCTTCATCGACGAAGGAACCTTGCCGGCCTACAAGTTCGGTCGCGTGATTCGTCTCAAAGCGGAGGATGTGGAGGGTTTCATCGAGGCCTGCCGGATTCCGCCCGGCAGTCTCGACCACCTCTATCCCGAGCTGAAAGGCGCCGCGGAGCGGCACAACAACCATTCCGGATCTGAGGAGCCACTGCGGGCATCTGGCTCTTGAGGTGAGCGAAGCCTCGAGCGAGCCCGTTTCGGATTGTCTGTTCTGCAGGATCGTCGCGGGTGACATCCCCGCTGACATCGTGGCGGAGTCGGAACGGTCCGTGGCGTTCCGTGACATCAGCCCACAGGCTCCGACGCACGTGTTGGTGGTGCCGCGCCGGCACATCGTCGACGCATCGGCCGTCGTGGCATCGGATGCGGACGACATCGTGGATCTGCTCCTCGTGGCCCAACAGGTCTCGGAGTCAGAGGGAATCGCAGAGAGTGGCTACCGGCTCATCATGAACGTGGGCAAGGACGCTCAGAACAGTGTGGGACACCTCCACCTCCATGTGATCGGTGGGGCGCCATTGCGGGGTTCGCTGGGCTGAGCCGGGCCCGGAGTGCTCGGCCGTGCGGAGGCTGCTGGTAGCCTCAAAACGCCAGTGTCATCAACCCAGGTCAAGATCCGCGTTCCCGGCAACCATCTGATGGTGGGCCTGCTCGGTCAGCGCGACGAGCTTCTCAGGTTGATCCAGGACGCGTTCAGCGGGACCCTCATCGTGGTCCGTGGGAACGAGATCAACATCGAGGGTGACGATGCAGATGTGGTCGGTCGCCTTTTCGATGAGCTGGTTCTCCTGATCGAACAGGGCCACAAGCTCGACACTTCCGACATCGAGCGCACCATCGCCATGGTCCGAGACGACGTAAAGCCCTCTGACGTGCTTACGAGCGAGTTGCTCCGCTCAGCGCGCGGGCGTTCTGTGCATCCGAAGACCGCAGGACAAAAGCGCTACACGGACGCCATCGCAGCCAATGTGGTCACGATCGGCATCGGTCCGGCTGGAACGGGCAAGTCCTATCTTGCCGTCGCTCTCGCGGTACAGGCGCTCCAGGCCCACAAGGTGGACCGCATCATCCTCACCCGTCCGGCGGTCGAAGCGGGCGAGCGCCTCGGTTTCCTTCCGGGCGACATCATGGCCAAGGTCGATCCGTACCTGCGTCCCCTGTACGACGCTCTTTACGATCTGGTCGGTCCAGAAGGTGCGCAGCGCCTGCTCGACCGGCAGACCGTCGAGGTCGCCCCTCTCGCTTTCATGCGTGGACGCACCTTGAACAGAAGCTTCATAATTCTCGATGAGGCGCAGAACACGAGCCCCGAGCAAATGAAGATGTTCCTTACCAGGATGGGTTTCGGTTCGAAGGTAGTGATCACCGGCGACGTCACGCAGATCGACGTGCCCGGAGGGCGTTCGGGACTACTCGGTCTCGAGCCGATCCTCGGAGCTGTCGAGGGAATTGCGTTCGTTCATCTCGATCAACGCGACGTGGTGCGCCACCGGATCGTGGCCGAGATCGTTGCGGCCTACGAACGCGCAGACATGGAAAAAACCGCCGCTCAGGCTGTCGAGCGTGCCGCGACCGAAGCTTCATACCGGGCGGACCCAGATGGGCGTTGACGTTTTCGTAGCTGACGAGCAGCAGAACGCGTCGGTAGATCTGGGACGGTTCGGAGACCTGGCTAAGAGGGTTCTCGAAGCCCAGTCGCTCAAAGGCGAGGTCGAGGTTTCGCTCCTCTTCGTCGACGAGGATTCCATGGCCGAGCTGAACGAGAGATTCCTGGGCGAAGTTGGGCCTACCGATGTTCTCGCCTTTCCTATCGAGGACGAGCCGGAACCCGGAGGTCGCTCTCCCGACGAAGGGGGAACAGGTCCCGGCGGTCCGACGGAACCCGACGAAATACCGCTTCTGTTGGGCGACGTCGTCGTGTGCCCCTCGGTAGCGGAGCGAAACGCCGCGGAGCGCGGTGTCGGACTCGTCGCAGAGGTAGAGCTGCTCGTCGTGCACGGCCTGCTGCACCTCCTCGGGATGGATCACGAGGAGGACGAAGAAGCCCAGCAGATGGAGCGACGTCAAAGTGATCTGCTCGCCCGGTTCGGTTCGTCCGGCAATCCCGAATAGCCGGTCCGTATGACAGGCGATATCAACATGCTGCTCGCAGCAGCGAAGTTCCGCGCGGACGACCTCATCCTCATCGTCGTGGTGATCCTTCTGCTCGGGGGATCGGCAGTGCTCGCACTGGCGGAGACCAGCCTGGTGCGCACGAGCAGAGCGAAAGCGCTTGCTCTAGAAGACGAACGCCACCGCGGTGCCCGCCAGCTAGTGCGGCTGGTCGAGCACCCGGAGACGTTCTTGAACGGCGTCCTATTGGTGGTGCTCGTATGCCAGCTGGTCACCGCCACCCTGGTCGGCCTGCTGGCCGAAGAGTGGTTCGGCGGTTGGGGTGTCTTCGTGGCCCTGATCTTCGAAATCGTGGTGATCTTCGTGCTCGCAGAAGCGATCCCGAAGAACTACGCGGTACGCAACCCTGACCGTTCCGCGCTCTTCTCCGCCCCCTTTGTGGCGGTGGTGGTCCGGTTCTGGCCCGTCCGGATGCTCTCGAACGCGCTGGTATGGCTGGCAGAAAAGATCTCGGGCGGCCCCACCGGCGCGGCGACCGTCTCCGAGTCGGAGCTACTGGCCATGGCCGACGTGGCCACAGAAGAGGAAGTGATCGAGCATTCAGAACGGGTTCTCATCCATTCGATCATCGAGTTCGGAGACACCGTCGTACGCGAGGTGATGGTCCCGCGTCCCGACATGCATGCCGTCGAAGCCGACATGTCGGTTTCAGATGCGCTCGGCGAAGCGATGGACGACGGCTTCAGCCGCATGCCCGTGTACGACGGGAACATCGACGACGTGGTGGGCATCGCTTACGCGAAGGACCTCATGCGTGCGGAGCGCGCATCACGCGGCGGCGAGCTGGTCGGAAGCCATGTGCGCGAAGCGCGTTTCGTACCAGAGACCAAACGCGTGGCGAGCCTGATGCGCGAGATGCAGGAGCTCAAGTACCACCTGGCGATCGTGGTGGACGAGTACGGGGGGACCGCCGGTCTCGTGACCCTCGAGGATCTCATCGAGGAGCTGGTCGGCGAGATCGTCGACGAGTACGACATGGAAGAACCTCAGGTCGAGCGGCTACCCGACGGCGAGGTATCGGTGTCCGCACGTCTCGGGGTGGACGAGCTGGCCGAACTTCTCGACACCGAGCTACCCACGGGTAGCTGGGACACCGTGGGCGGGCTGGTATTCGATCGCCTCGGCCACGTGCCCGAGCAGGGTGAGGCCGTGGTGGTCGACGGCCTGCGCCTGGTGGCCGAACGCGTCGAGGGGAACCGGATCGGAAGAGTCAGGGTAGGCCAGGCCGTCACTTCAGCTCCCGGCGACGAAAAAACGCACTCCGAGCAGAATGGCAGCTCGTAGGAGATGAGCCATCTCGTAGGAGATGAGCCACTGGCACCCGACATGAGCGACACGCCCTTTCGCTCAGGATTCGTCGCGGTCGTGGGAAGGCCCAACGTGGGCAAGTCCACGCTCGTCAACCAGATGGTCGGTTCCAAGGTCACGATCACGTCCCCGCGGCCGAACACCACACGCAGAACCGTGCGCGGCGTACTTCAACGCCCCGGTGTGCAGGTTGTGTTCGTCGACACTCCGGGACTGCACAAGCCGCGCACCGCACTCGGGGAGCGCCTGAACGAGCACGTGGGAACGGCACTCGAGGACGTAGACCTGGTCATGCCCGTGATCGACGCCACCGCGCGCATCGGACCGGGTGACAGAAGGGTCCTCGAAAGCTCGATGCATGGTCGCGACCCGGCCACGGTGCTCATCGTGGTGAACAAGATCGATGCGGCTTCTAAGAGAGAAACAGTGGAGCAGCTGTTGAAGGCCAGCGATCTGTCGTCGGAGTCGGAGATCTTTCCCGTCTGCGCCACTACCGGACAGGGTGTCGAGGCGCTTGTCGGGGCTGTCATCGATCGCCTTCCTGAGGGTCCGCCCTACTTTCCCGACGGGACCCACAGTGACGTGGCGGAAAGCTTCTGGGTCGCGGAGATCGTGCGCGAAGCGCTGCTCGAAAGAGTCGAAGACGAGCTGCCCCACTCGATCGCGTGCCGGGTCATCGAGTGGGAATTCCCGTACATAAAAGTGGAGATCCTCGTCGAGCGCGAATCGCAGAAGGGGATCGTGATCGGCCACGGTGGGTCGCTTCTCAAAGACGTCGGAATAGCGGTGCGAAAGCAGCTGCCGGAAGGCGCGTACCTGGAGCTGAGAGTGAACGTCGAGCCCCGCTGGCAACAGCGCCGCGACACCATCGAGCGCCTCGGATACTGAGCTTGTTGCGGTCAGTTCGCCCGGGAGTGGATGAGCTGGTTGACCAGGTTTGTGGCGGCGGTACGCGAGTCGACGCCGAGCTTCGAAAGAGCACGCTCGATGTGCTTGCTCACCGTGCGAGGACTTATCTCGAGGCGGCGGGCGACGTCTTTCGTGGCCACTCCCGTAACGATCAATTGCATGACATCGCACTCGCGGGCGGTCAGTCCGAGCTTCCTGAGCGCGGGGCGTGCCGGCTGATCGTCGCGTTCTGAGACGAGCAGGACAGTGCCGCTTGCCGTGTCCAGCCTCCTGATCAACAGAACCCCGTGCACGAACGGCCACTCCGGAGCGGGCGCCGGCCGGGGCTCTGCCAGCCAAGCCTGGATCTCACCGGGAACCGAACCGCCCCGACCGGGGAAGTGACGCTGGAGCATGCGCGTCGCGAATGAGGTGGCGTGCTCGATCCTGCCGCTCTCGCTCAACAGGATCACTCCCTCACCGGCAACATCTGTGACCATTTCCATGGCCAGCAGTGCGCGTTGGACCCGTTCGTACGCCTTGGAGTTTCTGTACGCCTGGACCAGGTGCGGTCGAAGCAGGTTCAAAACCGTGCGGTCGCGCCCTGTGAAACCCCTGACCGCCCGATCGGCTGTTATGCCGACGGTCAGATCGTTCGCCGGCAGGACGAAACTGATCTGATCTTCGGTCCCGAGGAACGAGTAGAACTCGCGATAGAGGCTGGTCGAGTGAAAGTCCTCTGCACTCACGAAGTCCGAGATGGCCCAGGGCCTACCGTCGCCGGTCTTGCGGTAATGGGTGATCACAGGATGGTCGTCTATATGGCTCATGAAGGTCTGGCTCATGTCCTCGATCCGCGAATTCCATTCGCGCTCCATGGATGGAGGAAGCGAGGCCAGCATGTTGTTGGCTTCCAGATCCACCTCGTTCCAGGCGGGATGATCGGCCTGCACAAGACGGGGCAGAAGGCTCACCGTGTCGTGACGTAGCTCGACCAGAGGTCGTACCGGAGCGAGCTCCGATATGACCTCCAATAGGGCCACCATGTCATCGTGGTCGAGCTCGGTAGTGAACATCGCTTGCGCCAAGGCTAGTTACCGGCCGAACGACCTCAGGAAGAGACAGCCTCCGCGGCGCGTTCCAGAAAGCTCACAGCCACCTTGCGGTCGGTGGTCCAGCGCATCGGCGGTACCGACGCGCGAAGGATCCGCCCGTAGCTGGCGGTAGCCAGGCGCCGGTCCAAAACGGCCACCACTCCCGTGTCGTCCGCGGAGCGGATCAAACGGCCCGCTCCCTGGGCGAGCAGGGTTGCCGCCCTCGGCAGGTCGACCAGTGAGAAGGCCCGGTCGCCCGCTTTGTCGCGCCGGGCCTGAACGAGCGGGTCGTCAGGGCGGGCGAAAGGCAACCGGTCCACGGTGACAAGGGTCAGGGTCCTTCCGGGAATGTCGACCCCCTGCCAAAAGGAAACCGTGGCGAAAAGGCACGCCGCCTCATCTGCTGTGAAGGCTTCGATCAACCTCTGCTTCGGCAGCTCGCCCTGCGCGTACAGGGGAAACTCGAGCTCCGAGCGGAGCCGTTCGTGTGCCGCGGTCATCGCGCGCCAGCTGGTGAACAATGCCAGGGTCCTTCCACCCGCGGCGGTGATCAATTCCGCCAGCTCGTCGGCGATTGCATCTTCAGCTTCGGGGGTCCGGCGGTCGGGAAGGTCGGTGGCGCAGTAGAGCAGTGCGCGTTCGCCGTAGGGGAAGGGACTTTGAACATCCACGCGGTCTGTCCGCTCCGGCGGCAGTCCGAGACGCTTTTCCGATCCGGGCGGGATAGTGGCAGAGGTGAGCACCGCGGTGACGTTCGGCCACAGTCGTTCTGCAAGCAACGGCCCGATGTCGATGGGTGCCATTCGCAACGAGACGACACGGCCTCCTGCGCCCGAGCTCTCTACCCATACGACGTGATCGCTGTCGGCGTCGCAAAGTGCGCGCACATCCTCGGCCAGGTGCGAGGCCGCCTGCACCGAGCGCCTCCTCTTGGCGGATGCGTCCGGATCGTCGGATTGGGGTCCGCCACGTTCGGCTTGCCGCAAGGCCTGCATGATCGCGGCGACCCGCGAGCCGGTCATGGTCAAAAGATCTACGAGCGCCAGATCCGTTGCGCCGGCGGAGGACCGGAAGGATGTCCTGTCCTTAAACGGCCGTGCGGCGGGTGGTCGCGATCTGGCCCCGTTCTGGTCCTCGAATTGAAAGGAGAGTCCGCCCGGTTCGGACGAGTCCGAATCTTCACGATCCGAACGGGGGTGTTGCGATGGCTGAGACTTTCGAGACGTTGGCGGGGCCTTTTCGACCGCGGTTTGGATCCTCATCCCGATGAGGGGCCTTAATTGAGCCTCGAAGACGTCCGCCACACTGAGCAGCCCGTCGACGGTCCCCTGATCGTCTTTGGAAACGAGACCACGGGCGCCCTGTGCCAGCGCTCTGATCCTTCCAGGGGTGAGCTCGACGCCAAGCCCGGAGGTCATCACGTCTTCGACTTCGTGCGCCTCGTCGAAGATCAATATGTCGTGGTCGGGGAGCACAGTTTCGCCGCTCGCCACATGGGTGGCGTAGAGGTGCGTGTTCACCACGATGATGTCCGCCTCGGACGCCCGTGCCCTCGCCTGCTCGGTGAAGCAGGCCTCTCCTGAAGGGCAGCGGAAAGCGCCGGGACATTCGCGGGGTCCGATCGATACGGCCGCCCAGGCTCTCGCGTCCGGCTCGAAGTCGAGCTCCGCCCGGTCTCCGGTGGGGGACTCGTCCCCCCACGCCACGAGCTGTTTGATCTGATCGGCGAGACGCGGCCCCAGGTTCGAGCTCCCCGGGCCGGCCTTCTGTGCCTGTGCAGCTGATTCTGTTCCTGTGTCGAATGACCCACCGAGAGTTTGCGAAACGACCGCACCTGGGGCGTTCGTGCTTAATCCGGTCTCGGAAGCCCGCTGGCGGCACAGATAGTTGGAACGGCCTTTGAGCACCGCGAATTTGAAGGAGCCCGGCGGTCTGAGGCGCGCTACGAGAGGAAGGTCCTTGGTGGCGAGCTGGTCCTGTAGCGCTTTGGTGGCGGTCGCTATGACGACGCGGGTCCCGGCCCGAATAGCCGGAACCAGGTATGCGAGGGACTTGCCGGTCCCGGTTCCGGCCTGGACGACCAGATGCCGGCGCTCTTTGATCGCCCGTTCGACCGCCCGGGCCATTTCGATCTGACCGGGACGCTCCTCGCTCTTAGGAAGCAGAGAGGCGGCCTCTTCCAGAAGATCTGAGACTGTCTTCGGCCCCCGGTCGGTCACTGGACCAACCTAACGGCGGGTGCAGCCCACGGCGACGTTCACCGCACGCGGCTGTAGAGCTCTCCTCTAGGAGTAGACCCACACAGGTGTTCCGAGCGGGTCGAGGCTCGCCGACCAGATCCAGTCGATCGCCTCGTTGCTCACCCGCACGCACCCGTGGGAAACCGGGACCGAAGGCACGTACGAATCGCCGTGTATGGCGAATCCACCGGTGAAGAAGATCGGCCTCCACAGTTGGCCGAGGTTGTCCGTCACCAGTCCGTCCACCGCCCGGTAGCTCTTGAACAGCCCGGTCGGAGTGGTGGCCACTGCGGTCCCGTCACCGTCGTTGTAGGTGTAGCCACCGCCGGTCGAGCAGTTGAGGATGTACTCCAGGGTTCCGTTCTTCACGAACATGACCAGGTCGTCTTGGAGGTCGACCTCGATCACGTAGGAGCCGGAGAACGGCTTGGGGGTAGGTCTGACGTTCCTGGCCAGGGCTGCGTCTGTCTGCGGACCGACCACACCGTCGGCGGTTACTCCAGCGGCCTTCTGATACGCGTAGACCGCCTCCTGTGTGGAGTCGCCGAAGACCCCGTTCGGCGTCCCCAGCCAGTAGCCGAGAGAGGTCAGCTTCTGTTGCAGCGCGAGCACCGCCGCACCGCTGGAGCCCTCCGACAGCTTCACCGTCGTGGTAGCAGGCGGCGCGGTCGTGGTCGTGGTGGGTGGAGGAGCAGTGGTCGTGGTCGTGGTGGGTGGCGGAGCCGTGGTCGGGGTCGTCACCGGCGTGGTTGTCGGCGTGGTTGTCGACCCTGTGCTCGCCAGGGTCTTCCCCGACGTAGTGGTGGTCGACCCACCGGAGGTGACGCCCGGGCCTGCCGAGTTGGCTTGCCCGGAGCACGCACAGAGCATCAGGCCGACGAGAATTACGCCGCCCAACGCCCCGGCGGCCTTTGGGACACCGCGGGCGCGTGCTCCCAGTTGAAGATGATCCTCCGATTGCAACCCGTCCAAGCCGTTCGGCATACCCTCACCATTCGTAGTCTGGAGCTGAAAGCTTTATGACGATATCCCTTGCATTTAGAAAATTGGCGTCATGCAGGATCGTCGCGATGGATGAGATTGGAGTGACCGGATGAGTTCAAACGTGATCGTGGTCGGCGTCGATGGCTCGGAGCCCTCGTTGAAAGCCCTTCGTTGGGCGGTGGCCCAGGCAAAGTTGACCGGATCGCCACTCGAAGTGGTCACCACCTGGCAGTACCCGACCTCTCTCGGTTGGGCCCCGGCGTGGCCGGCCGATTGGGACCCGGCCGCCGAAGCTCAGAAGTCCCTGTCGAAGATCGTCAGCGACGAAATCAAAGGATCCGGGGTGGAGGCCAAGCTGGCGGTAGCCGAAGGCCACGCCGCGCCTGTTCTGGTGAAGGCATCCGAGGATGCCTCGCTACTCGTGGTCGGAAGCCGCGGGCATGGCGAGTTCGCCGGGATGCTGATCGGCTCGGTGAGCGAGTACTGCGCTCTTCACTCGCAATGCCCTGTGGTGATCGTCCACCACCACGACGACTAGACGAACTAAGAGCGACCGGCCGGAGGCATCGGGGGCCTTCCCGGAGTGGCGGGCGGACGTCCGCCGTTCGAATTCGGGGAGGCTCCGGCTTCAGGCACGGCGGCAAGCACGGACCGCAGAGCCTGCGCCGCACCCATGAGCCCGGCCGTCTCGATCGGCACGATCAGCTTGGCGTTGTCGCTTGCCGCTATCCGCCCGAGAGCTTCGAGCTGGAGAACCGCCAGTAGTTCCGGCGTGACGTTTCCTTGATGGATAGCGGCATAGGTGGCGTTGATGGCTCCGGCGCGCCCCTCACCGAGACGGACGGACGCTTCCTTGTCACCCTCTGCCCGCAGGATCGCAGCCTGCTTGTCACCCTCGGCCCGCAGGATGTTGGCCTGCTTCTCACCTTGTGCAGTGTTGATCGCAGCCTGCTGGAGACCTTCTGACTGAAGGATCGCAGCTCTCTTCTGCTGATCGGCTTCTTTCTGTAGGGCCATGGCGTTCAGGATGTTCTGGGGCGGGACGATGTCAACGATCTCGATCCGGTTGAGCCTGACGCCCCACTTTTCGGTTGCAGAAGCCATGTGGGTCTGTAGCTCGGCATTGATCCGCTGCCGCTCTGAAAGCGCCTCGTCGAGTGTCATGCCTCCGAACACCGCACGAAGAGCGGTCCTTGCAAGCTGGTCGACCGCCACGTGGTAGTTACTCACCTCGAACAGGGCGAGCTCGACGTCGATCACCTGGCTGTAGATCGTCGCGTTGACGAGAACGCTGACGTTGTCCTTGGTGATGACCTGTTGCATGTCGCCGACGCGCGGTTCCTCGCGGACGTCCACCTTCTGGATCGTCTCCAAAAACGGCACCACGGTCGTCCAACCCGGCTGTCGCACCGGTGGTCTGTACTTTCCGAGGCGCTTAACCGCTCCCACGGTTCCCTGTTGGATGACCCTCACCGAACGTGACAGCAGGATCAGAACCAAGAGCACCACTACCGCAAGAAGAATCCCGACAGCGGCTTCGGCTCCACTGCTCGCAAAAATCATTTAAAGCTGCTCCTCTCAAATGGACATAACGACTAAGCGGGTCCGCTCGAGCTCGACCACGACCACGACCACGCCCGGTTCGAGCGGGTCTTCCTCGTAGGAGATGGCGGGCCAGTCTTCACCTCGGACGTGCACAGTTCCCGCATGATGCGGACCCATGACCTGCCGGACAACCGTCGCATGCTGGCCGACCATGCCGGCGGCTCCCGATACGAGGGCGGGCCGGTGGGTGTCTCCGAGGACACTTTTCACAACGCGCCTGAGGGCTCCCACTCCGGCGAGCGAGACGACCGCGAAAACAGCGACCTGAATTGCGATCGAGCCGGTGACGGCGGCGGCGACAGCGGCGGCCGCGGCCCCGACCGCGGCAAAGAGGGCGTAAAAGGCGAGGGATCTAACCTCGATGATTGCGAAAACGGCCGCGAATATCAGCCAGACCCAGTAGCTCATGGTTTGCCCATTCGCCTCCACCCGGGTCGGACACGGCGGCCCGTGGTTTCGAGTGTATCCCGGGCCACTGGCCGTGGCGGTAGCTTCACGCCTGAGACTGGAGAAGCATTTTGGTCAAATCGATCCCCACGACTGCCCTCGAAGCCATCGATCGCTCCCGGGTCCCCGTTCATATCGGCTGCGTGATGGACGGAAACGGACGTTGGGCGACCAAGCGCGGCCTTCCTCGGGTGGACGGCCATGCGGCGGGGGAAACCGCCCTCATGGACGCCGTCGAAGGTGGGCTTGTCCTGGGGGTGAGATGGCTCACTGTCTACGCCTTCTCGACCGAGAATTGGCGCCGACCTGCCGACGAGGTGCGCTTCTTGATGGGATTCAACGAGTCCCTGCTGTCGCGCCGGCGCGACGAGCTCCACGAAAAGGGGGTACGAAACCGGTTCGCCGGAAGGCGCGACTGGAGGGTCCCCCGCCGGGTGGTGAAAAGAATGGAGGAGTCCTCCGCCCTCACTGCCGACGATCGCCGGATGACCCTGACCATTGCCTTTAATTACGGCGGAAGAGCCGAAATTGTTGACGCCGTTCGCGATCTGGTCGCTTCAGGCGTCAAGGCTGAAAAAGTCGACGAGAAGATGATCCGCTCGCACCTGTACCACCCTGACCACCCCGATCCCGATCTGGTCATCCGTACCTCGGGTGAATACCGGATCTCCAATTTTCTCCTGTGGCAACTGGCCTATTCAGAGCTGGTTTTCACCGACGTGCTGTGGCCCGACTTCCGTCGCGAGGATCTCTACGAAGCCGTCGCCGAGTTCCAAAGGCGCGAGCGCCGTTACGGGGATATCGGCAAATGATGGAATACGGAAAAGGATGAAGTACCCAAGATGATGAAATACGTGGCGATTGCGCTCGGAGTCATCGCTCTGGCGGGGACGATCCTGATCGCGGTGGCCGGATCCAGCCAGCCTCATTCGAACGCTATGGGTGCGGTCGCGCTCCTTGCCTGCATAGTGGCGGTCGTATTGATGATCGTCCTCGGAGTCACGCTCGGGGGACGCAACAACCCGCGCCGGGGCCCTTACACCGCGCTGCCGGAAGACGAGCTCGAACAGGTCGCAGTGCAGGGCGAAGCACTACAAGGCGAAGAAGCACTGCGAGGCGAACCGGTGCAAGGCGTAAAGGTAGAAGACCGAGAGCTGGAAGCAGTCGAAGAGCCGACCGAGCACTCAGGGCAGTCGTGAGCCTGTACCGGGACCAGGGTGTGGTGCTTCGGACCATGCGCCTGGGAGAGGCGGACCGGATTGTGACCCTGCTGTGCAGGACCAACGGCAAGGTGCGGGCGGTGGCCAAGGGCGTGCGGCGCACCAAGTCCAAATTCGGCTCCCGCCTGGAGCCGCTCAGTCACGTGTCCATCCAGGGTTGGCAGGGACGGGGGGATCTCGACATCAT